>JAAYSX010000101.1 GCA_012518255.1 Candidatus Epulonipiscium sp. | reverse complement strand
ATATTTTATTATTGGTCATTGGCTTCCCCTTTACTTTTATATTAGTGATAATAAGATATTTTGCAAAATACATAATATAATAATTATAACCCCCGTGACAAAAAACATCAAGTTAATTCATAGATTATATCTAAAGTAAGATTTTCTTGTTGTTTATTGTAAAAAACTTGTTCCTCACCTTCTTTCTTTGCTATATATATAATTATTTTGGGCACAAAAAATTTCCTTTCGGGGGCCAGGCTACCATTTTAAAGGCCCTATAGCTTTGCGTCCTTAGCTTTCACTAAGTTTGCCATTATCGTAGGAAAATATCGTAGGATTGTTAGTTTTATTCTTTTTACTATATTAACATAGACTACCTATAAGGTAGCCTATGTTAATAGTTTATCTTAATTTTTCTAATTCGTCAATAAGAACATCATTAAGCACCTTAATATAGGTACCCTTCATTCCTAATGATCTAGATTCAATAACGCCAGCACTTTCAAACTTCCTAAGAGCATTAACAATAACTGACCTAGTAATTCCAACCTTGTCAGCGATTTTACTTGCTATTACTAATCCTTCATTTCCATCTAATTTGTCAAAAATATGGAAGATAGCTTCTAGCTCTGAATATGATAATGTTCCTATTGCAGATTTAACAACTTCTGCCTTTCTCTCTTCTTCTTCCATTTCCATTCTTAAGGATCTTAGCATTTCAACAGCAACAATGGTAGCTCCATATTCACCTAGAATAATATCATCTGTATTATAAGTACCATCTTTTTTATACGCTAGTAATGTCCCTAACCTTTGGCCACCTGCTACAATTGGTATTATACAAGCATTATACTCCTTGCTCAATGAGTTGCCTGTAAATATGTCTGACATTGGCATATTTTCCTTTACTTCCATAATTGATAGAAGCTGGTCATTAACCATTGTATCTATATACTTATCCTCTGCAACAAAGGCGTCTGAATCTAGGTTAAATACACCTAAAACCTTTGCTTTTCCATTAACCACAACAATATTAGACTCCACTACATCACTAAGTACCTGACATACATCTGTAAACACAACTCTGTCTGAACCTATTCTTTGTAGTAAACGATTAAATTTCCTTGTTTTTTGTAATAAATCTATTGACATTGTATTCCTCCTATGATTTTCTTTCTAGCTTTACCTAAACATAGTATGTTCAATATATTTTCATACTATGCATTGTTGTCAATCCTTAGTTTAAAGCAAAGTTAATTGTAAACTTTGCACATTTTCAAACTTCAATATACAATATCATTATAATAACACATCTTAAAAGATGAATCAACATAATCCAACAATTATTTTTTTTCTTTACCATAATTGCATTCTTTATTATTGCATACTATTCTTTTATTTTTGCCACCTTTTTCGACTAAGGCATCTTGGCAAACAGGACATTTATCACCTGTTGGTTTATCCCATGTCATAAAGTCGCACTCTGGGTTATTTTCGCATCCATAATATTTGCGTCCCTTTTTACTTTTCTTTAATACTACTTTTCCTTTGCATTTTATGCAGGAAATTCCTGTTTCTTCAAAAAATGGCTTAGTATTTCTACAATCTGGAAAATTAGGACATGCTATAAACTTACCAAATCTTCCATATTTAATAACCATTTGGGCGCCGCATTTTTCGCAAGTTATATCTGTTTCCTCTACCATGTTAATTTCGCCAATTTCTTTCTCTGCGATTTCTAGCGTTTTACTAAATGGCGGATAAAAATCCCTTAGGATTTGCTTCCAATCAGTTTCCCCTCTTTCCACCCCATCAAGTTGGCCTTCCATATTAGCTGTAAATTCTACATCAACAATATCTTTAAAGTAACCAAGCATTATATCATCTATAATTTCTCCAAGTTCTGTAGGGACCAACGCCCTTTGTTCCCTTTCCACATACTCCCTATGAAGCAGGGTAGATATTGTGGGCGCATATGTACTTGGCCTACCTACACCATTTTCTTCTAAGGTCTTTACAATGGATGCCTCAGTATATCTTGCTGGTGGCTGGGTAAAATGCTGGTTAGCCTTTAGATCTGATGCAAGTAAAACCTGCCCCTCTTCCACCTCTACTGTATGCTTAGACTGGCTTTTCTCATTTTCTAAATTATATACTGCTAAAAAACCTTCGAATAGGACAATGGAACTATTGGCATTAAAGATATAATCTCCGTTTTGAATTTTAATTGAATATGTTTCGTATTTAGCCGGGCTCATACTACTAGCAACAAAACGCTCCCATATTATTTTGTATAGCTTATACTGATCACTACTTAAAAACTTTTTAATTTTCTTAGGTGATAAATCCACATCTGTTGGTCTTATAGCTTCATGGGCATCTTGGACATTACTCTTGCTTGCTTTCTTCCTTGTTTTGGACTTGTTATAATATTTATCCCCAAATTCTTCGTTAATATATTGCCTTAGGTCTTCCTTTGCCTGGTCAGATATACGCGTGGAGTCTGTTCTAAGGTATGTAATTAACCCAACTTCTTTATTTTCAATTTTAACACCTTCGTATAGTTGCTGAGCTATTTGCATTGTCTTAAGAGCAGAAAAACCAAGATGTTTTGAAGCCTCTTGTTGCAATGTACTAGTCTTAAATGGTGGTAGTGTATTTCTAGTACGACTGCCTACCCTAACATCCTTTACTTTGTATTCATTATTCTCTAATTTCCCAACAATATCTTTGGCTTGCTCCTCAGATATGTTTTCTATTTTTCCATTTGTATCCCCATATAACTTTGCTTCAAATGGCTTTGTTTTTTCATTGTTTTGCATATTTACTGTTATAGACCAGTACTCTTCCTCAACAAAATCTCTTATTTCCTTTTCTCTATCACATATTAAGCGTAAGGTTACAGACTGCACTCTACCTGCACTAAGTCCTTTTCTAACTTTCTTCCATAATATTGGACTAATTTGGTAGCCTACTAATCTATCTAGCATTCTTCTTGCTTGCTGAGCATTTACTAGGTCCATATCTATATCCCTAGCATTTTTGATAGCCTCTTTAACAGCAGTCTCTGTTATTTCATTAAATGTTATCCTACTTACATCTTTGCCTTCTAACTTTAGTGAATGATACAAATGCCATGATATTGCTTCCCCTTCACGGTCAGGGTCAGTTGCTAAATATATTTTATCTGCTGATTTAGCTTCTTTTCTTAATTTGGCAAGCAGCTCTCCCTTTCCCCTTATTGTAATATATTTAGGTTCAAAATCTTCCTCTACATTTATACCTAATTGGCTTTTAGGCAAATCTCTAACATGGCCCATAGAAGCTTCTACTTTATAGCCACGACCTAAAAATTTCTTTATTGTGTTTACTTTGGCTTTTGATTCCACGATTACTAACTTTTTTGCCACAGTATCCCTCCATATTGTTAAGTTTTAACTAATCTTTGTCCTGGTATTCTTTTTATTAAGCCTTTAAGTTCTAGCGAAGTTATTATATGTTGTAAAGTTGCAATTGGCATCTTTAATTTGTTATTAATATCATCAATATATAATGGTTCTTGACTTAAACAAGCATATACCATTATCTCATCTTGTGCAAGTCTATTAATGTGAATATTTTCATTATTGTCTTTAAATTTCTTTGTATTTACTGGTAGATATTCTTGTATTTCTTCTATGATATCGTTCTCATCCATCACTAATTTACCACCAGCTTGAATAAGCTTATTACTACCAACACTCATCTTGCTCCAGGCATTGGCTGGTACTGCAAATACATCTCTTCCTTGCTCTAGGGCAAAATCTGCTGTAATAAGTGAGCCACTTCTTTCCGCTGCCTCAACCACAAGTACTCCCCTACTCATCCCACTTATTATACGGTTCCTTGCTGGGAAAAAACCTGGTACAGGATCTGTATCAACTGGATATTCTGATAAGATACAACCATTTTCTTCTATTTCCCTTTGTAGCCTTCTATTGCTAGCAGGGTAGTATTTATTTACTCCATTAGCTAAAACAGCTATAGTACCACCCACTTCCAAGGCACCTATATGGGCCGCAGCATCTATTCCCCTGGCAAGACCGCTAACTACCATAACCCCTGCCTTAGTTAGGCCTTTTGCAATTTCTTTAGCCATAGTATAGCCATATTCACTACACTTTCTTGATCCTACAACCCCAATACAAGGCATAGAAGTATTAAGCTTACCCTTCTTATATAGTATATAAGGGGGGTGATAAATATGGGATAATAGCTCAGGATACTGATCACTTTCTATAGAAATTATTTCTATTTGCTTATCCTTAATTTTGTTAATTTCATTGGATATTCGGTTAAAATCCTTAGATTCTGCAATTAACCTAGCATCTCCATCTTGTAGGTAGGGGAGTTTTGCATAATCAGAATAATCTGCGTCATAAATATTTTTGGGGCCATTAAAAGTGTTTAGTAATTTCTTAGTTTTAACATGCCCAATATTTTCTATATTAGTTAACCAGTAATAATACCAAGTGTTCACCATATCACCTCTAAGTTTATATTTATCTCACATTTAGATAGTATTGCCCAATATATATCATTTAAGCCTTAAATACCCATCTTCTTAAAATATTTTATTAAATAATGATTATATATTTTAAAATTAGATATACTCTATTATGATATTAACTATAAATATTGTAGAAAGGATATTGCTTTATGTACTGCAAATTGACTAGTTGTGCCCTTATGGGGGTAGATGGATTGCTTGTTACTGTAGAAGTGGATATTAGTAATGGACTACCTTCCTTTGATTTAGTTGGACTCCCAGACTCTTCTGTACGTGAGTCCAAGGAAAGGGTTAGAAGTGCTATTAAAAATAGCGGTTACCCCTTCCCTGTGAAGCGCATAACTGTAAATCTAGCACCTGCTGATTATAGAAAAGAAGGATCTTATTACGATCTGCCTATTGCACTAGGCATACTTTCATGTATGGGTGTTGTATCTCAGAATAGCCTAAATAAATGCATGGTTGCAGGGGAGCTTTCACTAGATGGCAGCATACAGTCTGTTAAAGGTATTTTGCCCATAGCTATAACAGCCAAGGAAGCCGGCCTAAAGCAATGCCTAGTTCCCCTAGATAATGCTACTGAAAGCGCCCTTGTTAAAGGTATTGATACCATTGGACTATCTTCTTTAAAGGAAACAATTCTTCACTTAAATGGCGACCTTCCCCGTGATATAAGTCCATTTAATTTAGATAATTATACTAATAAGCCTATTGCCAATGACTTGGACTTTATAGATGTTAAAGGGCAGGATAATGTTAAAAGAGCCCTTGAAATCGCAGGGGCAGGTAACCATAATATACTTATGATAGGACCCCCAGGCTCTGGTAAAACCATGATGGCTAATAGGCTCCCCACTATTCTCCCTAATCTTTCCTTTGAGGAAAGCATTGAAGTAACCAAAATATATAGTATTTGTGGCAAGTTAGATGACAAATCCAAGGTTATTACAAGCCGACCATTTAGAGCCCCACATCATACTTCTACCCCATCAGCACTTATTGGGGGTGGCCAAACACCTACTCCTGGTGAAATTAGTATGGCCCATAATGGAGTCCTATTCCTAGACGAGTTTCTTGAATTTAATAAGAATGTCCTCCAGACCTTAAGGCAACCACTAGAGTCCAAAAAAGTAACCATATCCCGGGTTAATAATACATTAACTTTCCCTGCAGATTTTATGCTTGTAGCTTCTACAAACTCTTGTCCTTGCGGATTTTATCCAGATGATAGAAGATGTCAATGTCCTGATGAACTTATCAAGAGGTATCTTAATAAACTATCAGGCCCCCTTTTAGATAGGGTGGATATTCACATTGAGACAAAGGCAATTGAATACAATAAGCTCACCGGTGCTAGCGGTGAATCATCTTCTCAAATTCGCGCTAGGGTAGAAAAAGCCATAGAAATCCAAAAAAAGAGATACAAGGAGGAGGCTATTTCTTTCAACTCCCAACTTTCCCCTCCTTTAATTGATAAATATTGCCCTTTAGGCCCTAAGGAAGAAGATTTATTACAAGCTGCCTTCAATAACCTTAATTTAAGCGCCCGGTCTTATCATAAGATTATTAAACTATCTCGCACAATAGCAGACTTAGATTCTTCTAATAAGATTAAGCTACACCACCTATCGGAAGCAATCCAATATCGGTTGTTAGATAGGCATTTTTCTTAGTAAAAGAAAAGGTATGTGTTATTTTGTACACATACCCTACTTTTAAATCTCTCCTGTTTTAATTTTTTCTAGCTCAATAATAAACTCATTAATATTTTTAAATTGCTTATAAACAGAAGCAAACCGTATGTATGATACCTCATCAATTTCCTTTAACTTTTCCATTACCATTTCCCCAAGTTCTATTGAGGATATCTCTTTGGTTGATGAATTTAGTATTAAGGTTTCAATTTCATCTACGATTCCTTCTATCTGCTCCAATGATACAATTCTTTTATTGCATGCGCGTAATATACCCCTAAGTAACTTATCCCTATCAAAAGGTTCTCGGGTTTTATTTCTTTTAATAACAATAATAGGAATTGCTTCTACTCTTTCATATGTTGTAAATCTCATTTCACATTTCTCACATTGCCTTCTCCTCCTAATGGAGTTAGTTTCTTCTACAGGACGTGAATTAAGCACCTTAGACAATGTGGATCCACAATAAGGACATTTCATATGGGCCTCCTATAAATAAATAGTTTCATAGTACAAGTATAGGATAATCCTAGTATAATGTAAAGCAAGTAAACTTACTCACTTTCTCTTAAGCAATCCTCTTCATTAATTTCTATTAATATGGCATCTTCTCCTATTTTTTTAATCTGATCCCACGGAATCAAGTACTCCATTTCTTTACCAAATAGGCCAAACGCTTTCCTAGGTCCTGGTACAATTATCCTTGTTATCTTCCCTTCTTTCCAGTTGATCTCCACATCGCATACGTAACCAAGTCTAGAACCATCTATTATATTAATAACTTCTTTTTGTTTAATGTCATATATCCTAAACATATGATAACCCCCTATATATTTATATAAAATATAAAATCTTATATATGCTTCCGCATTTGAAGAAGTGCTATTTTCTCAAGTCTTGAAACCTGGGCTTGAGATATGCCTATTTCATCTGCAACTTCCATTTGGGTTTTTCCTGAAAAAAACCTAAGAGTTAGTATGTGTTTCTCCCTATCATTTAATCTTTTCATAGCCTGTTTAAGAGCAATATTCTCAAGCCATGCATTGTCTTGGTTCTTCTCATCTTTAACTTGGTCCATAATAAATAGCGCATCACTATCATCCTGATATACTGGTTCATATAAGGAAATTGGATCTTGGATGGCATCTAATGCTAAGACCACTTCTTCCACTGGCATCTCTAGGGCATTAGATATATCTGTTATCTTAGGCTCCTTGCCCTCCTCCCTAATAAAGGCTTCCCTTGCCTGTAAAGCCTTATAAGCTGTATCCCTAAGGGATCTGCTTACCCTTATTGAATTGTTATCCCTTAAGTATCTGCGAATTTCTCCTATAATCATGGGAACTGCATAAGTCGAAAACTGTACATTATGGGATAAATCGAAATTATCTATAGCCTTCATAAGTCCAATGCATCCCACTTGGAACAAATCATCAACATGTTCTCCTCTATTATTAAAACGCTGTATAATACTAAGTACTAGTCTTAGATTTCCATAAATATATGCATCCCTTGCCTCCTCATCTCCCTGCTGTATTCGATCAAAAAGTTCATCCTTCTCTTCCTTTGATAAAATTGGTAATTTTGATGTATTAACTCCGCAAATCTCCACTTTATTTATAGCCATATAATTACCTCCAGTTAACTAATACATATAATATCTAATAGAAATCTATATGCTTAATCATTACCAGAGAAAACATTTTTATACAGCTTACCAGGTCATTCTATTAATTTCCTTTTTTAATATAGCTATTATTTTTTTCTCTAATCTAGAAATATATGACTGGGATATTCCAAGTTTATCTGCTACCTCTTTTTGAGTGCTTTCTTCACCTTTATTTTGGAAGCCAAATCTTAGCTCAACAATTTCTCTCTCCCTCTCAGTTAATTTAGATAAAGCCTTCTTCAGCAAAGCCTTGTCAACTTCATTTTCTATGTTTTTATAAACAATGTTTGGATCTGTCCCTAATATATCTGATAATAATAGTTCATTACCATCCCAGTCTGTATTTAAAGGTTCATCTATTGATATTTCTGATCTTAGCTTATTTGTTTTCCTCAGATACATTAGTATTTCATTTTCTATACACCTGGAAGCATAGGTAGCTAATTTTATCTTTTTGTCTGGTTTAAATGTATTAACTGCCTTAATAAGACCTATTGTACCTATGGATATTAGGTCCTCTACACCTATACCTGTATTTTCAAATTTTCTAGCTATGTAAACCACAAGCCTTAGATTTCTCTCTATAAGTATTGACTTGATCTTTACATGTTCCTCTCCTGTTTCATCTGCCAGCGTTAGCTTATAAATAAGCTCTGCCTCCTCCTCCTTACTTAGAGGTGATGGCAGTACCTGGCTACCACCCACATAATATATTTCATTATCGTTTTGTATTTTGATTTTATCAAAAATAGCCCCTATATTATTTCTAATTTTCTTTAACACATTTACTAATACCTTCATAATATAATACCCCCAATTGATTATTATATGTTTTTTTTAACTAATAAGGTCCGCATGTAGTAGAGCAGTATATTTACCCTCTTTACTTAATGTGTGTATATATATGGCTAAGATCACTTGTTCTATATACTCTTCCTTATTGTCCCTACCGCCTACGTATATCTTATCCGCCTTAAATCCTAGTAACATACCATTAGGATTACCAAGGCTTTGATAAGGTATAATTCGTATTCTCCTGCCAAACTCCGACTTACTAGCCTCCTCTACAAAGCAAGTAATATCCTCCTCACCCTTAAGATATAATTTTTGTATTCCTTCAGGCAATAATTTCTCTATTTCAGCATATTCAATAATAATTACTGGGTATTTTGTTATAGGGTCATACACCTTATTTCCAGTATCAAGCAGGGCATTAACCTCTATTACTTGATCATTATGTAAAATCTTTAGTGGATAAAGTTTTTCTATACTAGTATTCCTCCTTTGTATGTAATATCTAAAAGACTGTATGATTATATAAGATGCTACTATGCTAATAAATAATAGATAAAGGGAAAAATTATTATAGCTTCTACTATATATATTAGTTGTTAAATTGTACCCCTTAGACCAATAAATTAAGCCATAACTCATTCCCCCTATAATCAAGGCTACTATATTAGATATAACAAAAATCTGAACAAATTCCTTTAAATTACTTGGTTCAAATATTATAATTATTGGAATAATAGGTAAGGCTATCAGGTATATTACCATATTTATACTCCTAAAAAACGGGACTATAACTGCCAGGCAATAAAGCATAGCTGCAACTAATGATCCCAAAAATAATCTCTTATTTGTAATCTTTTTATATGTTATTTTACTAACCATCCAAAATATAAAATAATCCATAATAAAATTTAAGACAAATAAAATATCTAAATAAATTTCTAAAGTTAGTAGTTCATACATAGGATTACTCCTTACATTATTCTTCTATTAAATATTATAACTTATGACTAATACAAATTTTGTAAAAACTACTTGTAAATAAAAAAAAAGATACGACAGTTATCGTATCTTTTTTTTAAAATATTCTATTATGGATTTTATTTATCTCTTTCTCCTTAAGAAAACAGGAATATCTATCTGCGATTCTGGTAAATTTGCTTCTACAGGAATCTCTTCTTTTTCTTGGCTATCTGGAATAACATTCTTCTGAGATGGTTTTTCCTCAGTTTTTATTTCTTCAGTAACTGGACTTGGTTTAACTTCACTAAAATCATGTCCAAAATCTGTTGCTATTACCGTTATAATAACTTCGTCGCCTAAATCTTCATTAATGGATGTTCCAAATATTATTTCTGCTTCTACATCAACTGAATCTCCTATTAAACTGGCTGCCTCGTTAGCTTCAAGAAGGCCAAGTGTTGGTCCACCTGCAATGTTTATAAGCACCCCTCTTGCCCCATCTATGGTAGTATCTAACAAAGGACTGCTAATAGCCATCTTAGCTGCTTCTTCTGTCTTATTCTCTCCCGAAGCCCTTCCTATTCCCATATGTGCAATTCCCTTATCTTTCATAATTGTGCGAACATCTGCAAAGTCTAAGTTAATAATCCCTGGATTAGAAATAAGATCTGAAATACCTTGAACCCCTTGCAGTAATACATCATCTGCTTTTTTGAAAGCATCAAGCATAGTTGTTTTCTTATCTATTATTTCTAATAATTTATCGTTTGGTATTATAACTAGGGTATCCACTACCTGCTTTAATTCTTCTATACCTTTCTCAGCATTCATCATTCGCTTTCTACCTTCAAATCCAAAGGGTTTTGTTACAACCCCTACTGTAAGTATAGAAAGTTCCTTAGCAATGCTTGCAATTACTGGAGCTGCACCTGTTCCTGTACCCCCACCCATACCTGCAGTAATAAAAATCATGTCTGCGCCCTTTATTGCCTGCGCTATCTCTTCTCTACTTTCTTCGGCAGATCTATTGCCTATTTCTGGGTTTGCACCTGCACCAAGTCCCCTAGTAATTTTCTCGCCTATTTGAATTTTAATTGATGCTGCTGACCTGGCTAATGCTTGGTGATCTGTGTTAACTGTAATAAATTCTACACCACATAGCCCATGCTCTATCATTCTATCAACAGCATTATTTCCCCCTCCACCTACACCTACTACCTTTATTTGCGCACCATAATCATTGGTCATATCAAATTCTAGCACTATAAAATCCCCCTCCAAAGTGATATTTCGTCCTATAAAATTACACTTTTATTTTGTATTTTATAATTCATTATGTAAGAGGTGACATAACTGCTTGTCCTTCATTAATATTGCTTAAATCCAGCACACCTACATCATATTCCTCTATAATTTCACATAGCCATTGGATCTTTTTGTCAAGGTTATTTATTTCCCCAATTATAACATCTAACGAATTAATATACAAGCGCATTCTAGCCGAACTATCTATGTCAATTCTTATTTCTTTATCTAGTAAATTATATTTTTCTAATAAGGATGTTAGCTCTACAACCGCTATAATTACATCTTCATTCTCTAATTCAATAGCCTCACCTAAAGCAAATTTATCAAATTTAAGCCCTTCTATTATGGGTAAGTTCTGCACTTCCCTTGATTGGGTTTGATCTATAACCTGGCCTACCTTGTCTATAACAAGATATGTTCCTGAAAAAGGAACATATCCTATTGGCTTTCTTTCGGTGACTATAATTTCAATTACATTGGGAAAAACTGTATCTATCTGGGCTGATTTTAAATATGGCAGTTCTAAAAGTTTTTCTGATACATTTTTTTTATTTGTTTTTAAAATATGCATGCCCTTATTTATGCCTGCCTGGGATAAAATTTCTTCTTCATCATAATACTCATTTCCTTCGACAATAATGCTACTTATATGAAATACAGGTGTTCCAAATAATATAATACAAATTATAATGGAGATAGAAATTAATAGAGATAAAAAGCCCATCTTATTTTTTCTTTTGACTGTTTTGTTCATTTACATATTTTCTCCTTTATATATATTTGCACCTAATAAACTCATATCGCTAACAAGGCTACCATATCCTCTTTTAATATGCTCTGTATTGGTAACTGTAGTTACTCCTTCAGCCGCCAAGCCTGCTAAAACCAGGGCTGCCCCACCCCTTAAGTCACTTGCTTCAACTGTTGCACCCTGAAGTTGATTGACTCCTTTTATGATAGCTGTTCTCTCTTCTAGCTGTATGTTTGCTCCTAATCTAATTAATTCTTTTGCATGTTTATATCTAGACTCAAATACTGTTTCAAGTATAATGCTTGTTCCCTCAGCTAAACTGAGTAAGGCCATAAACTGCGCCTGCATATCCGTTGGGAATCCTGGATAAGGTTGAGTTCTAATTAAATCCACTGACTTCAGACTTTGAGGGGCCCTAATATGAATTTTATCCTTATCTTCACATACATTACATCCTACTTCCCTTAATTTTGAAGTAATTGCCCTCATTTGACTACAATTAACATTGGTAAGGGATATTTCTCCACCTGTAATAGCACCTGCAATAAGATAGGTTCCTGCAATTATCCTATCTGGCATAACTGTATACTCTACTCTATCTAGGCTTTCTACCCCCTCAATTATAATTGTATCACTGCCCCCACCCTTAATTTTTGCACCCATAGCATTTAAAAAATCTTGCAAATCTTTTATCTCTGGTTCTTTTGCCGCATTATATATGATGGTTGTTCCTTGGGCCAATACTCCAGCCAGCATAATATTTTCCGTTGCTCCTACACTTGGGAAATCTAGATATATTTTTGCGCCACGCAGCTGTCTTTCCTTGCAAATAATAAAACCATGATCTTCTACAATGCATGCTCCCATATCCTTAAATGCTTTTATGTGCAAGTCAATAGGTCTCGCCCCCAAAGGGCACCCTCCTGGATAGCTTACTTGCCCTTGTTTAAACCTTCCAAGTAAAGCACCTAAAACAATAATAGATGAGCGCATTTTTCTAACTAATCTATCTGGAACTTCATATCTATCTATACTAGATGAATCAATAATTAATGTTTTATTATTCCTTGTTACTCTGCACCCAAGTTCTCTTAAAATTTCTATCATGGTGTCTAAATCAGAGATATTGGGACAATTATGGATAATACTTTCTTTTCCACTTAGTATGGTTGCTGCAATAATTGGGAGGACGGCATTTTTAGCACCATCAATACAAACCTCTCCCTCTAGGCGCTTACCACCTTCTATTATATAGCTTGTCATGTGCACCACACCTCCTGAGTTTGGTAAGCTCTATACACTTATTGTATTCCCCAGAAGGCATTTTGTTACTTTAATCCGTCCGTCTTGCGAACCTTAGCAAATCTAGATATATTAAGTATAATCCCCATACTTGCAAGTGCAACAACTAGGGCAGTCCCCCCATAACTTATAAAAGGCAACTGCATACCTGTTGTAGGTATGGTATTGGTATTAACAGCCACATTAATAAGTACCTGAATACCTATCATAGATGATAATCCTGTAGCTAACAACATCCCAAATAGATCCTGAGCCTGGGCTGCTATAATTAATCCCCTTATCACCAGTATTGTAAAAGCTATAATTAATCCTGCTGCCCCTACTAAACCAAGTTCCTCAGCTATAACAGCAAAGATAATATCATTATGTGGCTCTGGTATAAAGCCTAGCTTTTGTTCTCCCTTTCCAAGGCCTAACCCAAATAGGCCACCAGATCCAACTGCATACAAAGATTGTATAGCCTGATAGCCTCCTACTTGAGGGTCAAGCCACGGATTCTTCCATACTCTTAAACGGTTTAATCTATATTGCTTTAAAATCTTCCCCTTAATCCCCGGAAATTCCTGAGTGGGATCCGATGTCATAGCTAAATTATATGCATAGATTGATCCGCCCAAGCCTAGTCCTCCTAATATTAAAAAATAACCTACCCTTTTACTAGAAACAAATATTATTACTGCCCCAACAAATAAAACAACAATGGCTGAACTTAAGTTTTCAGTTGCAATAACTACAGCTGGCACTAAAACAATTAGCCAGGATACTATTATGTATGACCACCTATGCATCTTATCTTGGTTTCTAACTATAAATGCCGATAGGGCTATAATAACTGTAACTTTAACAATCTCCGAAGGTTGGAAGGTTATCCCTCCTATTTCAATCCATCTTTGGGCACCCTTTTTTTCTACACCGGCAATTATTACAAAAAGAACTAAGGATAGTGATCCAAAATATCCTAATAAGACTATTAATCTATTTCTAAGCCACCTATAATCCATAAAAAATATAATTATAAACATTATTATAAGGCCAGCAAGCCCTAGTGCTGCCTGCCTCTTAACAAAATGGTACTGATTACCAATCTTTGTCATTGCAAAATAGTAACTTGCACTAAATACCATAATAATCCCAAATAAGAGGATTAAAAGTAAGGTAGATAGAAAAATAAGGTCTGGTGACTTCTTCCTAACTTTAGCCTTCGGTCTGGGCTTGCTTTTAGGTCTTTGTTTAGGTCTTGTGCTCATTTTATCACTCCTCTAAACTTTGGAAGATATTCTTAAATATATCCCCTCTTTCTTCAAAACTTTTAAACATATCCCAGCTAGCGCATCCAGGGGACAGCAAGATACACTCTCCTTCAAAGGCATCTTTATATGCCCCTTGTACAGCTTCTTCTAAATTATTAAACTCTTCATAGCTATTAAAATCCTGGGCCTTAAATATTTTTGCAAACTGATCCTTAGTCTCTCCTATAACATAGGCTTTTTCGACAAGATCAGTAAATAAACTAATCCACTTGCTTAAATCATTGCCTTCATCCAAGCCCCCTACAATTAATCTTACCTTCTTATCCATTGCTAAAAGCCCCTTAATTGCAGCTTCTGGGTTTGTAGCTTTAGAATCATTAAAAAAGTCTACACCTTTCTTGCTTCCCACATATTCTATTCTATGTGCTACCCCTTTAAAGGAAGTTATTTCCCTTTCTATTATATCTTTGGGTATTCCCATTATACTTGTAATAGTTACTGCAGCTAGGGCATTTTCTATATTATGGCTACCTAGAACCTTAAGATCTCTAATATGGCATATCCTGTTTTTATCATCATTAATATGCTCTACAATATATCCATCTTCCTCATAAACACCTGGTATAACTTTTTCCTTATTACTAAACCATATAACCCTTGCTTTAGATTTTCCCTCCATTAACCTACATCTTGGATCATCAAAATTTAGGACTAGAAAATCTTCTTCTCCTTGATTTGAAAATATCTTTTCCTTAGCCTCTATGTAGTTTGCCATTGTACCATGCCTATTAAGGTGGTCTGCTTCTATATTTAGTACGCTACTTATTTTAGGATGAAAGTCTATACTACTTTCTAATTGATAGCTACTTAATTCCGCCACTACCTTATCATCTCTTGTAATCTTCCCTACATCTTCACTAAAGGCCCTCCCAATATTACCCACTACATAGGTATTAGGTATATATGCCTTTGTAATACTAGCCACCATAGATGTGGTAGTGGTTTTTCCATTAGTTCCTGTAATTGCTATAATATCAGCCATACAATATCTATATGCAAATTCAAATTCACCTATAACACTACTTCCTTTTTCTTTAGCATATTGAATAAAGTCAAGGTCCATAGGCACTCCTGGGCTTTTTATAATAAGCTTGTAGTCCTTAATATGCTTAATAATATCTACCCCTAACAAGAGTTTTACACCTGATTTCTCTAGATTATACAGGTTATCTTTTGCCTTATCTTCGTGCTGATCTAAAGTCTTTTGGTCATAGAGACTTACTTTCGCCTTCTTAGATACTGCAAGATTTGCAGCCGAAATTCCACTAGTACCACTACCTATTATTATAACTTTTTCATCTTGTATATCCATCTTAGCCTCCATTACATTGCTATTAGCCCAATTAAACACATCATTGCTGTAATTATACAAAAGACTGTTACAATCTTAGTTTCTGGCCAACCAGATAGTTCAAAATGATGATGGATAGGAGCCATTTTAAATATTCTCTTCTTTGTCAATTTATAGTATCCAACCTGAATTATAACTGATATATTTTCCACAACATATATAAATCCTACAATTAATATAAAAAGTGGCATTTTAAGTATAAATGCTGCTGATACAACAAACCCCCCTAGGGCTAATGAACCTGTATCACCCATAAATACCTTAGCAGGGTAGGTATTAAAGAGTAAAAATCCTAGCAAACTTCCCATAGCAGCAGCTGAAACTGGTAACAGGTTGCTTTGGACTCCCCAACTTACCACAGTAAAAAAGGTTGCTACAATAACAGTAACACCTGCTGCAAGACCATCAAGGCCATCTGTTAAGTTAACAGCATTTACAGTACCTAATACACCAAATATTAGAAATGGAAAATATAAAATTCCTAAATCTAACTCTTTGCCACCACTAAATGGTAATAATATATTTGTATCCAGCTTTAGGTAATTTTTTACTAGTAAACCAAATACAATGGCAACAAATAATTGCCCAATAAGTTTCTGCATAGGTTTAAGCCCTAAGGAACGTTTCTTAATAACTTTTATATAATCATCCATAAAACCTATAAGCCCAAAACCAAATATTGTAAATAAAACAACATGGATTTCCTTATTATTAACTGCAAAAAATAGGCTTGTAATTAATATGCTTAATAAAATAATAATCCCACCCATAGTTGGAGTTCCAGCTTTTTTTAGATGTGTGTCTGGCCCATCATCCCTTACATACTGCCCTAAGTTTAATTTTTCCAAATAAGGAATCATTAAGGAGCTTATAGCTATATTAAGTAAAAATGCAATTAAAACTGCATATATTGATTCATGACTCATTTATGTTCACCTTTCCTAATTCTTCTACTGTTTTTTCTAGTTCCATTCCTCTTGAAGCCTTTACCAGTATTAAATCCCCTTTTCTTATTATATCTACTAGATTGCCTACAAGATCTTCCTGGTGATTAAAGTGTATGGTATCCTTGACATCCATACCTTCCTTAATAGCTTGCTTTTGTATAAATTCAGACATTTGTCCTACTGTTATTAAAAAATCTATTTCCTTCCCCTTACCTATATAAGAACCCACACTTCTATGTAATGATTCTCCGTGTTCACCTAGTTCAAACATATCCCCCAAGATAGCAATCCTTCTGCTTGCATTACCTATGCTAGTTAAAACATCAAGAGCTGCCTTCATGGAATCTGGGCTTGCATTATATGCATCATTAATAATATGCAGATTGTTAGCTGTTTTTTGTAAATCCATTCTCATTTCAGTTGGCTTGTATGCTTTAAATCCTGCTTTTATCTCATTGTCTGTAAGACCTAGTTCTTTGGCTACAGCAGTGGCTGCTAAGGCGTTCCCTACCATATGCATACCCAGGGCTAGTATTTGAACCTCTATAGCTGATTTAGGCGTATTAAGGGTAGCATCTATCCCTTCTACCCCAACTGTTTTAGCATTAACTGAGTAAAAGTCACAATCCTCATGATATCCATATGTGATTATTCTTTGATTAGCCTTTAGCTTTTTTAACATGTCATCTTGGCCATTAATAATTATTAACCCCTCATCTGACATACCATCTAGGATTTCAGCTTTTGCCTGTAATATGCCTTCCCTACTTCCTAAATTCTCAATATGTGAGTCTCCTATATTAGTGATTATAGCAATATCTGGCCTAGCTATATTACTAAGATTATGAATCTCCCCAAAATGATTCATTCCCATTTCTAGGACTACTACCTCATGATCCTCCTTGATCTGAAAAATAGTAAGTGGCAAGCCTATCTCATTATTGAAGTTGCCCTGGGTTTTATGAACCTTATATTTAGCTCCTAAAACTGCAGATATTAAGTCCTTTGTGCTAGTTTTACCAACGCTACCTGTTACAGCCACAACTGGTATATTAAATAAGGACCTATAATATGCTGCTAGGCTCATTAAAGCCTTCTTAGTATCTTTTACATATATTAAATTTCCATCTGTAATATCTAAATTCTCATCCTGTGTAAGTGCTAATTTTGCCCCTTTTCTAAAGGCATCTTCTATAAATAAGTGGCCATCAAATCTATCTCCAATAATTGGAATATAAAGGGAATCCCCTTCTATACTCCTACTATCTATAGATACTGATGAAATTTCTGCCTCCATATTAAGTTGGCTATTTAATGGCCTACCATCTACAGCAGATATAATCTGCCCAAATGTTAAACTTTTCATTTATTATACCTCCTGCAGATACTTATTTACTATCTCTACATCATCAAAATGTATAATCCTATCTTTAAGTATTTGATAGTCTTCATGTCCCTTACCTGCAATAACTATTACATCACCTTTCTGGGCCATTTTTATAGCAGCTTTAATCGCCATTTCCCTGTCTATAATTTTTTCATATTCCCAGTCAGACTCCTTGATACCTTCTTCAATATCCTTTAGTATGGACTCAGGATCTTCGCTTCTTGGATTATCCGATGTAATTATTGTATAATCCGAATATTTACCTGCTACTTGACCCATAATTGGTCTTTTGCTCTTATCCCTATCCCCACCGCAGCCGAAAACTGTTATTACCTTGGATTTGGTAAACTCATTAACTGTCTTAAGTACATTTTCTAAACCATCTGGTGTATGAGCATAGTCTACAATTACACTAAAGCCCTTATGTGAAGAAATTCTTTGCACTCTTCCTGGAACTCCTGGAACATTAGATAAGGTTGATATGGCATCTTCTAGCCTTATACCCATTAAATAAGTGCTTGCTATAGCTGCTAATGCATTGTATACTGAAAACTTTCCTGGTATAGGCATAAAAACTGGGTATTTACTGGTCCCCATAATAAGATCAAAGTTAACACCCTTATCTGTTATTTCTATGTTTTCTCCTTTAAAATCAGCATCTTTATCTATTCCAAATGTATAGGATTCAAAGCCTTCCATATCCAAAATCTTAGCAGAAGACGGATCATCAATATTAATTACGCCTTTTTCACACATAGTAAAAAGTTTAGTCTTAGCATCTAAGTAATTATCCAAGGTTTTGTGAAAGTCTAAATGATCTTGGCTTAAATTTGTAAAAACCCCAACTTTATACTCAGTACCCTTAACCCTATCTAACTCTAATGCATGAGACGATACCTCCATTACTGCATGTGATACATCTTCTGCTTTCATCATGCTAAGTATGCGTTGTAAGTCTAAGGACTCTGGTGTTGTATGCTCAGCCTTAATAACCTGGCTACCAATCCTGTTTTCTATTGTTCCTATAATTCCAATCTTATTGGAAACAGATTCAAGTATCCATGCAATAAGGTGGGCCGTTGTTGTCTTACCATTTGTACCAGTTATACCTACTAACTTTAGATCCTTGGATGGGTGCTTATAATAATTACTGCTTATGGTTGCCATGCTAGACCTAGTATCTTCAACCTTTATAATAGTTATATCTTCCGCTATATCTATATTAATATCCTTTTGAATAATAATGGCCCTGGCCCCATTTTCTATAGCTGGTTTTATATAATTATGGCCATCTACAGTGTAACCTTCTATACAAATAAAAAGTCCATCCTTTGTCTTAACCCTTGAATCATAAGTAATTGCCTCTATTTGTAAGTCAAGGCTCCCCTGAACACATTCATAGGAAATGTTGTTTAAAATCTCCTTTAATTTCATACTATACCTCCTGCTATGCAAACAAATGCAAATATATTGTATTATATAGCTAACCTTCATTATATCATGACTTTAATAAAAAGGAACTCTATTTAGTATATAATAGAATTATATTGCCCTCATTTATATATTCCCCCTTATCCGGGAATTGACTAGTAATCTTTTTGCCATCTCCTTCTATATAAATATTAAGTTCATTTTCTTCCGCATACTCATTTGCATCGTCTACTGACATTCTTTCAAAGTCTGGAACTTCTATTTGTCTTATTTCTTCATTTTCCAATTCTTCTTCACTATAAATAGGTTCAACCCCTATATAGGGAAGGACATTTTCAAATACTTCCTTCATAACAGGGCCAGTTACTGCTCCCCCATAATAGGAACCTTGAGGCTCATCTACAATTACAATACCTATTATCTGAGGATCTTCTGCCGGGGCAAAGGCTAGAAATGAAGCTATATACTTACCTGTTCTACGAGGAAGTTTTTCCGATGTAGCTGTTTTTCCACCTATACGGTATCCTGGTATGTAAGCCTTGTCACCTGTGCCCACTTCTACAACACTTTGTAAAATATCTTTCATTCTATTAGATGTATCTTCTTTTATAACCTGATTCCCCAGTGGATAGTCAAATTTTTCTATAATTTCCCCTTCATCATTTATGATATAGTCTCCTATATGTGGCGTAACTAGATAACCCCCGTTTAAGGTAGCTGATGCCCCTCTTAGTAATTGCATTGGCGTTATCTGAAATGATTGGCCAAATGATATGGTAGCAAGCTCTACTGGACCTACATTTTTAGGGTTATGCATTATGCCTACCGCCTCACCCGGTAAATCAATATTGGTTTTTTCACTAAAACCAAATTTAATCATATACTCATGGAACTTATCCACTCCTACCCTCTCTGCAACCTCCATAAAAACTGGGTTGCAAGAATTTTGTACACCTTCTAAAAAGGTCTGAGCACCGTGGCTCCTAGGACTGCGCCAACATTTAATATTCCTACCTCCAACAGCCTTAGAGCCAGAGCAAACAAAGGGTGATTGTTCATTTACTACCCCTTCTTCTATGCCTATTGCTGATGTGAAAATTTTAAATGTGGAACCTGGTTCATATGTATCATTAATACTAAAATTTCGCCACATATGGTTTAACATTTCGTTTTTTTCTTTATCCGAATAGAGATCCCAATTGTGTAAAATTTCATCATCATTTATGGTAAAGGGTTTATTTAGGTCAAAGTCGGGTTTATTTGCCATAGCATAAATCGCACCATTTTGGGGATTCATTAAAATAATAGCACCTTTCTTTGCCTGCTTAACTTCTAAAATTTTCTCAAGCGCCTGTTCTACATATTCTTGTATATTTAAATCAAGGGTAGTAACTAGGTGGTAGCCAGGAATCGGCTCTATCCTTTGCTCAGCAATGGTGTCCCTCCTATTACCGTGGCCATCAGTTTCCATTAATAATTTTCCTTGCTTACCCTTTAAATAGCTATCATATTTAACTTCTAAACCAACTATACCTTGATTATCCTTGCCAACAAAACCTATAACATGTGATAATAAATTATTATATGGGTAATATCTTTTTGTATCTTCATCTACTTTTACACCTTCTAGGTTCATAGCCCTTATCTCATCTGCAACTTCCTTACTTACCTTAGATTCTATCCTTTCTAGGGCAACCTTATTACTAACTTTTTGGTATACCCAGTCATATTCTAATTCTAGTTTTTCAGATAGGATCTTAGCTACTTTTTCTTCATCCTCTATTTGGGCATTTACAACACCTATTGTTGCTACTGAGCCACTTTGTGCAAGTTCGATCTTGTTCCTATCATATATAGTCCCCCTAATGGGTGATATAAGCCTATCCCTTGTGTGTAAGTCTTCAGCCCTGTCCCTAAGCCAGCTACCATCAATGATTTTAATATATCCTACGCGAACTATGAGTAGTAATACCGCTAATAAAAAACTATTAATCAAAATTAATATTCTTTTTTGAACCATTCTATCCCTAGTCTTCACAAAAAAATCCCCCTTTAAAATCACCTATAACTCATTGTATTTTAAAGGGAGAAGCTTTATTCTATAATTTCTTCTTTTAAAATCAGTTTAACCAAACTACCTTTTTCTATTTTCATATTGGCTCTTGGTATTTGTGAGCCAATAACTGCACCTTCACCAATTACCTCCACAGTAAAACCAGTGTTTTCCAACTCTATTTTTGCATCTTCCGCATCTTCCCCTATATAATCTGCTAACTCCATACAATTTTCAGGTTCGGAAGATGTAAAGTATAACTTAAGTTTAGAACCTTTTGGTATGGGTGTACCTGATTTGGGGTACTGTTTATTAATCTCTTTCCCTACCCCTATAGGTTCATAGGATAAGCCTTGAGCATGTAAAATATTAACCGCCTCATATACATCTAATCCTGTAAAATCTGGAACTTCTACGGTGTCCTCACTAGCTCCTGGTATTACATCTATTGGATAAATTTCTAAGTATGGTAAGATTTTAACCATCATTTCCTCAAATACCCTTGCTGCTAAACCAACCCCATCTGCATATTCCTCAGTTTCATCAAAAAGTATTAAAACTGCAATTTCTGGATTGTCAACAGGTGCATATCCTATAAATGAATATATATATTCCTTATCCTCCCTAGGCAGCTTTTGTGCCGTACCTGTTTTACCACCTATCCTATATCCTGCAATTGCTGCTGGCTTACCTGTTCCATCAGTTACAACACTTTCAGATTGAAGGCGCACTATATCTGAGACTTCCTTAGATATAACCTTACGCCTTAAGAGGGGTTTGTTTTCTTTTATAATATTACCATCCTCATCTACTACCTGGGATAATACATATGGTTTCATAAGATTTCCACCATTAATTGTAGCTGAAAAAGCACTTATAAGCTGTATAGGAGTCATATTAAAACCCTGGCCAAAAGATGCTGTTGCAAGCTCAACCGGTCCCATTTGGTCAATGTTATGAAGTATTCCTATTTCTTCTCCTGGTAAATCAATTCCTGTAAGTCCTCCTAGTCCAAAATCCTTTTGATATTTAATAAACTTCTCTTTTCCTAGTTTTTCTGCAATTTCCATCATAGCAATGTTACAAGACTGTGCTATGGCTTCTTCTAAATCTATATCCCCATGCCCACTTCTTTTGGCGCAGTGTATAGACTCCCCAGCAACTTCCTTTACACCTGGGCAGTAAAAATGTTGATCTTTTGAAATAACTCCCTCTTCTAATGCTGCTGCAATAACTATAGGCTTTATAGTGGACCCTGGTTCATATGTCATATGGATATTATAATTTTTCCATACCTCATTTAATTTTTCCCCTTTTTCATTATCATCCAGTGCATCCCAAACTTCTTTACCTAGTATTTCAGAAATATCATTATACTTATTGGGATTATATGTAGGATAACTTCCCATGGCCAGTATTTCGCCTGTACTAGGTTTAATTGCAATACCTGCTGCATTTTTGGATTTAAATTCAATAGCTGATTTAGTCAAAGCCTCTTCCATATATTGCTGGATAATTTCATCAATTGTAACTACTAGGGTGTGGCCCGATATAGCTGAGACACTTTCTGAAGTTACTATATTACCTTCGTGAAGCTTTGGAAAAACTCTGCCCGCAAAACCAGTCATTTCATCATCATATTGCTGCTCTATACCATACTGGCCCTGCTTATTTTTATTATAAAATCCTATTGTTTGAGATGCTAATGTTTCCTTAGGATACTGTCTTACAAAAGTTTCTTGTAGCCATACCCCCTTAAGCTTGTGCTCCTGTAGCTTTTCTCCCTCTTTATTGGGTATCTCTTTTTTAATTAGTTCATATTTTGAGCTAGGTGAATTTTTCACAATACTTTCTAGTTCTTTTTTATTTAAGCCCAGTTCCTTTGATACCGTATCTAAGGTTCTTTCCGCTTCTTCTTCACCAGCCTCTATTAAGGCATGGGGATCTAATATGACATTATATGCTATACTACTTATTACTAAATTTTTGCCATTTCGGTCTACAATATTCCCGCGTAGAGGTTGTATTTCATATTCACCACCTGCCGAACGGCTAACAACTTCCTTTTCAAATTTGTCCCCTTTTACTACCTTTAAATATGTAACCCTACCAATAAGGGCAGCACCAGAAAATATAAAGAAAAAAGCTAGGCAGATTATTCTGCTTATAGCTTTTTTTATAGTCCTATTACGTTTTATTTGCTTATCTCTTATAGCTTTTGTATTTTTAATTTTTCTCACCAACCTATGTATCTATGCTCACTCTATTACTGTATAACTAGTTTTTGCAATATCTAAAAAAACTATTTGATGGGCTAATGGTTCAGACATATTAAGCTCACTAGTAGCTACTTCCTTAATATGGTCTAAATTTGTTGCTGAAGCTATTAAGGATTTTGTTGTATTAACCTGACTTTTTAACTGCTGTACTTCACTCTTAGCTGTTTTTAATTCATGCTGTTTTTCTGATAGTACGGCACAACCCCATACAAATGCCGCACATGCTATAAACACTGTTACTATACTTATAAAATAACTAAATCTTCTTTTAAAGTCTGCTTTTTTCTTTTCTTTGTTTTGCTTTTGTAATTGCTTACGCCTTTGTGTGTTTGGCATATGTGGCTTTTGAACTTCTCTATAGATATCTGGAGCCGCACTGCCGTAGTTATAATGTGTTTTAGTATTATAGCGGTTTGTAGCCATCCTAATCCCCCTTGGATTACTTTTTTTCTAAAACTCTTAATTTAGCACTTCTAGATCTTGGATTATGTTCAATCTCTTCATCTGTTGGTGAAATTGGTTTCCTAGTTATGACTTTAACTTTTGACTTTTTATTACATACACATACTGGAAACTCCCTTGGACAAGTACAAGGATTTTCTAGCTCCCTATATGCTTGTTTAACAATCCTATCTTCTAAGGAATGGAATGTGATAATGCATAACCTTCCCCCTGGTTTTAGTAAGTCAACTATATCAAAGATTGCATTCTTTATAATATTTAGTTCATTATTTACCTCTATACGAATTGCCTGAAATGTTCTTTTTGCTGGGTGGGGTCCATCTCTTCTTGCCCCTTTAGGAACTGCCTTCTTTATTATTTCTACTAGCTCATAGGTTGTCTCAATTGGCTTGTCCTTCCTATATCTACATATAAACTCTGCAATTCTTTTAGACCAGTTATCCTCGCCATAGTTTTTAATTATTAGATCTAACTCTTCTTCCCCATAATTGTTAACCACTTCATAAGCTGTTAAGTCCGCACCTTGGTCCATTCTCATATCAAGTGGTGCATTATGCATATATGAAAAGCCCCTGCTTGCTTCATCTAATTGGTGGGATGATACCCCTAGATCTAAGAGGACACCATCTACTTCTTTTATATCTAATCTTTGCAATTGGTCCTTCATATGAGAAAAATTACTTTCTATAAGGTCAACCTGACAACTTACGTCCTTTAGTCTTTTTCTTGAGGCATTTATTGCGTCTATATCCTGATCGATACCTATTAATCTCCCCTGGCTACTTAAATGATTAGATATTTCCTTTGAGTGCCCTGCACCTCCTAAAGTACCGTCCACATATATCCCATCTTCTTTAATATTTAAGCCTTCAATACATTCATCTAATAAAACTGATACATGATGAAATCCCATTAAGTAGTCACCCCATTTATATACCTAGATCTGCCATTTGTTCTGCAAGTTCATTTGCATCAAAGTCATCTTCATTATATTTATCCCATTCCTGGCTACTCCATATCTCTATGCGATCTCCCATTCCTATGAAATAAACATCCTTTGATATACCCGCATACTCTTTTAAAGAAGATGTTATTAATATTCTACCCTGCTTATCTATTTTACATTCAACTGCACCAGATAAAAAAAACCTGGTAAACCTTCTAGCATTTTTATTTGTCATTGGTAGGCTTTTAAGTTTTTGCTCGAAAATGGCCCATTCCGAATATGGGTATATAGACAGGCAATTATCTATCCCCTTAGTAAGCATAAAGAATTCGCCTAATCCTTCCCTATATTTAGATGGAATAATAACCCTATTTTTATTATCTATACTATGTTTATATTCCCCTATAAACATGGTCACATCCTCCACTGGGCACCTTTCCTCTCCACTTCCCACCACTTTCTACCACTATGTATAATTGTAGTATGTTTTTAATAAAATTTCAAGCTATTTTACATAAAAAAATGGGAAATATATAATAGCTAACATAAAAGAGTCAATCCTTTAAAATGCTAGGTATTATATATTTCCCACTGAATAAAGCAGTTTATATCTGCTATATTATATTTGTATATTTTATTGAATATTTATTGTACTTATTTGTGTTTATAATATTTTACAATCCAATCATCCAACTCTGTACTAATTTCATAGAGCTTTGTACTATCACTTTTGTTATGGATCATTTTATTTAGTTTTTCTTGCAGTTGCTCGATATTATCCTTAATATCAATCATAGTCAATCCCTCCATTTATAGCACCCCCCAGTCATTAGTATCAAACATTTTATTAGGTGCTTATCATTATAGCACCATATATGGTATAAATCAACATTAATTGCCAAATAATAGAATTCTTTTATATCTTCTTACATTTTCTACCATATGCTATCCCTATAATACCAGTTATTATAAGAAGGCCTGATAGGACCTGTGATGCCGGAATCTTAAGTATAGCAAGGAGTAAGGGGTCTGTTCGTAAGCCCTCAATCCAAAATCTTCCTAAGCCATATCCCACTAAGTACATAAACATAATTTCCCCTTCAAAACGTTTATTTTTTAGATAAATAAGTAGAATTATTAAAAGTGCAGTATTCCATAAAGATTCATATAAGAAAGTTGGATGAACCTGAATATAAGTTATTTCATTTACCACCTGAAGATTATTTAGTATATTTTCTGTCATAGGCGCTGTTGCTTGGTCTTTAATAATTCTCATTGCAAATAATGAATTAGTATAATCACCAAAAGCTTCCCTGTTAACGAAGTTTCCCCACCTACCTATTACTTGTCCTAATATTAATCCATATATAGCTGTATCCCCAAAATTCCAAAAATCTAGCTGCCTAGCCCTTGCAAATATAACTGCTACTATTGTAGAAGCTATTATGCCCCCATATATAGCAAGTCCCCCTTGCCTTAGATTAAATATTTCCATTGGATTTTTAAGATAATATTCTAGTTCAAATAAAACATAGTATAATCTAGCACCCAAGAAGGCAAAGAATATAGTATACATTAAAAAATCAATGTAGGTCTCTCCATCTTGTCCTTGTTTTTTTGCTAGGTAAAGAACTAAGGATAAGCCCCCTATTATCCCTAAAGTAATAATTATTCCGTACCAGTATACATCTAAATTAAATATGGTAAATGCTACCCTATCTAGTTTATTAATTTCAATATTAAGGTTTGGAAAATAAATTTCTGGCATCTTATTGCTCCTTTTCTTATCTCTATCTGTCTCTTTTATACTTATTATATTGTAAATACAGCTATAAGTAAATCATTATTGTAATATCTATGATTTATCATTGATTAGATATAGGATTTAAGCTATAATTATTAATTGTTGTATATTAATATATTATAGCAAATTTACATTATATAAGTGTTTTTAGGAAAGGATGTCATGAATGAAATTAGGCATTGTAGGTTTACCAAATGTAGGTAAAAGTACCTTATTTAATTCTTTAACAAAAGCAGGGGCAGAATCAGCTAACTACCCTTTTTGTACAATAGACCCTAATGTAGGTATTGTAACTGTTCCAGATGAAAGATTAGCTATTCTAAAGGAAATCTATGGCTCTGAAAAAATTTTACCTGCTGCTATAGAATTTGTTGATATTGCTGGGCTTGTTGAAGGTGCAAGCAAGGGTGAAGGCTTAGGAAATAAGTTTTTATCTCATATCAGGGAGGTAGATGCTATTGTACATGTGGTGCGTTGTTTTGAAGACACTAATATCACCCATGTTGAAGATACAATAGATTCCCTTAGGGATATTGAAACTATAACTTTAGAACTAATATTTTCTGATATGGAAATTATTGAGCGTCGTATTGAAAGAACAAAAAAATCTCTAAAAGGAGATAAGGATCTTGCAATAGAAATTAAATGGCTTGAGAAATTACATGCTGAACTTGAGAAAGGCATAACTGCCCGTTTAGTAGAAACTACTTCCCCTGAGGAAAAAGAATTTGTAGAGTCCCTAGATCTTCTTACTTATAAACCAATTTTATATGCAGCAAATGTTAGTGAAGATGATTTAACTTCTGATAGTGATAATGATCATGTAAAAAAAGTTAAGGAGCTAGCTGCTTCTGAGGGCTCAGAAGTCTTTGTAATTTGCGCCCAAATTGAGCAAGAAATATCAGAACTTAGTGATGACGAAAAGATAGAATTCCTAAATGAACTAGGAATAAAAGATACTGGCCTAGATCGTTTAATAGCTGCTAGCTACAAATTACTAGGGCTAATTAGCTACTTAACTGCTGGACCCAAGGAAGTACGAGCCTGGACAATAGCAGAAAATACTAAAGCCCCTGCTGCTGCTGGTAAAATCCACTCAGATTTTGAAAGAGGTTTTATTAGGGCCGAAATAGTTAGCTTTGATGATATTGTAAATGCATCATCCTATGCTTTAGCTAAGGAACAAGGCTTGGTGAGAGTTGAAGGTAAAGATTATATTGTACAAGACGGGGATGTTATACTATTCCGTTTTAATGTATAAAAAATGTGCTCTTTAAGAGCACATTTTTTATTCTTCCATTTCATGATATGAATTATTGATTTTATCTTTAAGATATTCTTCTGCTTCTTGATTTTCCGGATTCTTACTATCCTTATCTTTAAATCCTGAACTTACCTTAGAAACTAGTCCAGGTACCATATCTATTAACTTACTTACACTATCTTGTTTCTTAATGTTAATTAATTGGCTTGTACCATCTTGTATAACTAAAACAGCTGTTGGTGTTATCTTAGCTCCTAACCCACCGCCGCCTGTATCGCTTTTACCCTTTGTTGCTTTATTATCCTTGCTTGGCCTATCAAGTGTAGCTGCAGTACCTGCTCCCACGCCAAAGCTTACATCTACTAATGGTACTAATATAGTATTATCTATATGGATTGGCTCCCCCACTACAGTTTTCGTTGTAAGAAAGTTTTCTAGTCTTTTTAATAATATGTCTAAGTTATTTTCCAGTTTTTCTCCCATTATCTTTCTCCCTTCTACTTGTCCTAACAGTCTTTATAAGATCCTTAACTGATTCTAGCCTAATATATTCTATTATACTATATATTAGCTGCCATAGGGCTATTTTCCCATCTGCCTCTATTTTAACATATAAGCATTCTTTTTCATAATTTCCTACTATATTAGCAAAAGAATAATAAAGTGGATATAAAGCTGATAATGTTGCCATTATATAGCCTGTATCTGCTGGATCCTCCTTACCTATCTCTAAATAGATTTTAAGATTATTGGGTGCTATTCTTTTTATAAAATCTTTAATCCATACCATAGTATCTGCTAATAAATCTTTTTTATAGCTATAGGACCTTATTTGCTTAATTAGTTTTTTGATTCCTAAATTCCTCTTAGATTTTACTTTTCTTTTAGTATCTTTTTTTATTCCTTTACTTTTCTTTTTAGCTTTGACATCATTTGTTGTAACATTATTTGCTTTCCTATTTTCAACTTTTTCTATTTTCTTATGGGAATTCCTTGAATTTCTTCTAGTCTCCATCTTTTTTTTGGGTTTTATGGGTATTCCTAATATTTTATACTTAATATTAAGTTCTTGGGAATTGTGGTATTCCATATTTATAGATATCAACGAAAATAACCATTTAAAACTTGTATAGGCATATATCTCTTCTTCTTTATCCAAATCTAATTTATATTTAATGGGAACCGTAAGCATTATAAGTATTAACAGCAATAGTAGTAGTAGAAGTATCGCTATTATTATTCCTATAAATTTTAGCACTATCATAAACAGATGTAATATTTCCATATATATTCCCCTACTAACTTTTGTTTGTTGTAAAATATCTTTTCATATAATCTATATTCGGATTAGGTACATAAACATCATCAAAAATATTAACTAGTAGTTCCATCGCCTTCCGCCTACTATCTGCTATTCCAATAAGTACAGCTTTATCATATTTTTCATTTATTTTATTACTATTTATGATTTCTAAAAACATATCCTCTGTATATATAATACAGTATATATTATTAACTTTCTTACCTTTTTTAAGTTTCCGAAGGATAAATCTATGATTTGATACACTTTTATCTATGTATATTTTTTTGGAAATAGTCATAGCCCCACACTTTCTTTCCTATCATATTAAAAAGCAAGGTCAACACTATGATGGTGCATCCCTTGCCTTTAGTAAACTATTAAATGTGAGCAAATCTATACGCCGAGTTCTGTATTTGACAGTCATCTATCTTGGCATATAGTTACCTATATGCTCCAGCGACCTACCACGGGAATGTAGCGAGCAACTACTTATATATTCCCTATACGGTCTTGCTCCAAATGGGGTTTGCATTGCCATCTTAGTCACCTAAGATGCGGTGATCTCTTACTTCACCTTTCCACCCTTACCTATAAAATTTATAGGCGGTTTATTTCTGTTGCACTTTCCTTAGAGTCGCCTCTACTGGACGTTATCCAGCATCCTGCTCTATGGAGCTCGGACGTTCCTCAAGCACTTCCTTTCGGAATTTATGCCTGCGACCATCTGATTTACTCAATTACAATTATCTCATATGCTATAAGATGTGTCAATTTTTTTATTCAAAACAGCTTCCACCAACAAATTCTCTAACGATTGAATTAGCAGGAATATCTACTGTATCTACAGCAAGAAAATACTCTAAGAATTTTAATATTCTTTTTGCCTCTGCAAAATAAGGTGATGATCTATCTACCTGGAATAGTAATGGTTCAATTTTAGGTTTTAGGGCAGCAAGCTCATATATTAATGCTGAGTTAAATATAACATCTGCCTCCTCCTGGAATGGGAATATATTTTTCCTTTCGCCTCTTCTAACAAGTGGCCATAACTCTAAGGTTCTTTCTGGGCTCATCCCCCTATGGTTGTAATCCCTTATCATCCTACGAATAAGCCTAGTGTCTGTTGTAGAGATACGATTTTGATAATCTACATTTAATTGTGTTAGACAGCTTATATATATTTTAAATTTGTTTTCCCTGGGGACCTGGCTACTAAGCTTTTCATTAAGCCCATGTATACCTTCAACAATTAGAACATCATTTGTGTTCATTTTTAACATATTGCCCTTATATTCCCTCTGTCCTGTTTTAAAATTAAATGTTGGTATTTCCACTTCCTTGCCATCTAGTAAATCTAGCATATGTTTATTAAACAATTTTATATCAATAGCCTCTATGGATTCAAAATCCAAATTGCCATCTTCATCTTTAGGTGTTAACTCCCTGTTAACAAAATAATCATCAATGGAAATTGCATGAGGTGTCATTCCACTAACCTTAAGCTGAATAGCTAACCTTTGGGCAAATGTTGTTTTGCCAGATGATGATGGGCCTGCAACCAAAATCACACCTAATTTTTCCTTATGTTCAGTTATTTGATCTGCTATTTGGGCTATCTTCTTTTCATGTAAAGCTTCTGAGATAAGAATTAACTCCCTAATCTCTGTATCTGAGATTACATCATTCAAAGCACCAACTGTATCAACTCCCATAATACGAGCCCATTTTTCTGACTCATTAAATATATTTGAAAGTTTAGGTGCAGGTAGAAATGGTGATATGGTAGATGGATCTTTTTCGTCTGGAAACTTTAAAACGAAGCCTGTGTTATATGGTATTATCTTAAAATCATTAATATATCCTGAACTTGGTAGCATCTCGCCATAAAAATATCCATAACTTCCATCTAACTTATATAGGTTCACCCTAGAAGATCTGCGATATTTAAACAATGTTTTTTTGTCATACATTTCATTTTCATCAAATATTTTAAGGGCTGAGTCCAGAGTGTAAGATCCCTTTATAATTTTTAGGTCTTCTTTAGCAATACGTCTCATTTCTTCATCAATTTTTGATAGTAGGTCCTGTGTTATAGCCTCTCCGTTCTTGGTTTCACAAAAATACCCTCCATTAATATGGTGATTAACTCTTATATTAATATTAGGTGCTACATTTTTGGCTGCTACTATCATAAGGAAGGTAGTACTTCTTTGATAAACTCTCATACCTTCTTTGGTATGTAAATCTAAAAATTCTACATGTGATAAGTCCTCTTCTACGCTACTAAATAATTCCTTAAAGCTATTATTAACCCTTGCAAGTACTATAGGTGACTTATGCTTATCTTGTTCTTCCTTAGCAATATTTATTAGCTTTTCGCCTTTTTTTATTTTTTTACTACTACCATCAGGTAATATGATATCAATATACTTTTTGCTCATATTTTATCATCCTTAAATTAAATTGTAATAAATGGATCATCGTTAATCTTAGAAATAACTATTTCTATATTATTTTCTTTAGCAAATCCCTTCATGTAACTTTTAATATTGGGCATGGCTATATTCTCAGTCCCATAGTGACCAGCATCTATAACTGTTAAGCCTAAATCCCTTGCCCTTTGTGCATCATGAAATTTTACATCACCTGTAATAAATACATCAGCTTCCTTGGCTACATGGTCTATAAAGCTCATTCCACTTCCTGTACATATGGCAACTTTACTAACCTTTCTATCCAAATTTCCTATAATCCTTATGTTTGATAATCCTAATTTTTCTTTTATTATTGAAGCAAGATTCTTAATGGATGTTTCTTTAATATTCCCTATTCTACCAATACCTATTCCATTTTCATCTGGATTAATTACCTTTAAATCATAAAGACCTATTTTATTAGCTAATATATCATTGGTACCGCCAAAGGCCGCATCAAAGTTTGTATGCATTACATATAAGCTAATATTATTTCTTATGAGTTTATATATCCTATTCCCCAATAAGCTATCCTCAGTTATAGTTTTTAAGGAAGAGAATATCATTGGATGGTGGGTAATAATCATATCAACTTCTTCCTCAATAGCTTCTTTAATTACCATAGGACTCGCATCTAAGGCAAGTAAAACTTTAGATACGCTACTATTTAAAGATCCTACTTGCAATCCTACATTATCCCAGTCCATAGCCAGGTCTTCAGGTGCCAAGTTATTTAATTCTTTTATAAGCTCTTCTACCTTTACAGACATTCTAACACATCCTCATAAATGGATAATTCCTTTTCCACTTCATTTAGTCGTTTCTTGCTACTTTCACTTTTTATCTCTTTAATATTATTTTTAATTTTATTGAGATTTCCCCTTTTATGCTCTATATATTTTTTTAGGGTTGGATCCCTGTTTTCAATAAGTTTTGCACCTATCATATATTCCTCTTGGCTATATCTAGCTTCACGTCCTGGCTTTGCCACTATAATAGTATAGTATTTGCCATCCTCATAAATCATTTTTTCATCTGAAATACTAAATGATATAGAATGAAGATATCTTCTTACCATGTCTTCATCTACTTGGGGCTGTAAAATTAATAGGCCTACCGCCTTTACAGTATCTAAATTATCTTCTAAAATATTTATTATAAGCATTCCACCCATACCTGCAATTATGATAACATTAGCTTCGCCTATTTTTAGCTTGGATAAACCATTAGCTAACCTAGTTTCTATTTGGTTTTCCATGCTATGATTTATAATATTTTGTTTAGCACTTTCAAGGGGCATTGCATTTATATCACATGCTATGCATTTATTTGCTATATTATTTTTTATTAAATATATAGGTATATACCCATGATCAGTCCCGATATCTGCAACCACATTAGACCCTATGGGTACATAACTTGCAATTGTTTTTAAACGTTTTGATATTTCCACAATAGAACCTCTTTAATATATTTTATTCTAAATAGTCTTTTAACTTTTTACTTCTACTTGGATGGCGAAGCTTTCTTAGTGCTTTAGCTTCTATCTGGCGGATACGTTCCCTAGTTACATCAAATACTTGACCTACTTCCTCTAAAGTACGTGCCCTTCCATCATCTAAGCCAAACCTTAATCTAAGAACATTTTGCTCCCTTTCTGTAAGAGTATCTAATACCTCTACTAATTGTTCTTTGAGCAGGGTAAATGCAGCAGCATCTGCCGGAACAGGAGCATCTTCATCTGGAATAAAGTCACCTAAATGACTATCTTCCTCTTCACCTATAGGTGTTTCTAATGATACAGGTTCTTGTGAAATTTTCATAATCTCACGCACCTTCTCTACTGGCAAATCCATTTCTACTGCTATTTCCTCTGGTGTAGGTTCTCTTCCTAAGTCTTGCAATAATTGTCTTGATACCCTCATGAGTTTATTAATTGTCTCAACCATATGGACAGGTATCCTTATAGTTCTAGCCTGATCAGCTATTGCCCTTGTTATAGCCTGCCTAATCCACCATGTAGCATAAGTAGAGAATTTAAACCCCTTACGATAGTCGAACTTCTCTACTGCCTTTATAAGGCCTAGGTTACCTTCCTGAATAAGGTCTAAAAATAGCATCCCTCGACCTACATAACGTTTAGCAATACTCACAACCAACCTTAAGTTAGCCTCGGCAAGTTTCTTCTTAGCCTCATCATCTCCAGCTTCCATTCTTTGGGCTAGTTCTACCTCTTCTTCTGCAGTTAATAAATCTACCTTTCCAATTTCCTTTAGGTACATCCTAACTGGGTCATCTAGGCTTATTCCATCTGGAACACTTAAATCTACTCCTCCAGATTTATCACCATCGCCATCCTCATCATCTATTTCCTCTAGAACATCAATTTCTTCTTCTTCTAGTCTATCATATATTAATTCTATTTGATTAGGTGTTAAGTCTAAGTCTGCAAATGCCTCGTTGACATCAGTTTGCTCTATTATTTTATTTTTAGTTTTTGAAAAAATCACCAAATCTTCTAATCTTCCTTGGAATGTTAATTTGGGCTTATTAGTCTTTTCCACGTAAAGTCCTCCCTTTCTCACCTGTATATTATTTTATCCATATATACAATCAATATACAAATTATCTACTTCCTTTTTTGCCTTAAGTAGCTTTTGCAGTTTTTCAATGTCTTTTGTTGTTTTTAATTCTTCTTCTATAGCCTTATTTTTAAGTTTTTTCACAGTATCATTAATTACTTTTGTAATCATTTCCTTATTCTCATATTCTTTTTGCGCTAAGAATATATTGGCTACTTTTTGTTGTTCTTCACTTGTTTCAAAAAAACTTGTAAATTGTGAAGGATTTGTAATATGTCCATCTATTTGCTTTTCATATATTAAGCCTACTAATTTTTGAAAAAATGGGTCTATAAAATCCTCTGGCAATAAATGTTTTTTTACTTCTATTAAAACACTTGGATATAAACACATGATTTGCAATAACTCTGATTGGGTTTTAAAGTACCCTTCTTCAGCTTTTGTATTTTTATTTATATCTCTTTTGTTTTTTATCTTATTTATTGAAATATTTTTATTTTTATTCTGCTCTTTTTGCATTTGTTTACGCACTTCTGTTTTAAGTGCATCAGCTTCTATGTTGTAAATCTTAGATACCTGCTGGATGTATATTTCTTGTTCAATAGCATTGCTAAGTCCTGCAATAAGATCTGATACCTCATCTATAAATCTAATTTTTTGCTCTATATTTTCCATATTATACTTTGTTTTTATCATCTGAATTTGAAAGGTAACTGCCCCAACTGCATTACTCCCTAATTCTATTAAGGATTCAGCTCCTCTTTCAATAATATAATCATCTGGATCTTGACCCTTTGGTAGATGTAGAACCCTTACCTTTATATTGGCAGCTTGTAAGATTGGTATGGCCCTAATTGTTGCCCTTATCCCTGCTTCATCACTGTCATATAATAGAATAACTTCATCAGCATATCTTTTAATTAAGTTGGCATGCCCTTTGGTAAAGGCTGTACCTAAGCTCGCTACAACATTATGGATGCCAGCCTGATACATGGCTATAAAATCCATATAGCCTTCTACAATAAATATTTCTTTTTTCCTTGCAACCCTCGCATAGTTAAGACCATATAAATTTGCATTTTTCTCAAACAAAATGGTTTCTGGAGAGTTTAGATATTTAGGCATAGAACCATCTAAAACCCTTCCACCAAAGGCAATAACCCTTCCATGAACATCAAAAATAGGAAACATCAGCCTGTCACTAAATCTATCATAGCATCCAGGCCCAGTCTTACTTTTGATTACAAGTCCACTTTCTAGTATTAGCTGATCATTGTAGCCCCTATTCTTTAAATAGTTATATAAATCATAGTGATTCCCCTTAGCATATCCTAGGCCAAATTTTCTTTGCACTTCAGTAGATAATTCTCTTTTACTTAGATATTCCCTTGCCTCCCTACCCTCTTCTTGCTGCAAATTAGAGTAAAAATACCTTCCAGTATCCTTGTGTATATTCAATAATGATTGCCTTTTCTTTATTTCTTTCTGGGCTTTTTCAGAATACTGGGCTTTAGGTAACTCAATATTTCTTTTTTGTGCTAGTAACTGTATTGTTTCTACAAAGTTATAATTCTCTTTTTCCATAACAAAGGTAATAACATTACCACCAGCACCACATCCAAAACAATAATACATTTGTTTTTCCTGGCTTACAGAAAAAGAAGCTGTTTTTTCATTATGAAATGGGCATAAGCCGAAATATGAATTGCCTTTTTTCTTCAATGTAACATATTCAGATATTAAATCTACTATATCGTTTTGAACCCGTACTTCTTCTATAATTTCTTCAGGATAATACATCTACAATCCCTGCTTCCTAAAATACTATTTATAATTTATCTTTTTATATTTCAATATACGTCCCAAGATAAAGGTAAAAATAATTCGCAATACTGATTAATCGCATACCTATCTGTCATTCCAGCTATATAGTCACACACTATTTGCTGGGTATCCCCATCATAGTTTTCTGGGACTTCAGCTTCTAATAGCTCACTGTTATTGATATAATACATGTATAATTCTGTAACTATATGTTTTGCTTTGCTTTCCTGCGCCTTTGCCTCTGAGCCAATATAAACTTTCTTAAATAAATAATTTCTAAGTTCATGATAGGCTTCAAAAACTTCACTAGTCATGGTAACTGTGTTTTTATCTATACTAGAAGTTATAATATCCTTGGTTAAGGTATTAATTCTTTCTCCAAAAGTATTTCCCAAAACACTTATTGGCCCCCTTGGTAAATCTTCTTCTTTAAGAACACCACCTCTAATGGCATCATCTATATCATGGTTAATATAGGCTATTTTATCAGCAAATTGTACTACCTTCCCCTCTAAGCTACTAGGGGTCCCCTTTGTTTGATGATTTAGTATCCCATCCCTTACTTCATAAGTTAAGTTTAATCCTTTTCCGTTTTTTTCTATATGATCTATTATTCTTAAGCTATGAATATTATGTTCAAATTTATTATCTGTAAGTTCTTGTAATGCATGTTCTCCTGCATGCCCAAAAGGAGTGTGTCCAAGATCATGGCCTAGTGCTATGGCTTCTGTCAGATCCTCATTTAGACTTAAACCCCTTGAAATGGTTCTTGCGATTTGTGATACTTCTAATGTATGAGTTAGCCTAGTTCTATAATGATCTCCTTCAGGTGATATAAACACCTGTGTTTTATGGGCAAGCCTTCTAAAAGTTTTGCAGTGTAGTATACGATCCCTATCCCTTTGAAAGTCAGTTCTTATGTTGCATTTTTCTTCTTTGATTTTTCTACCTTTTGAATTTACACTTGTCACTGCAAATTTACTAAGATTTTCAACTTCCCTATCCTCATAGGATTTTCTAATATTCACCGTATATACACCTCCCGAATAAACTTTACTAATACTATATATACTACACTTTTTCTTAAAATCCTTTATTTTCTTTGTTTTTCTATAAAAAGTAATACAAGAGAGCCTATTTTTTGTATAGACCCCCTTGTACTGGTTATTATCCCATTAATTACTAAAGGATGTTAGTATTTAATTTATCACATACTACCTCATAATACTGTATATTATAGCATATTTTTTTAATAATATCAATCTATCCTTACATCTAAAATTTATTTACCTTATTAAGGGGTAAAATTCTAACTAATATTCTTATAACTTAGCATATTATTTATTAGTCTTAAAAAGGCATTGCCACTAGTGGCAATGCCTTTTTATCTGTAGTTTATATAATTACTTTGCTTTAATTACCGCTTGTGCTGCTGCAAGGCGTGCAATCGGTACACGGAATGGTGAACAAGATACATATCCTAAACCAATATTGTGGCAGAATTCAACTGATGATGGGTCTCCACCATGCTCTCCACAGATACCAAGTTTAATATCTGGTCTTGCTTTTCTTCCTTTTTCTACTGCTAGTTCCATTAATTGTCCTACACCTGTTTGGTCAATTCGTGCAAATGGATCTGTTGTGTAGATGTTTTTGTCATAGTAATCTTCTAAGAATGGACCAGCATCATCTCTTGAGAAACCAAATGTCATTTGTGTTAAGTCATTTGTTCCAAAGGAGAAGAATTCAGCTTCTTCTGCAATCTTATCAGCAATAAGTGTTGCACGTGGAATTTCAATCATTGTACCAATTGAGTAGTTAAGTTCAATGTTTGCTTCCTTAATAGCTGCTTCTGCTGTCTCTTCAACAACATCTTTAACGTATTTAAGTTCTCTCTCATCACCAATAAGAGGAATCATAATTTCAGGCTTAACGTCAACACCTTTTTCTTTCTTAACCTGGATAGCTGCTTCTATAATCGCCCTTGTTTGCATTTCTGCAATTTCTGGGTAGGAAACTGCTAAACGACATCCACGGTGTCCCATCATTGGGTTAAATTCGTGAAGCTCATCAACTGTTCCTTTAAGCTCTTCATATGAAATTTCCATTGAATCCGCAAGAGCCTTAATATCCTCATCGCTTTGTGGTAAGAATTCATGTAGTGGTGGATCTAGTAATCTAATTGTTACTGGTAAGTCTTCCATAGTTTCATAAATTCCTACAAAGTCACCTTTTTGCATTGGTAGAAGTGAGCTAAGTGCTTCCCTTCTTTCTTCTTCTGTTTTGGAAACAATCATTTTACGCATTTTCATAATACGGTCTTCTTCGAAGAACATATGCTCTGTACGAGTTAAACCAATTCCTTCTGCTCCAAATGAAAGTGCATTTTTTGCATCTTCTGGGCTGTCAGCATTTGCACGTACTTTAAGAGTACGAACTTCGTCTGCCCAGTTCATAAATGTTTCGAAATCACCTGTAATTTCTGGATCAACTGTCTTAATAGCTTCTCCGTAGATGTTACCTGCTGTACCGTCTAATGACATAGCATCGCCTTCGTAGAAGGTTTGTCCATCTAGTTCAAATGACTTACCGTCTTCACTAAATCTAACTTCCCCGCATCCTGATACACAGCAGATTCCCATACCTCTAGCTACAACCGCAGCATGAGATGTCATTCCTCCACGTGCTGTTAGGATACCTTTAGCTACTACCATTCCTTCAATATCTTCTGGTGAAGTTTCAAGACGTACTAAGATTACATCCTCGCCTCTATCTCCTGCTTCTTTAGCTGATTCTGCTGTTAAGTAAACTTTACCTGTTGCTGCACCTGGAGATGCTGGTAATGCTTTACCAATGATTTTTGCTTCAGCTAGTGATTTTTCATCAAACATTGGGTGAAGTAATTGATCAAGTTGTGCTGGATCTACTTGTAAAAGTGCTTCTTCTTTTGTAAGCATTCCTTCTTCTACTAAATCAACTGCAATCTTAAGTGCTGATCCAACTGTTCTTTTACCACTACGTGTTTGAAGAATATATAATTTACCATCTTGAACAGTAAACTCCATATCTTGCATATCTTTATAGTGTTTTTCAAGGTTTTCTGCAATAGTTTTGAATTCTTCGTATACTTTTGGCATATCTTCTTCAAGCTGAGAAATTGGGTTTGGAGTACGTGTACCTGCAACTACGTCTTCACCTTGAGCATCGATTAAGTATTCACCGTAAAGTACATTCTCACCTGTTGCTGGATCTCTCGTAAATGCAACCCCTGTTCCTGATGTTGGTCCCATATTACCAAACACCATCTCTTGTACGTTAACAGCTGTTCCCCAACTTGATTCAAAACCATTCATTCTTCTATAAACAATAGCTCTTGGGTTCATCCATGAACGGAATACTGCCTGGATTGATTCCATTAATTGATCAACTGGATCTTGTGGGAATTCTTCTCCAATTTCGTCTTTGTATAATTTCTTGAATCTGTTAAGCATTTCCTGAATATCATCATCTGTTAAATCAGCGTCAAGTTCTACGCCTCTTTCTTCTTTAAGCTCATCGATAATAGCTTCAAATTTTAATCTATCAATTTCCATAACAACATCGCCAAACATTTGGATAAAACGACGATATGAGTCATGAGCAAATCTTGGGTTTCCTGATTTCTTAGCAAGTCCTTCAACAGATACATCGTTAAGTCCTAAGTTAAGAACTGTATCCATCATACCAGGCATTGAAACCCTAGCACCTGAACGAACTGATACTAGTAATGGATCTTCGTCATCTCCAAATTTCTTACCAGCAATTTCTTCTAACTTAGCCATATTTTCTTTTATTTGTTCCCTAATATTTTCTGTTAAGACTTGGTCTTTATCATAATATTCTACACAAGCTTCTGTAGTAACAATAAAACCTTGTGGAATTGGTAATCCCATGTTAGTCATTTCAGCAAGGTTTGCACCCTTGCCCCCCAATAAGTTTCTTTGCGAAACATCCCCTTCACTAAACATATAAACAAATTTAGAATTCATACTTTGCCTCCTAATAATTTATAATCGTTATTTATTACCGTGACTATTATATCATAAATTTGGTAACTTAAACACACATTTCACACTTTTATTGCATAATTGTATTATTAGACTAATATTAAGCCTTAATAAACTACTTTATCACCAATATATTGGGTTAAATCCTCAATGGCTACCCTTTCTTGCTCCATCGTATCCCTATCTCTTACAGTTACCTTTCCGTCTTCTAATGAATCGAAGTCGTAGGTTATACAGAATGGTGTACCTATTTCGTCTTGCCTACGGTAGCGCTTACCTATTGATCCTGCTTCATCATATTGAACACTAAAATGTTTTAATAGTTCATGATATACTTCAGTAGCTTCTTCCGATAATTTCTTAGATAGGGGTAATACTGCAGCTTTAACTGGCGCTAGGGCTGGATGGAACCTAAATACATTTCTAGTATCACCATTTTCCAGCTCTTCTTCTTCGTAAGCTTCACATAAGAAGGCTAATGTTACCCTGTCAAGTCCTAAGGAAGGCTCTACTACATTAGGAATATACCTTTCATTAGTTATAGGGTCAAAATACTCCATATCTTCGCCAGTATGTTTTTGGTGCTGGCTTAAGTCATAATCAGTCCTATCTGCAATTCCCCATAACTCTCCCCATCCAAATGGGAACATAAATTCAATATCCACTGTTGCATTACTATAATGTGATAGTTCCTCCGGAGTATGATCCCTAAGTCTCATATTCTCTTCTTTCATTCCTAAGTCTATTAACCAGTCAACACAGAATTTTTTCCAGTATTCAAACCATTCCAGGTTAGTTCCTGGTGCACAGAAAAACTGTAGTTCCATCTGCTCAAATTCTCTTGTCCTAAATGTAAAGTTACCAGGTGTAATTTCATTACGGAATGATTTACCTATTTGGCCAATTCCAAAGGGGATTTTCATCCTAGATGTACGTTGTACATTCTTATAGTTAACAAAAATACCTTGTGCTGTTTCAGGTCTTAGGTATACAACATTTTGTGAGTCCTCTGTAACACCCTGGAAAGTCTTAAACATTAGGTTGAATTGCCTTATATCTGTAAAATCCTGCTTTCCACATGAAGGGCATTTAATATTATTTTCAGCAATATATTCTTCCATTTCTTCATTAGTCCAGGAGTCTACTGGATCTGTACTATCTGGATCATCCATAAATTCTTCTATTAGATTATCTGCCCTAAATCTTTCCTTGCATCCTTTACAATCCATTAATGGATCTGCGAAACCTGCAAGGTGACCTGATGCTTCCCAAACTTTAGGGTTCATTAAAATTGCTGCATCTAATCCTACATTTTTTGGGTGTGACTGAACAAACTTCTTCCACCATGCATTTTTAACATTGTTTTTAAGCTCTACTCCTAGGGGACCATAATCCCATGTGTTTGCAAGCCCACCATATATTTCAGATCCCGGGTATACGAATCCTCTAGACTTTGCAACTGCAACTATTTGTTGCATTGATATCTTTTCCATAAATCTTCCTCCTGTTTCTATATCTAGTTTAGATGTTTTTAAAGCAAAAAACCGCAGAATAAACATATCATCCCTAGACAGGGACGAAAGTTTACTTCCGCGGTTCCACCCTAATTGGCACATATAGCCCACTTAATGGATATTCACTCCAAAGCGCCTTCACAAAACCATTGCTAGGATTTCACCAGCCCTAGCTCTCTTTCCTAAATTGTCTTGCTACTCTTCTTCTTCACTGTGAACACTATTTACTTCTTATTCTAATACCAATAGTATAACAAATTCTGTAAGTGTGTCAAGGTTTATTGTATACTTGCCTACCATTTAAAAATAACTTCTACTCTGGCTGTAATTTCAATATCATTTTGGAAGATATTGGTTCCATAAGCACCATCAGCCTGCATCTCCTCAACCATTATATTATAGTCATCAGTAATTCCCATGGACTCACCTTTTTCTGTAATAGCAATAGGTTTAGCTTTGCCTACTCCTAAAGCCTTTGTTATGGCATCTGCTTTTTCCTGGGAATTTGCTATGGCTTTTTGAAGAGCTAAATTATAAGTTTCTTTATCATCCTTAATACCAAACTGAATGTTATCTACACCTGTTGCCCCGCTAGATACTAAAGAGTCAAGCATTTCTCCCGTCTTATCAACATCCTCCACATTAACTGCAAGAGAGTGCCTTACTATATAATTTTTAAATACTTGTTTTCCATCTATATAATCATAATTTGGTCTTATATTGTAGCTAACTGTCCTTATATCTTCCTCTTTTAAATTATATTTTGCACTTATCTCTTCCTTTATTTTATTTATTTGTTTAGCATTTTCTTCCTGGGCTTTTTTAGCATCCCTATTTTCTGTATTCACATATGCACTAATTATTGCCATATCAGGCTTTACATTGATTGTTGCTTTTCCATTAGTTTGGATTGTATTTGTACCCATTTTAATTTCTGAAGCTTGAACTAGCAAGGTACCAGAGAATGTAGTAAATATTACAGCCAATAAAATTAATAAAGTCTTAGCATTCTTTTTCATAATTATCTACTCCTTTTATCATATTCTATTAATTACAATAACCAACCTTGTAATAAGCTCTTCTTTTTGGGAACTAGCATCCTGAACTTTATCAAAAGTGTTAGTCTTTTCCAAATCCCTAATAATGAGCTCTAGGTAGTCCTTATTATCTTTGTCTAGTTCAAGTTCCAATAAAATACTGTCTAGAATCTGTTCTTCTTTAAACAATTCCTGATTTACTGTTATTTTTAATCCCATTTTATCTATTTCATCTACAAGGATATTTTGATAATCTGCTAGATCAGTTGTTTCTATAGTCCATTCTTCATGATTAACGTTCTGAAATTCCTCCCCCAAATCAAAGGCAGCAATTTCTGCATCCTCACTTATCTCCTCCCTGCTTTCAACTAAATCATCTTCCCCTGGTAAATCTATCATACGAGTTTGTGCTATATTATTTGCCATTTCAGGCAGAGCTTCCTCTTTACTATTATCCTTAAATGGGTTAATTAAAATTACCGAAATTACAAATACTGCTGCCACAGCACTGGCAAATTTCATATTAAAATACCATTTTTTATTAGTAGGTAAGGATTTCAGGCTACTTGTAGAATTCTCCTTTATCTTTTCCATTAATTCTTTATGGAAATCATCTGGCAAATCTACTTGCTCTAAATCTACCATATCATTAGATATTGTTTGCAAAATAGCTATTTCTTCCTTGCACTGCTTACATTCTTTAATATGATCTTCTAATTCTTTTAACTGACTAGCACTTAGCATGTCATCTATATATAATGATATTAATTCATAATATTTTTCACAGTCCATCCTTATCCCTCCTTATAGTATTTTGACGAAAATAAGTAGCATAAGGTTCCTTATCTTGCATTAGAATATTTTTCATTTCTTGTCTTGCCCTTGAAATCCTTGATTTTACAGTGCCCAAGGATATTCCAAGAACTTTAGATATCTCATCGTAGGATAATCCCTGGATCTCTCTTAAATTTAAAATTATCTTGTTATTTTTATTAAGTTCTTTAAACGCACATTCTATAACATCATTTTTTTCCTTACCTATAATTTCTTTTTCTACATTCTCATTCTCATCTATGTATTCTGGGAGCATATCATTATCTTCCCCAATTATAGGCTTATCAATGGAATAGGTTTCTTTTCCTTTTCTCTTCCTTAGTTCATCTAGGCTAGTGTTAGTGGCTATTCGGTAAAGCCAGGTGCTAAACCTCGACTCCTCATTAAACTGATTAATTTTTGTGTAGGCCTTTATAAATGCTTCCTGGGATAAGTCATATGTATCTTCTTCATTATCCATAATCCTGTATATAATGTTATAAACTATCTTTTCATGTTCTAATACTAATTGTTCGAATGCTTTTATATTTCCTTTTTTAGCTTGCCCAACTAATTTCTTTTCCTTTTCTATATCCATCTTGCCACTCCTTTCACTAAAATTATGAGCACTTTAATTATACATCAATATAATATTTTTTGCATATAAATT
>JAAYSX010000100.1 GCA_012518255.1 Candidatus Epulonipiscium sp. | reverse complement strand
TTTAGAAGCTAGCAACTGGACTTCTTATCTCTATCGTCCAATTCAAGTTGTTTCTGGCCCTGCCAATAAAATAACCTTAATTGTATTTACTATTATTATTTGCTGCATAATAATTATACTATTTGTTAGCTATTACCTTTCATCTGTTTTAGTAAGACCACTTGAACGCCTTTCTAATAACATGCAACAAATTGAATCTGGTGATTTAACTATAACAGTTACTGATAACTCTAAAGATGAGATAGGACATTTAATTAGAAGCTTTGGCCAGATGGTTAACCAGCTTAAATATTTAATTGATGAGGTATATAAGGGTAAAATTACCCAGCAGGAATACGAAATGAAGGCTTTGCAATCCCAAATTAATCCACACTTCTTTTACAATAGCCTTTCACTTATCAACAGTAAGGCAATTATGGCTGGGGAAGAGGATATTAGCCAAATGACTCAATTTTTATCTACCTTTTATCGTACAACTTTAAATAAGGGTAAGAGTATAATCTCTATAGAAGATGAATGGACTAATGTGGTAAGTTATATACATATTCAGCGCATGATGCACTCTAATTCCTTTGATGCCTATTATGAAATCGATGAAAATATTCTAAATTACACTATGCCTAATTTAGTTTTGCAGCCACTTGTTGAAAATGCCATTGAACATGGCCTTGATCACAAGCTTACATCTGGCCGCGCCATACTAAATATATCTGGCAAACAATCAGATGGGAATATAGTTTTTCTTGTATCAGATAATGGCCCCGGGATGGAGGCTGGGCTTTTAGAAAATATACTTAATGAAGAGACTTCTGGCTATGGTGTTCAAAACGTCCACCGCCGTATCCAGCTTTATTATGGTGAAAATTATGGTCTATCCTACGATAGTAGCCCTGATAAAGGAACAAGGGTTACCCTTACTATCCCCAAACAATAAGTTGGATATCCCCTATTCCTTGCAATTATTATATAATCTTTCCTTCATATAGGTTTTTTTCTGTAATTTCTATTTTAAGTTCTTTACTAGACTGATTAATTACTTGTAAATCTTTTTTGTTGGAGATTAGTGATATGGCTACCCCTTCTTCCCCGGCCCTTCCTGTCCTGCCCACCCTATGGAGGTACTCCTTAGGAGTTTCTGGCATATCAAGATTAATTATATGGCTTATATCAGGAACATCAAGCCCTCTTGCTAGTAGATCTGATGTTACAAGTAGGTTTATCCTGCCCTGCCTAAAATCCTCCAGGGTATTTTTCCTACTTTCCTTATCATCATCTCCATGGATGCCTGCTACTGAAAGCTTGTGATATTTCAGTCTTTCAACGGTTTTTTCTACATCATAGCTTTTATTAATAAATATAAGGGCCTTTTTAAGCTTTGCTGCATGGATTACCCTTCTTAAAAGGTCCATCTTTTCCCTAAGCTTTGTTGTAAAGTAATAATGTTCTATGGAATTACTTAGGGGGTTTTCTTCCTTAATCTTAAGGATTTGTAAGTCCTTGGATAGGTCCTTAGCCTTATTTTCTGCTTCACTGTTACTGGATGCTGAAAAATAAAGCAGCTGCCTATCTCTTAGGGTGGTTTTAATTATATCTTCAATCTCCTTAAGATTGCTTTTGTGAAGCTGCCTATCGTATTCATCTATAACTATGGTTTTTATGGTATGGGCCTTTATTTTTTTCATTTTTATAAGCTGGAGGACCCTAGCAGGTGTTCCTACTATAATGTGCTGCTTATCCCTAAGCTCCTTAACCTGTCTTTTTATGTTAGCATTTCCAATAATAGCAGCTGATGTTACTGGCATAGCTGAGTTCTTGCTAAGTAATTCTACCTGCCTATATACCTGCATGGCAAGTTCATGGGTTGGTGTTAAGATTAGGACCTGCATTTCCCTGCGTGAAGTATCTATCTTTTGAAGTAAGGGAAGGAGGTAGGCAAGTGTCTTGCCAGTTCCC
>JAAYSX010000099.1 GCA_012518255.1 Candidatus Epulonipiscium sp. | reverse complement strand
TAAGTACAATTATACTGTGTCAGATGGCATTTGCCTCCCAAATAACCCAGGAGGTAGTCAAGGTTTCAATCTATGGTCTCCCCTTCCTAATTATAGGAACCCTACTTGGGAACTGGGCCCACCATAAACTTAACCAAGACTTATTTATGAAACTGACCTATATAATTCTACTAACGACAGGTGTATTTCTACTTATATAAATTAAAAAATTAAAACCACAAGTAATTTAAAAAAAGGAGACTGGAATATGAAAAAATTTATAGGAATCTTTTTAACTGGAGTTTTAAGCGTATCATTACTAGCAGGATGTGGAGGCAAAGGAGCAGAAAAGCCAAGTGGTGAAGCAGGCAAAGACGGCGATACACCAGTAGCAGAGCAAACAGATACAGAACAACCATCAGGTGATAAAGTAACCCTTAAATGGCCATGTATCTGGAGCGGTACAGACTCCAAGGCAGATGTAATTAGAGAAATAGTAGACGACTTTAACGAAGAATATGCTGATAAATACGAAGTAATTATAGAAGAAAACACAGACTACCAGGCATACAGAGACGGGCTAAGAACAAGTATCTCAGCAGGATCAGCCCCAGATATCTTTACCTTTGATGATGACTTTGAGCTATACCTAGCCAGCGGAAGACTAGTTGACTTAACTGAAAGAATGGATGCAGGATGGTCAGACAACTTTATAGAAGGCGCACTAGAAGAAGGAACATTTGAAGATAAGGTATTTGCAGTTCCATATGAAATGGGAGTTACACCTATAATGTACAACAAGAGATTATTAGCAGAAGCAGGATGGGACAGCTTCCCAGAAACCTTTGATGAACTTTGGGAACTTGCAGATGATCTAGTAGCAGCAGGAATTACACCATTCTCCCAAATGACAGGAGAAAATGCTTGGACATCCATGCTTTGGTACTCACAAATAGTTCTAGCAATAGGCGGACCAGATGTATATGATAACCCAGAAGATCCAGCCTTTGTTGAAGCAGCTGAAGTTATGCAAAAACTATTTGAATACACAACAGGAGACGCAGTAGGCGCAGGGGCATCAGTTTCAGGTGGCCACTTCCTAGCAGAAGAAACAGCAATATTTATAAACGGACCATGGTATATAGGTAGATTACAAGAAGATGGACAAAACGATATGTACGAACAAGTAGAAATAAGCCCAGTACCATTATTTGAAGGTGGAAAAGGTGAAAAAGGCGGATACGTAGGATTTGTACAAGCTTACATTGCAGCAGGTGACACAGGAGACCCAGCAAAAACAGAAGCACAAATTGCCTTCCTTGAATACCTAACAGAACCAGCTAGGGTATCAAAACTTTCAGCACACTCAGGAGCATTATTCTACATCCAAAGTGATGGAGAAGCAGACTACGAAAGATTACAAGGCCAAATGATAGAACAAATAGAAGCAGCACCATATATCCAAAAAAGCTTCAACGTTATATCACCAGCAGCTGTAGTCAATGAATTCCCACAAGCACTTTCAAGCCTTGTACTAGGTGAATTTACACCACAAGAATTTGTAGACTCCCTAAACAGCAAAAGATAAATACATCAAACAACTGGGGGACAGTCCCCCAGTTGTTAAAAAATAAGGAGAGGAAAAAATGAAAACAACTAAACAAGATAAAGTAGGTATTGCGTTGTTTCTATTACCAGGAGTAGCACTTTTTTTAGCTTTCTTTATATTCCCTGTTATCTATGTAGCAGGCGTTAGCTTAACTGAATGGACTGGTTTTACAAAAGCAAGCTTTGTTGGCATTGACAATTACATAAAAATATTTAAAGACCCAGTGTTCACCCGCTCTATTATTAACAATATTGTTTGGGCCTTAGTTGCCGGATTTATCCAGGTACCAATAGCCGCACTAGTAGCTATCCTCCTATCCTTTAAGCCTAAAGGATGGAAAATGTTTAGGACAGTATACTTTTTCCCGCAGGTTATATCAGGAATTGCCCTTGCAACACTTTGGGCAGCAATCTTTAACGCTGAGTACGGACTTTTAAATGGAATACTAGAACTTGTAGGCCTATCAGGACTTACAAGAAACTGGCTAGGAACCCTAGAATCAGCCTTCCCCTCAGTACTACTATACTGGGTACTATATATAGGATACTTTATGGTAATTATCTTTGCCGATGTTCAAGGAATATCCGAAGAATACTACGAAGCAGCAGAGATAGACGGAGCATCTAGATTTATGCAAAGCCTATATATTACACTACCACTAGCCAAGGGATCCATAGTTACCTGTATGACCCTTGCAATGATTAACGGAATAAGACAATTCGAACAAGTATATATGCTTACCAATGGTGGGCCAGGTAACAGAACTTCAGTAATGGTTTTATACCTATACAAGGAGATGCAGGCCTTTTCATATGGAACATCAAGTGCAGCAGCAGTAGTACTAATATTTGTTGGATCACTAATTATACTAGGGCTTAACAAAACCCTAGGAAAAGAAACACATTAAGGAGGACTATGATAATGGTAAAAAGCAGTAAAAATTTCAGACTAATCTCAGTTATTGGCAGCATACTTAAATGGTTCTTTTTAATTTTCCTATTTGTATACGCATTATTTCCACTAATATGGCTAACCATTTCATCACTAAAGACAAATGCTGAATTTATGGCAAGCCCATTCTCCCTACCAGAAACATGGCAGTGGGGCAACTATGTTAAGGCGCTTACAGTATCAGGAATAGCTAGAATGATGTTTAACTCAGTAGTTATCTCAGTAGCTGCAACCCTATTAAATGTACTAATTACATCAATGTCAGCCTATGCAGTATCAAGATTTGAATTCAAGGGCAACAACCTTTTGCAAATGATGTTTTCAGCAGGAGTACTAGTACCACTTAACGCCCTAATGGTTCCATACTTCATACTAATTACAAGACTTAAGCTAGACAATACTATGCTAGGATTAATCCTTGTATATACAGCAATAGGTATTCCAATATCAACCTTTATAACAACAGGATTTATGAGATCAATACCAAGAGAATTAGAAGAATCAGCAGTTATAGACGGAGCCAACTTCTATGTAAGATTTAAGTCAGTAATCCTCCCCCTATCTAGGACAGGAATAGTAACAGCAGGAACCTTCCAGTTCCTAACCTGCTGGAATGAGTTCGTATATGCCAACCTACTTACATCATCACCAGAAGTTAGAACAGTACAACTTGGAATTAGATACTTTACCAACCAGTTTAGCACGGACTACGTTTCAATGTACGCCGCTATTGTTATTAGTATAGTACCAAGTATTATTGCCTATATGCTATTCCAGAACCAGATTATATCAGGACTTACAAGCGGAGCAGTAAAAGGATAAGAAAGATCAAAAAGAAAGGATGACAAAATGGACATTAATAAATTCAACTATTATATGCCAACTAGGATAAATTTTAAAGTAGAAGCTGCCATGGAGATAGGCCCTCATATAGACGGAGATAGTGTACTAATTGTATCAGATCCATTCCTATATAAATCAGGCCTAGCAGAGAAAATAGGCAAAAGCCTAGAAGGTAAGAAGCTAGCCTACTTTAGTGAGATTGAACCTAACCCATCCTGCGAAAGTGTAGACAAGGCTGCAGAATTAGGAAGGGAAATAAAGGCAGATTGTGTTATAGGACTTGGCGGCGGTAGCGCCCTAGACGTATCCAAGATAGTAGCCTGCTTAATAAGTAATCCAGGAAGTATTTATGACTACTATGCAGGCGGGGACAAGACCCTAAGCCCAAGGAAGGCAGGCCTAATCTGTATCCCAACAACAGCAGGAACAGGTAGCGAAGTAACCAATGTAGGGGTATTTACCAACTCTAAGACAGGAATTAAGATGCCCTTTGTTACAGATGAATTCTGGCCAGACTATGCAGTTATAGACCCGGAAATGACCTATACCCTACCAAAGCCAGTTACAGCATCCACAGGAATGGACGCCTTCTGCCATGCTATTGAGGCCTACTGGAATAAGGAAAGCCAGCCTATAAGTGATGCCCTAGCTATGAGGGCAATCAAGCTAGTTCTTGAAAATATAAAAACAGCCTATGATGAGCCAACCAACCCTAAGGCAAGATCTGCCATGATGGAAGCAAGCCTACTTGCAGGCCTAGCCTTTAGCCAGACAAGGACAACAGGAATGCATGCAATAAGCTTCCCCCTAACTACAGACTTTGGGGCCAGCCACGGAGTAGCATGTG
>JAAYSX010000098.1 GCA_012518255.1 Candidatus Epulonipiscium sp. | reverse complement strand
GCAATTATATGATGAACAATAACTGATTTCTTTTGTCCCTGCCTGTGAAGCCTTGCATTGGCTTGAAGGTATAATTCTAGGCTCCAAGTAAGGCCAAACCAAATAATAGTATTTCCTCCTGCTTGCAAATTCAGACCATGTCCTGCTGAAGCGGGGTGGGCTAATAACACTTCTATTTCTCCTTTATTCCATTTTTCAATATCCTCTGGACTATTTAAAGACTCAATATTTTTATATCTTTCTTTAATTCTTGCTTCATCATGTTTATATGAATAAAATATAAGCACAGGTTTTCCGTTTGCTGCTTCTATCAGATCATCAAGTGCTTTTAACTTTTCATCGTGAAATACGCTTACATCTTTATTCTCATCATAAATAGCTCCATTAGCCATTTGAAGTAGCTTACCTGTTAAACTTGCTGCATTATTAGCTACTATATCACCATCATCTAATTTAAGAAGCAGTTCTTTTTCTAGCCTTTCATATTCCTTTTTAATCTTCTCTGGTAAATCAACCATAACCGTATGATCAAGCCTTTTTGGCAGCTTCAAATAGTCTTCTGCTTTCATGCTAATACATACATCTTCAATTTTTTCATAAATCTTCTCTTCTGATCCTTCCTTTAGCTTATAGGAAAATATAACATGCTGATTTCTTTTGTCTGGTAAAAAATACTTATCCCTATAAGATGTCAGGGTTCTTCCAAGCCTTTCTCCTTGATCTAATAAATATAATTGAGACCATAAATCTATTAGGCCGTTTGGACTAGGTGTCCCTGTTAAACCTACTATTCTTTTTGTCAAAGGAACTACCTTTCTTAAGGCTTTAAATCTTGCTGCCCTAGGAGATTTAAAGCTTGATAACTCATCTATTACAACCATATCAAAAAACCATTTATTTTCTTCTATAAGCCACACTACATTTTCCCTATTTATAATATATATATCTGCTGGAGTATATAGGGCTTGTTTTCTTTGTTTTGCCGTACCTAAAACTTTAGATATCCTAAGATATTTTAAATGATCCCACTTTTTTATTTCATCTTCCCATGTAGATTGTGCTACCCTGAGAGGTGCAATAACTAGAACCTTAGATATTTCAAAGTAGTCAAACATCAAATCATGTATAGCCGTTAAAGTAATAATGGTTTTTCCAAGACCCATATCTAGAAATAAGCCCGATTGTTTTTTATCTATTATCCACTTGGTCGCATATTCTTGATAATCATGCGGCTTATATATCACCTAATAACCTCCTCTACTTTTTCATAAGAGTCTATTTTATATACCTTGAATCCTAGACTCTCCAGTTGTTCTTTTCTTTTTAGTTGAAGAGGCCTTAATTTTTCACCAGGTGCTTTAAGTTCGGCAAAATATATTTTTTTATCGGGTAGGAGAATTAACCTATCTGGCATACCCGACATACCTGGAGATACAAATTTTAAGCAAAGACCTCCTAATTTCTCGATTTCTTGTTTTAGCTTAAGTTCTACTTGTTTTTCTTCCACCATATACATTCCCTTCACTTTAAATAAAATATCTTTTTTACTAGGTGTGTCGGCCATGTCGTATATTTCTATAACTATTATATATATACTTTATTTTCATCTATATAAAAAAGTCTATATATACCTTGTCATGGCTGTCACACTTAGTAATTTATTTCTAACTTAAAAAATCTGATTTTAATAAACTCCTAACGCCTTCAATCTATCATCAGTTTTTATTTGAGTGTAGGTTGGTGTATACCCTGTATATAACCTTTATATATATATTAATTATTTTTACTATATAAAAAAGTTATATATATGACATACATAGCCCTACACTATTTATTAATTGATGCCTTTTATAGAAATTCGGATTTTAATCTTAAGCCTTTAACCACAACACCTTTGTTAGTTCTTTTCCTTTCAAATTCCCTTGAATCTAAGGCCGTGTAAAAATCAGTCGTACTTCTTATAAACTCGCCAACTCTAATGCAAAATGCACGATACTCATCATAAACCTCTCCAGACTTTGCTGTATAACTTTGGTCTACTTCGCAGCACTCCATAAGAAAGTACTCTAGCCAATCATTGTTGTCCCTATAGGCCTTGATTGCATCTTCTACTTTTCTAGGTAATTTAATATTATAATCTTTACCAATCACCTTTTGGGCCCCTTCGATTATCCAGCTAAGTATTGCTTCACCTGCGTGTATATAGAGATAATCCGCATAGTTTTTCACATCACTACTGCCCTCAATTTTTGCTTCAAAGGGAATAACAATAAGCCTTCTCCATGTTCCTTCATCAATAGCACCAACCTTGGGTAGGTGATTGGTATATAAAACTAAGGTATGGGATGGTACATAACTAAAAGGATCTTTATATTTCTTTTCTGCATAAATTTCGTCTGTGGAACATAGCTGCTTTATATTTGATGTATTAAGCCTCATTCCTTCTTCAAGCTCTGCTGCAATAAGAAGCCTTTTTCCTTTTGCCTCCGCTAGTTCTGGTTTAACATTCCTGCGGCATCCTACTGTTAGGATATCTGCTGATATATTCCCGCTATAGGAGCCTAGAACTCTAGCAATCACATTCCAAAATGTAGACTTACCGTTTCTTCCGTCCCCATAGGCGATTATTAAAGCTTCTACATAAACCTTTCCTACGGATGCTAATCCTACTATCTTTTGAACATAATTTATTAATTCCTGGTCACCACAAAAGAACATATTTAATGCTTCCTGCCATTTTTCTTTACCATCTTCACCAGGAACCACGGTTGTTTGTTTTGTAATCAGATTATCAGCGCTATGATCCTTAGCACCTTTGATACCTTTTCTAAGGTCGTAAGTTGCAGACGGGGTATTTAAAAGAAACTCATCAACATCAAGTTTTGATTGTTCGATTTCAAGCATAGGTCTTACCTCTTTTAAAGCAGAAGTTATATATTTAGAATCCCTGCGTTTAATAGCATATTTCTTATATGCTAGTGCACTTTCATATCTTTCATAGCTTCTTTTTTGCTGATCATTAAAAATTGTTTGCGCTTTTTTAGGACCCGTAGCCATGAGAATATCCAATGCACCGTTTTCTTTCATCATACTAATTACCTTGTCTATTTCTATTTCAGCTTCTTCTAGTTGCCTTGTTGTTAGCTCCTGGGCAACCGCTTGTGCTTTAGGTTTTGACTCTTCCCAAAAGCTACTATTATAAACAATAAAATCTGTAGCTGGTGAGTACCTTAGCTTCTTATCATATTCCTTGGCTAGAATAACCGCTTGGCCTACATCAGAAAAATCACTAGGCTTTAATAGAAGATCAGCGTTATATTCCTCTGGCGGTATATAACCCTCTTGAGCTGCTATTTTTTCACCAAAGTTTTTAGCACTACGCCATATAAGGTTTAACTCATCTTCCCCTAGAGGTGGTTGACATTTTTCCGCCTCTTTTAGAAAAAGTTTAAAGGATTCATCTGTGTTTCCATATCGCTTAATTATCCTACCTGCGAACTGCGACATAGTATTATTCCTACTACCTTCAGATATTTGTTCCTGGCTTTTATCCCAGGTAGCAAACATATTTTCCGATATAAACTCGTCTATATTTTTAGTTCCCTTAAAGAATTTAACTTTAGGATCTTTTGTGCCAAATATTAATCTAGCACTATCTAAAGCACCACTATCAAAATAAGGAAAAGCCTCTGCTATTTTCTGTTTTAATTTGGTGTAATTCTCTTCTCTCGTTATTACATTAATCCTAAAATATATATGAAATCTTGGTCTTGCCGATTTATTTCCTTTTTTCTTCATGTGATTCCTGCTGTATACAATGGCAAATCCTACTCCTGGAAAGGCCTTAGCAACATCTTCTGCATCTACCCAGTCCTTACTTTCATCTGAGTGGTCATTATCACAGTCTAGCACCACTGTATCTGACTCTATAAAATTTGCACTCTTGCGGTAGTTATCCTTATATTTAGCTACCACATGATCGTATTTTACAGCCTCTATTAGTAACTGCTTATTTGTTACACATGTTTTTTTAGAATAGATACAGTTTGCAAGATTTCCTATATAATCAGATGTATACAAAGTAAATTGACTCATCTAAATCCCTCCTCATTTACTTAGTTTCCTGTATCTATAAAACCTAAACTTACAAGCAAAGCTGCATCTACCCTCATTCTATCTTCAGCTTTTAGCTCATCTATTTTCCCATCAATATCTTTTTTATCTATAGTAGTAATCTGCTCGAGTAAAACCATGCTTTCTTTAAAGCGGTCGTAGCCCTTCAGTATTACATGAGTAGGTAAGTCCTCTCTTTTAATCTTACTTGTGATAAAAGCCACAATGGTTGTTGGTGAGAAAAAGTTACCTTTATCATTTTGTAAAATAACAGCCGGTCTTGCTCCTGTTTGCACGCTTCCTTTACTTTCACCATTAACATTTACATAAACCACATCGTATTTTTTTATTTTCACTATATCATCCCCTAGTCTTTTTTATAGTAATTAGCTTCAAATCCTTCTGCTCTAAGCGGTAAACCTGGTGCCCAGTCAATAGGCTCTCCCATAATTTCCTCTACTTCTTTCAAAGAACCAAAATTTTTAGGAACATCTAGCACCACCTCATCGTGTACATGAAATGATATTCTATACCTTGCTTTATCCAATCTCATCATAGAAACTGCTAAGCAGTCCCTAGCAATAGCCTGCACAATATTCTCAGTTAGTTTTCCGCCATAGGTATCTACCCGTCCCCATATTCTTGTTCCTTGCATAATACCTTCATAAGTTAATTTATCCTTACCAAAGCGTTCATCTATTTCAATGCGTGGCCTTACATATCCTAGGTTCCTGCCCGATGGTAATCTAATAAAAAGCATACCGCCTTGATAATAAAATCTAAGACCATACTGCATATCTATAGTAGTTCTTTCCTTCACCGCTCTTATCACTGCTGCTTCTACGCTCCACCATAGGTTTACTATATTGAGATTTGCCCTCCGCCAAGTATCAACTAAGGGCTTTAATTCTTCCTCACTTAGGCCCATTTTTAGGGCTCCCATTGATTTTAAGGCTCCTACGCTGCCTTGATAGCCTAATGCAAGTTCAGCTATTTTACCCTTTTGTCTTAGTGGGCTATCCTTCGTTACCTCTTCTAAAGGGACCTTAAACATATGACTCGCAGATGCTTCATAGATCTTACCGTGGGAATTAAATACATTCATCCTCCAAGCTTCTCCAGCTAGCCAGGCTATAACTCTAGCTTCTATTGCACTGAAATCCGATATAATTAGACGGTTCCCCTTAGTAGGAATAAAGGCAGTTCTAATAAGTTGCGATAGAACATCTGGTACAGAATCAAATAAAAGATGTAGCATCTCATAATTGCCCTGTAATAGAAACCCCCTGGCCAGGTCTAAATCATTCATATTATTCCTCGGCAAATTCTGGGGATTTAAAATCCTACCTGCCCACCTCCCTGTAGCAGCTCCATAAAACTGTAGCAGTCCCCTCATTCTTTTATCTTCACACATAGCCCTATCCATAGCTTCATATTTTTTAACTGATGTTTTAGACATCTCCTGTCTTAGCTCTAGAACTTTTATAATTTCTCCATCATCTACTTCTTCTATTAATTCTTTTACTTTAGACTTAGCTAGACTATCTGCTATTACATCTCTATCAGCTAACCAACTTTTTAACTGTGCAGGGCTGTTAGGATTTTCTAAACCTGTTAACTTGGCGGCTTCATCATACAGCACCTTTTGATACTCTTTATCACACACCATTGCATTTATAACTAAATCCCTATCTACCTTAATGCCAAAATCATTAATTTCTTGATCTAAGAACCAAAGTTCTAATTCCTCTTTTGTCATTGGATAATTTTCTATTTTTCTTCTTATTTCCCGCTCTACTTCTACATCTCGCTTGCAATATTCCTTAAATAAATTCCATTTATCTGTGTCATGCCTAGGAAGATTTCTTTGCCTTTTTCCGTTTGATTTGGTAGGTTTACAAGGAATAGAGAAATATCTAATTAAAGCCTTTCCTTCATCCATCTTTTGTTCTTTTAAATTAAGGCACTTTGCTACTCCTGCTAGATTACCTGGAAGGCCTAAAGATAAGGAGTGAGCCGCTGAGCATCTCCACTGCTCAGCTGGCATATCTTGATTGAAGTATCTAGCTAGACAAGTTCTTTCAAAGTTAGCATTAAAAGCTGTTTTAATTATGCTAGGATCTGTTATAGCCTTAATAATTTCTTCTGGAACTGTTTCTCCCTGAGCCAGGTCAACTACTTCTACTTCTTCATCATTGAATGCATATCCTAGAAGAAGGATCTCAAAATCTTCTGCTTCACTATATTTGTAGACCCCGCATCTTGCGAGGTCTACACTTGAAAATGTCTCTATATCTATAGCTAATTTTTTCATAATACTACCCTAATATATTATCCATGCTAAAGTCATCTTCTGCCCTTGCCCTTCCACCTAGTGGCTGTCCTTCTTCTAGCTTTTGAAGGTTTTGAAGACCACATGCTATTCCTTTATTTCCCTGGGCATTATAGGCAAAAAACACAAGAGAAGCTCTTCCGTAACACCCACTATAAAGTTCCTGCGGGTTAATGATGGGCTGTAAATTTTCATCTACAATCCCTGGTCTTATTGTGCTATTAGCATTTATAAAATAGCTATTTGCATAAGCTGTATCATCTGGCCTATCCACATCCCCGTCTCTGAGTGGTGTTTTTAAGTTTGCTGGTATCTTCCCGCCCAGTTTACTTATTCCTTCCTTTTTAGCTTGCTCTATTGCCTTGTTTATTTTTTCAATTGTAGTCTTATCTTCTTTAGGAATAATTAGGCTAACTGAAAACTTTGGTTCACTGCCATTTATGCTTTTTGGTTCAAATACATTTGCATAAGACATTCTTACTTTACCTGTTATTACTTTTGTCATATTATCATTCTCCTTTATTTTTAAAATCTATTTGCGCTTCATTTTTTACTTCTTTTCTTTTATCTGATTCTGGGACCAGCTGCAATTTGCCAGGTGGTCTTTCTACATAATCGCCCAATATTTCTTCGAACTTTTTCTTTCCTAACTCTTTTTCTAATTTAGTAAGGGTCAAAAGAGATTTTTTAAATATTTTTTCTTCCTCGTAACCTTCATTAATAAGCCTTTCAATTATCTTTTTTTCATCTGTATATTTCCTGCTTCTTCGGCCTTCAACCAGCTTAAAGCCTGGCCACCTTTTACCCTCATTAACAGCTTTAGCATAGGCATAGTCTTCTATATCTGATGCCCATTTTTTAAGTTCATCAATAGCAAGCAACACATCTACTATTTCATCTTCTGTAAGCAATGGAGGATCTTTAAAGTCAAGAGCTGCTAATTTCATATTCTCTTTCGCTCTCTCCCGGCAGGTAGCTTTTATTTTACAAAATCTGCAGTGATCACCTGCAGCCATAGTCCCCTTCCCTGCGTATGCAAGCTCCGCTTTAGGCTTAACAACTGTATTTGCCCAATCAAGAAGGTCTTCTATTTTAAGCTCTTCCGTTGATATATGATCAAGCCGTGGTTGCACTATTGTCATTTTCACATTTTCAAGGTCATACAAGATTCCAAAGTTATTAATAGAGCCTAGTGCGTATAGACGCATTTGATAATTATCATCTGCGTAAATCTTCACCCCTCGTCCCCCCTTTAGATCCATTACCTCAATAGTGCTTCCTGATATAATAATCACATCACTGGTTCCAAAGCCTTCAGGCACCCATAGAGAAAAGTCTACCCACTCCTCCAAAAGTATCAAAGCATCTTTTTCTGCTGCGTTAATGCGCTCAATTACAATATCTACATACACCTGCACGGCTTCTTCTACTTCTTCTGTATAAAAGTTATTTTTCTTCATTACTTGGAGCTCTTTATTGAAGCTCGCCTTTGTAATTTTCTTAAGATACAGTTTAAGATGTAATTCAGCAAGGCTATGCATAAAAGTGCCTTCCTGAGCATAAATGGATGTTATTTCTTTGATTTCTTTTTCTAACCTCGCAGATGGTGGGCATGGGATCCAGCGATGGGCCCCCGAGGCAGAAAGCATTGCATGAGCCCCCATCATATCCTTGCCGCCTTTTCTAGTATTTCTATATATTTTTCTTCTGGAACATCTGATAATTTTTTTACACCAAAAGATGTTATTATTTCTTTCACTTCTACTTGTTTTCCTTCCTGCGATAAAGTAGCTAACACATGCCTTACTTCTTCTAAGGTAGGTATCTCTTTTTCTGTGCTAACCTCCTGTATAGATGGACTACTAGTTAATTTTTCAAGATTATCAGCCAGACTTCTTAAATCAGCTACTATCCTATTTGCTATTTTTTCATCAACCATCTTTACTGCTCCTTTCTAAATTTTCATTGCTTCCTTGTAGAATAAGGGATAATCTTCTTCTCTAACTTCCACAAGTTTTAATGCTCCAAACTTTTTTAACAATATCTTTATATTGCTTCCTTTACCCTGTGCCATCTTTTTATTAAGAACATAGCTAATTTCCTTAATTCCTACTTCTTTAGCATCAGCCCGATCCCGGTAGCTAGAAGCCAGCCTTTCTAATTCTTCAGCTAGTACAATATTTACATCTTGCATTTGTTTACCTCCCCTCTAGTGGATTAAAAGCAAAATCTTGCAAAATACTATTCATTATGGCTAAGTCCTCATCTTGAAGGTCGAATGCTAGCCTTATAAGAAGTTCCTTCTGATTTGGCTTTAGATATTTTCTATTTAAACTAAAACCATCCATAAGTCTCACGCCACCATTCTTACCTCGAATAGTTTCTATAGGATGAGTAAGGGATAGTACAGTAATATCATTTCTAATCGTCCTATCTGTCACCCCAAATTCCTGAGCCAGATTCTTCATAGTGTCTTGTCTTCTTAGATTAAGAACTTCTATGATTTCTTGTCTTCTTTCGTTTGCTGTCATCCCTTACTCACCCCCTCTCATTTGCTTTATATCTATATAATGAGATCTAAATAGGAAGGTTCATTTCCTATTTAAAAAACTATTTTAGAAAATAAAAATAGCCAGAGATAATACCTTAATTATTTGGTATTATTCCTGGCCATCTAGCAGCTCTATGGATCTTCTTATTTATAATATTTTATTTTATCTTTTTCATAGAAAATTATCATTGTACTACATTTGCACTTATATGAAATAGGTCCTATCGCATCTTCACTAATGTCAAATATTCTTCTATTACAAACTGGGCATCTAACAGAAATCATAAACTTTCCTCCTTTCATACCTTTGTTAGCTAACATGCTTACAACATGTGTAAAAAAATATAAATTTATAAGAAGCCAATATCGGCTTCTTATAAATTTATATTTTTTTATTAGTCAACTTATTTTTAACCAATCCCCAAAGAATTCAATCTATTTTCAGCCGCTTCCCAAGAAACATTAAAGGTTCTAGCAACAGCCCTAATATAAGATGCTTCCACAACCCATGGTAAATCTTTAGATACTGAATTAATTAACTTATAAACCATCTTCCTTGGCATTAGAAAGGCTGCTGCAAAACGATTAGCATGCCATTCCATCCAATCTCTATCATCCCAGTCATCCATAGCCCTTCTGTGATCCTTTGGAATAGCTACTCTACACTGTATCATAGGTTCTTTTGGCTCATCTAGTAAACTTAACTGATTAGGGTTATATGCAAAATACTCAGAATGAAAAATATCATGTCCTACCTCATGCCCTACGGTATATCTGTATCTTGTTTCCTGATTATCTTCTAAAAGCCGATTATCTATAATAACTGTCCTAGCTTCAGCACTAATGTATTCTGCCTGCTTCGTTTCTGGTATATAGACTGGAACCCTATCAGTATCATTAAAAACTGTCATACCAAGATATATACCATTGTGTGATAAGTATTGAAAATCCTGTTTAAGTCCTAGATAATTAAAAGCAAACGAATCTATATCTAACTCCATGGGATTTTCTAAAGCTTCTGGATGAAAATCTAGTATAAAACGCTCTGCTATCGCTTCTATTTCCTTAGTACTTAACACAGGTGCACCATTATTTTTTAATCTATAACTTGGTCTATACATTAAATAACTTTACCCCTTTCTTTCTTTAAGGTCTTCTACAAACTTTAACCATTCTTCCTCCCCAGCATCTAAATCCCTTGCTGTTCTCAAGGCAGCACTAACATAGTCATTCTCCATAATATAATTAGGTAAGTCCGGAGCTACCTCATTTCGTCTTCTTCCTGCTAAATCTAGCATGACCCTTTTCTCTTCTTCTGAAAGAAGCAGTACATCTGCAAGTAAGTCTAGTTTCTCAAGGTCAAATGGATTACGCCTGTCCTTTTCCACATCACTAAGATAAGGTGCTGATATACCCAGCAGCTTAGCTACCTCTCTTAATGTCTTTTGTTTTTCTTCCCTTTTTTTGGTGATAAAATCTCCAAAATTTAGATAGTTGTCTCTCATGTTCCTATTCACCTTTTCTCCTTGTCTAAGCTCGTTTCTATTTTATCTTGTGTACTTGTTTTAATATTAGTAATTTTACGAGTCAATTGTTTTATTAGGTGATCTTTTGTGTATGTGTTCACTCTAATCTTTTAAAGTTTTTACCCTGTTAGCTTGTTAGCTAATATATTAATATTATAATAGAAATTTATATTTGTCAACTAGTATCTAAATATATTGTAAATTGAAAATCGCAGTAGAATTATAAGAACTTAATTCTACTGCATTTAAGTAAATTTTATTATATTATAGTCTAATAATAATTTATTCTAATACTTCCATTTTGCTTTCTAAAAGCGGGGCCACTATTTAATAATAAGTAAGTTTCCACCATTAAATGCTTCTGGATTAAAAATAGCATTGACCTTGTAAGCATCATCAAATATTCTTTTCTGGATTTCTATTACTCCAAGCATTTGCTTGGCCTTAGACCCTTTAATTCTAACTATTTTACCTTCCTGGTCAGTTAGTTCAATATATTTTCTACCATCCAATTTTAGTTGATTTAATGTAGTTCCAGGTATAAACGGCACCTCGAGCTTCTTATTTCTTTCAATAAATGCCTCTAACGATTCTGAGTAACATTTCTTTGCTTCATCCAATTAATTAGTGATGTTGTTCCCGTAGTCATCTCCCGTACAAATATAATCATGATCTCCATTTGGAAAACAATATTTGCATTCTTTACATCTGTTTGTCATAGTTATATCTCCTTTAATTAATAATCATTTATCCAACATTACCCACATTGTGCTATTCTTTTAAACATGATACAATTATATGGAACTATTTGCAAATAAATTTATACAACTTATACTTTATAAATGGTACAGCAATATGAGTTGTAGAAGGAGTTTAACTAATTAAAATGATAGAGCCGTATAAACAAAAAAGATTAAAATTATATAATGAAGATTGTCTTAAAGTATTGAAAACTATTCCGGATAATTCAATAGATTTAATTTTAACTGACCCACCTTACAATATAGCTAAATATTCTACTGGTAATATAGATTTACCTAACCGTTCCGCGTTAAATAATAATATTGCCAATTGGGACTTAGAAGAATTAGACCCACAGAATTTTCTTCATGACTTTAAGCGAATTCTTAAACCAACTGGTAATATATTCATCTTCACAAGCTACAATATGATAGGCAAATGGCATGATAGCTTTGATTCCGAATTTGATACATTTCAATTTTTTATATGGCATAAAACTAATCCCGCACCTAAAATATATAAGAATGGATTTTTAAATAGTTGTGAAATGATTGCCTGCATGTGGAATAAAGGCCATACATGGAATTTTACAAAACAAAATGAAATGCATAACTTTTTTGAATCTCCTATCTGTATGGGAAAAGAAAGATTGAAAAATCCAAAACATCCCGCACAAAAACCTATAAAATTACTTGAACATATAATTAAAATTGCCTCCAACGAACACGGCGTAGTTCTAGATCCGTTTATGGGGGTAGCTTCTACTGCAATAGCTGCCTTAAATCTTAATCGTATGTTTGCTGGCTGCGAAATGGATAAAATGTATTATGATGCATCAATCACAAGAATTGAACAACATCAAAAGAATAAACAAATGCACCTAAACATCGATAAATTTGGGAATGTAAGAGAAGATTCTATTGATTATAAAACATCATTAGAGTGGTAAGTTAAATATAATCTTAAAGGTAGGGGGAATAATATTATGAACAATGAAAAAGAATTAGAAATTAGAAACATCATTACAAAGAATATAGAAGACTTTTGTATTAGCTTTAAGCAACGGCATATCGGTGAGTTAGATAAGCCTGAAGGTACATTAAATTCAAAAATACACAATATTTTTGTTGCTGGCCTAGGTGATGAAATCCTTTACTATTCAGCAATGGTTAGGTCATTTGATAGTTCTTTTGGTAATTTACTTGAGAAACTTGCCATTGAAATTGCAACTATAAACTACGATGTTAGGAAAAGAGTTGAAGGTCCTCTCACTAATGAACAAACTAGTGAAATTGCCTACTTATTAGAAAGTTACAAAAGGAATGAAATCAAGCCAACAATTTCAGATTATCAATCTTTAAGAAATAGTGTTATTGATGATACTAATTCCACCAAGCGACATGAAAGCGACTATTATTTAATCGATAAGGATAAGGGTACACACCACTTAATTGAACTTAAAATAGGAGGAGACCTAGATAATAAAAAAGCCCGTTCTGAAAAAGAGACCCTTCTTGAGCAGTATGCTATACTTACCAACACATTAGGAGAAGACGAAAAAGTATATCTGCACTTTGCAACGGCTTATAATAGATTTGGAGAGAATAAAGAATGGAAACAAGGTAGGGTATTACAATTTTTTTCCCCTGACGAGTTGTTAATAGGAAAGGACTTTTGGAATTTCATATGTAAATCTCCACAGGGTTACGACATTGTGTTAGACCAATACAACATTGAATCTAAAAAAATCTCAAGTATGCTCAATGAAATTAAGAATTCCTATTTATCTAAATAATGCATAATGCCCTCTAATCTCGAGGGCATTATATATTATTCTCTAATATTGGTGATTATTAAATGCTCTACATTTCTATCATTTCTGCTTCTAACATTGTAAGTATAGTTTTTATCAAAAGCTAGTATACTCAGCTTACTTTGATTATATAAATTATATATAAACTCCGTATTCTTTATTATCAAAATAAATTTTGCCTCCATATCTATGAGAACCTTAGCCAGCCTTTCTTGATCCTTTGCACCAAACTCTCTTCCCTCATAGTCCGAAAAATCTGTATCATAAGGTGGGTCTAGGAATATAAAATCATTTTCTGAAATCCCTATTGAATTTATAAATTCTTCAAAATCCTGATTATAGATTTCTGTATCTCTAAATAGGTTTATTGTTTTACTGTTGAATAACTGATCAACTTTTTTACCAAAATCCTTTTTGTTATAAGAGATACCTCCATAAGGAATATTAAATTCACCCCTTGCATTGTATCTAAACATAGATCCATAACAATATTCTCTTATAAAATAAAAGTTAGCTGCTTTGTATTGTGGATCTATATCTGAAATTCTTCCAAGTTGTATATCATTATATATATTCCTAAAATGCATATATAGACCACTTGTAAATCCTGTTAATAAGTTCTGATACAAGTCATAATCGTTAAGTGTCTTATTGTTTTTTATTTCATTTCTTTTAGTTCTCTTTATCTTATCTAACAGCATTCTATTAAGCTCAAATTCTAACCCTGTATAATCTAATATTACATCAAAATCTAACTCGGTTTCTTTATTTCTGAGAAAATCTTCTATTATATTTATTATAATCTTCTCCAATTGATTGTCCTCAATTAAATCCTCTCTGTATTCTATAAATATTTTTGATAGATTTTCTATACATTCCCCTGCCTTATCCATAAAAAAGTCCCATAGTCCATTATATCCTAACAAATATTCTTTAAATAGAGCATCTTCTTCTTTAATAAACTTATAAAATTCCATTAAGTTTTTTGAAATATCGTTTATTGCAGCTTTCTCTGGCATTAGATCAAAATATAATGCTCCACCTCCAAAAAAAGGCTCTACATAACGTGTGTACTCCGGTATTAACTTCTCTATGTGAATAATTTCAGACGATTTTCCTCCTGGCCATTTTATCAACGGTTTCATATTCATCAGCTCCTTTTCTATATCATATGTTACATTACAGCAATTCTCAGTTTATAGCAAGTAAAAAGAAGGCTCTACAGAACCTTCTTTTTACTTGCTATAATAAACTAAGTAACTATTAACTATTTAATTCATCAATAAAACTTGATATTATATGATTATCAAGGAAATCTATTCCATCTTGGGTTATACTCAATACAATACCATCATAATCTATTAATCCTCTGTAAATAAGATTTCTAGAGGAGGTTTCTCGGTGCGAAACTATGTTCCTAACAATTTGATGTATTGCTGTATCATTTCTATTTTCTAGCGGATATAGATTAACTGCTTCAGGCCTCATTAACGAAATAAAATTCTGTTTTAATTGGCTTGTAGTTTGATCCCCACGTGTATATAAAATATATAAAACTGTTACATCTATATTAGGTTCCCCAATTTTTTTAGTAATCATAGTTTTTCCCCTCTCACTTTTTATGAATTAAATACCTTATACATAACAACTTAGTAAGTATACCATAAATGCTAAGTCTTATCCATGATTATGTATATTTTCGCTCTCTATTACTCACTCTATAAAAGCTCTTATTTGACGACAATGCGACGAAAGTATAAAATATGTTTTGATATTTACCCAAAGTCATCCTAATTCCTTGTATGTGGGCCATTCTAATTAATATATACTTCATGAGTTCAATAAGTTAAGTCGTATATCTAGATCTTATTTTATACTTTTCTATTATCTGGGACACACCTATAATATATCTATATCTATAAAATATAGCTAGTTTTTATCATCTCTAGTAGATACAATTAAATATCATACAGTTTATCATCCGGGACTTCAGAAATATCTAACACATCATCTATCTTTACCGTCGCATCATCCTTAAGCCTAATTATACGGTTTCGAATTCTTTTGTTCTGCATCTTATTGATAAGACAGCTCCCTAAATTATTATAAATTTCCACTATATTATATTTTTTTTCACCTTCATGTCCATATCTACATCTATCGAAAATTAGCTCATCTATAGGCACTCTTACTTTAAATATAAAAGACTTACTTCGTTTCTGATAATCGTATTGTAAATCAAGCTTTGAATCTATGCCTAAGATTTGTTCTTTAATCACTTTTTCTATATCCTGTATAAACTCCGGGCAAAACTTTATTCCCGAAATCTCGGTCTCTTTATAAATCTCACCTCCAAAAAGATATCCATTTATACATCTATCCTTGTTTAGTCGATTCCTTGTATTTAAAAAATCTAATTCTACACCTTTATAAAAGCACTTTATGTCATCGTCATTGGAAACAAATCTAATGTTATATTCTTTTAGAAAACTCGTTATTTTGTTTTCGCTGTTAACTATTTCTTTCAGATTATACAAAGGCATTGTTTTTAATTCTTCAGCAGTTTCTAATCTTCGTGCATAGTGAAATATTGTTACATTATCAATATCTAAATCTTCTTTATTCACCACCTTACTATTAATCCAATTTAAAAAATGTTCCTTCTCATCGCTATATACTGACTTACTATATCGATCACTCTCTAAAGCTTTTTTCTTCGCATAGGAATAAATCTCCGTATCTGGTATCCCCAATATCAATTCTAAGCTCTTATAGATTGTTTCACAATTTTTAGTATCTAACAACATATCCATCATTTGCCCCCCCAATCTAATCACTATTTTATATTAAATATAACAGTAATAGTATATTACACCTCCTCCTGCTATTCTGCTGTTTCTTTCCTTTTCAAAGTGCAGATAAACTAATGAGGCACTTAAGATATCCGTTTTACACATAACTTTTATATCAAATTTCTAACTATTTCCCTCAATTAAGGGTTCTTACCTTTCTTATGGGATGCATACATCATCTTTAAACAAATGAATGATTCTAATTTAGTACATTGATCCATCTTTCTCAAGATATTTTAGGTTAACACCTCTACTTTATATTATAACATATACCTAAATACTTTCGCCAAACAGTACAGACTTCTGCTAAATAGTACCCCCCCCTATAAAAATCCTCCTAGATTTACCACCCAGGAGGACCTAAAACACACCTTATTATTTATCTAAAAACGCCCCAAGCCTTTACATATAGGCTATTCTCGCTCTATCAAGACAACACACTCAACGTGATTAGTATGAACAAACATATCAACACACTGAACCTTCTTAACCCTATATCCCGCTTCCATCATTACCTGCAGATCCCTTACTAGTGATACCGGCTGGCAGGATACATAAACCATCTCTGGCGCCCCAAAGTCTATAATCTTATTAATTGCCTTAGGATGTATTCCCTCCCTTGGTGGATCAATAACAATCAAATCCGGCTTTTCATCAAGCTCATCTACCTTTTTAAGAACATCACCTGCTATAAAATAGCAGTTATCTAACTTATTAAGCTTGGCATTTTCCTTGGCTGCCTCCACGGCTTCCTCTACTATTTCGATACCGTATACTTTCTTAGCCTTACTTGCCATAATCTGAGCTATGGTTCCTGTACCGCTATAAAGGTCAAATACAGTCTTTTCATTAATATCCCCTGCCATTTCAAGGACTGTATTATAAAGAACCTCGGCTCCTTTACTATTTGTCTGGAAGAAGGAATATGGTGAAATCTTAAACTTTAGGCCTAGTACTTCCTCTGTAATAAAATCTTTACCATATATAAGTTCTTCCTCTTCTGGTTTTACTGCGTCCGATAAGGTATCACTTTTTGTGTGGATAAAGCCTGATACATGGCCTGATAAGTCTAATTCCTGAAGGCCCCTAGCAAGCTCATTCCAGTCATAATCTAACTGACTTGTAGTAACTAAATTTACAAGAATCTCTCCGCTTGCCTTAGATTTACGAATAAGCAAGTAGCGCAGGTATCCCTCTCTTTTCATTTTATGATAAAAATTTAGGCCAGCCTCTGTACAATAATCAAGTACATACCTTAGAATTTTACTAAAGTCCTCATCTGCTATATGGCAGCCATCTACAGTTACAATATCATACATACCACCTTTGCGGTGTAGTCCTAGGGCCAAAGGTCCATCCTTAACCTCATCACCAAATGAAAACTCCATTTTATTACGGTAACCGTATAACTCTGGACTTGATTTTATAGGCTCCCACTTACAATCTGTAATATTAGCCTTTGCAAATAAGTCCCTAACCTGCTTCTCCTTTTTGGCAAGTTGATCTTCATAAGAAAGATTTTGTATAGCACACCCCCCACATTTATTAGGCCCAAAATACTGGCAAAAGGGCTCTATTTCATTGGGCGCTTTTTCTATTACTTCAATAAGACGGCCCTTACACTTCCTATTACCCCTTCTTTTTTTACTAACCCTAGCCTTGATTTTTTGGCCTTCTAAAGTTCCTTTAACTTCTATGGGTGTATCATCTATTATTACAATCCCTCTATCGGGGAAATTAACTTTTTCTACTAGACCTATAAACTCTTCATTTCTCTTAAGCATTTATTCTCCTCTTTTCGCCTATATTTAATTTAATATCACTTAATCTGCCATATGTTACTTGTATTTGCATGCTATTATGCCTTATAATAATATCATAGATTAGATGGGGAAGGTGATTTTTATGAATGATATTCAAAAAAGTATTAATAGGCATTATACAACTATTATGAAAGACATGAATTCTTCTGTCCGTATCATTGTAGAAGGTAGAACAGAAGACGAAGATAAGACATATATTTCAAGAATTATTGACTGGGAAAATAACCAAATCTCCTTTCATGCACCACTTGTGCTAGGAGAGTATGTTAGGCTATCTCGCACCACTACATATCCTTTTGTAATAGTTACACAATCTTGTATCTATACAACTTCTGTTAAAATTAATGAATTTTTAAAAAATGGTCAGGGTCATTATTATTATAGGGGAGTTATAAATTCTGCTGTTCAAAGAAACCAGCAGCGTAAGTACTTTAGACTTGACTGGATTAACCCCTTTAAATATAAAACCCAGGACTTTGATGAGTATAGGGATGCAAACACTATAGATATTAGTGTTGGTGGTATTCTTATGGCTAGCAAGAGGGAAGTTTACAAGGATGATTCCATAAATATCCATATTACCTTGTTAGATGAGGATTTTGTTTTGAATGGTGTTGTCTTGGAATCCTTAGGCAAAAGGCAAACTGGCCTTTATGTTGCTAGGGTACAGTTCCATGATATGTCTCGTAAAACAGAAAATAGGCTTTCACAAGTTATTATGAGACGCCAGCGTAATCTTTTAAAAAGTAACTAGAATAATATAAATGCGTTATATGGGTATTTACCTAACTAGGTATATATCCATATAACGCATTTTTTATTCTTCAGTTTCGAAATTATGGTAGATATCCTGAATATCATCATCATCTTCTAGTAATTCAAGCATCCCTTCCATATTTTCTATGTCTTCTTCTGATGTAAGCTCTGTTATAGTTTGGGGTATCATGGCTACCTCGGCTGATGCCATTTTTATTCCTGCATCTTCTAATTCCTTAAATACATCCCCAAAATCTACTGGATCCGTTATTACTGTAAACCCTTCTTCTTCTGAAATGAAATCCTCTGCCCCTGCTTCTATAGCTAGCATCATTATTTCATCTTCATCCATAGCTACTGCTTCACGTTCTATCATTATCTCGCCTTTTTTGTCGAACATAAATGAAACACAGCCTGTTGTACCCATGTTTCCTCCATATTTTGAAAAGGCATGCCTAACATTAGATGCAGTCCTATTCTTATTATCTGTTAGGGCATTTACAATAACAGCTACTCCACCTGGACCATATCCTTCATAAGTAATTTGATCGTAGCTAAGACTGGAGTCTTCCCCAGATGCTCTTTTTATACTTCTATTAATTGTATCATTAGGCATATTATTAGCTTTTGCCTTTGCAATAGCATCTCTTAGACGTGAGTTTGTCTCCGGATCTGATCCTCCGCCTTCTTTTACTGCTACTGCTAGCTCTCTTCCTAGTTTGGTAAATATTTTACCTCTTTGTGCATCGGCTTTAGCTTTTTTATGCTTAATGTTTGAAAACTTTGAGTGTCCTGCCATATAATTTTCCTCCTTACAGTATCTCTATGCAAGGTTAATTATAGCATAGACAAATTGCTTTTATCAACTAAATATAGATTATATGCTGTATAGCTCGGTGCTCAAATATCTCTCACCATTACTTGGGGATATAGTTAAGACATTCCTGCCTTTTCCTAGCTCTCTAGCAACCTCCATAGCGGCGGCAATATTAGCCCCTGAAGAAATACCAACTAATATACCTTCCTTACTAGCTACCTGCCTAGCTACTTCCATAGCCCTGTCATTCTCAATAGTTACTATGGAATCATAAACAGTAGTATTTAAAACCTCTGGTATAAAACCTGCCCCTATACCTTGTATCTTGTGTGGGCCTGGTCCCTCCCCAGATAAGACTGCTGAATCCTTAGGCTCTACTGTTACAATCTTTATTCCCTCTATTTCTTCTTTAAGTACTTCACCAATACCTGTAACTGTTCCTCCAGTACCTACTGCTGCAACAAAGGCATCTATATCCTTGCCCATATCATCTAGGATTTCCCTAGCCGTAGTTAATCTATGAATATCAGGGTTAGCTAAGTTTTCAAATTGTTGGGGCATAAAATATCCTTCTTCATCTGATAGTTTCTTTGCTAAATTAATAGATCCCCTCATTCCTTCACTTCCAGGTGTTAGCATAACCTGGGCTCCATAAGCTTTAAGAAGAAGCCTTCTTTCTTTACTCATGGTTTCTGGCATAGTTAGGATAACTCTGTATCCAAGAGCTGCTCCAACAAGGGCAAGACCTATCCCTGTGTTACCACTTGTAGGCTCTATTATAGTATCACCCGGCTTAATTATTCCTTCTTCTTCAGCTTTTTTGATCATATTAAGGGCTATCCTATCCTTTACACTGCCCCCTGGATTAAACCATTCAAGCTTTACATATATATCTGCCATATCTTCTTCTACTATATTGTTTAGTTTAACAATTGGAGTCCTACCTATAAGATCTGTAACTGAACCATATACATTTTTCATATTTTTACCTACCTTCTTATATATAGTGTGTTTTCTTTTTTTATATTGGCCTCATCACTGGTGGCCTGGATTATTTGATCTTCAAAAATCTCACAATTATCTTCTTCAACTAGTACTGATAAGCTTACATCCTCAGTATATTCCTCATCTTCTGTAATGTAACCATTTTCGGCTAGAAGATATTGAACCTTACCAACTAAGGTATAGGGTATAGTTACTATGTACCTTCTTACAAGGATACACTCTATAATTCCTGCTGCCAAAACCCCTTCCTTTGTACTCCTACCATAGGCCCTAACAAGACCCCCAGTACCAAGTTCTGTACCACCAAAATACCTTGTAACTACAACTATTGTATCTGTTAGGTTCTCACCTTTTAAAACATCTAGCATAGGCTTACCTGCTGTACCTTGTGGCTCACCATCATCACTAAATCTTTGAATTTCATTTTTCTTACCTATCTGGTATGCATAACAATTGTGCGTAGCATTCCAGTATTTCTTACGAAGTTCATCAAGAAACTCTTCTGCTTCTTCCTGAGTCTTAACTGGCTTAACTGTTGCTATAAAACGGGACTTCTTAATAGAAATCTCTGCCTCTGCATACTTAGCAACAGTCTTATATTTTTTAACCATAATTCACCCCTTTATACTAACAGGGCAATTCCACTAAATCATCAACTATATATTCCATTGTATCTGGAGTAACCCCGTTGCCAATAAATTTATCAATTAAGTTATCAACCTTAGCCCTGGATTCTGATAAAAATAAGCTAGCATATTCTACCTTGCCCATATTATCTTTAACAATCTTCTGCTGGCTTATCTCTATACCATAATATCTTTCACCTGTGCTAGCTAATTTCTCTATTATATAATACTTTAATACTAATAACGAATTATGTTCAAGTTCATATTGCCTGGTGCCCCTAAAACTTCTAACTTCCATAACAATCCCCCACTAATATATTTTGTTTAAGTAAATTATATAATAGGGTTTCTATAAATACCAGATTTAGATTTCGCAATATAAAGTGTTATTTTCACACTTTCGACATTAATAAGCTGATAATATAAATTTACACACATCTAGCCCTGTGTTTATAATGTATTTCTAGATATTATGTTATCTTTTGTCTAAAACATTTTTTTATTTTTTTGACCTAATCATGTACTTTCGACATTTTAATCCTTAATACTAAAGTCCTTTACCATATAAAATTTGTCCTTTGCTATATATCCCTCTATATATGTTCCTTCAGCCATATGCTCTTCTGTAAATGCTTCACCATTTTCATATATATATGATAGTATATCTCCATCTTCATAAGGAATCAATAGGTTCATTTTTTGAAGACTATGCTTTAATAGTTCCTGTATTTCTTCCAAAAGCTCATTAATGTTTTCCTTAGTTTTGGCACTAACTTTGACCTGGGAATCAACTGGTGTAATAACATGAACACTATCACCTTCAAACACATCCATCTTATTTAAGACTGCAATAGTTGGCTTATCATTAGCCCCAAGATCTGTAAGTGTCTCATGCACTATCTTCTGATGGGAATCTATATCTTCCGAACTTGCATCTATAACATGTAGTATAATATCTGCATATTTTATCTCTTCAAGGGTAGAGTAAAAGGCCTTTACAAGATGGTGGGGAAGTTTCCTAATAAAACCTACTGTATCTGTAACTAATACATCTGAACCTGCTGGCAAGGTTACCTTTCTAGTAGTTGGATCAAGGGTTGCAAAGAGCTTATCTTCTGCATATATATCAGAACCAGATATGGCATTTAAAAGGGTGGATTTGCCAGCATTAGTATAACCAACAATTGCCACAACAGGGGTTCCTGATTTTTCCCTGCGCTCTCTTATTAGATCTCTATGCTTTTCAATCTCCTTTAGCTCCTTCTTAAGCTGGCCTATACGTTCCCTAATATGCCTTCTATCAGTCTCTAGCTTTTGCTCACCTGGCCCCCTTGTTCCTATACCACCTGCTAGCCTTGATAACTCTGTACCCTTACCTGTTAATCTTGTAAGATTATACCTTAGCTGGGCCATTTCAACCTGGATCTTACCCTCTTTGGACCTTGCCCTCCCAGCAAATATATCTAGTATAACCATGGTTCTATCCATAACCTTAGTTTCTAAAAGCTCCTCTAAGTTTCTCATTTGCATAGGAGATAGCTCATCATCAGCCACCACACCTGTTGCTTCATTTTCTTCTATTAAATCCTTTATTTCTTGGACCTTTCCACTTCCTAAGTAATGAGCTGCATTAATCCTATCCACCTTTTGAAAAACTTTACAAACAACTTCACCTCCTGCAGTTTTTACTAACTCTTCAAGCTCATCTAGTGAAGCCCATACCTGGTTTTCTGTTTGTTTTTGGGTTTGTATCCCAAATAATATTAACTTTTCTTTAGTATCTCCTACTATATTCATATCTCCCTCACTTTACAATGAATTATTTGTCTTATAGTATAACATTTAATTAGATAAAATGCACAATCTACTATTTAATAGGTAAGTTTAGATAGTGAGATGGAACCTTACCACTAATTACCTTATCAATCAAAACTACCTTTCTCCTTACAATCATTTCTTCTGATGAAAAAGGTACTAATATCTGCATATTTAGTTCAACCTCTAGCCATACTACATGGTTTACCTGATTAATCCCTGTGGCCCTTAGCTGGTTTTTATAATCTATATTGGGTGTTCCATTAGGAAGGACCTTTACATTTATCTTAGGCCCTACATTTGAAAACATATGGGAGCCTGATAAAGCACCCATAGGCACCTTAAGGGGGATATCCTCCATATTGCTCATATCATCAACTATGGCATCTGCAATATCCGTACATAACTCATTAATTTTGATGGAATCAACATTCCATGATATAATTTCCCCCTGCTTGTCATAATCATAAGATAGCAACTGCTGGGTAGTTACCCTATGGGACTTCAAGGTCTTGCTTACACTTGTATTAATAGATTTTATTGCTACTACCTTAGCCTCATTTCTTGCCATGGACCTAACAACTGGCATTACTTCTTTATTTATTAATGCCCATATAAGAATAAAGAATACTAAAAGTCCAACTATAATACCTAGTTTTTCGCGTTTTTGTTTAAATATAGCCATCACCCCTATAAGTATTCAATATTATCTGCCTTATATTAGTATATGTTTGCTTCAAATACATATTATTAAATATTTATGCGATTTCCCTTTTTTATATATTGTATATTTGGTATAATGATATCCTGAGAAGGAGGAAAATTATGAACTACTCAAAAAAATCTCGGTCAAAAAAGAGAAACGAGATTAATTCAAACACAAAAAAAGTCAAAAAGAAAACTAACATACTTGCTTTTAGAACGATTATGATAACAATTACCTTAATCATATTCGCGGTTATGGGGGCTGGACTTGGGGTGCTGCTGGCTATTTTAAATACTGCTCCTGATGTTACCCAGGGAAGTATAAAGCCAACAGAAGATTATACGTCCTTTATTTACGATGAAAATGGTAGTGAGATAGATAGACTAGATGCCGGGGAAAACCGAATATATGCTAACCTTGATCAAATACCTGATTATCTTCAAAAAGCTTTTATAGCCACAGAAGACGAACGTTTTTATAATCATAAGGGAATCGATATTAAAGGTATATTTAGGGCTATTGCCGTCAACTTCAAAAACAAGAATTTCTCTGAGGGTGCTAGTACAATTACCCAGCAATTAGTTAAACAAAATATCTTAAAAGATAGCGAAAAGAAAATCAAAAGGAAGGTCCAGGAGCAGTATCTTGCACTTCAGTTTGATAAATTATACGAAAAAGATCTAATCTTAGAATACTACTTAAATACTGTACCACTTGGACACGGTGAAAACGGAGTACAGGCTGCTTCAAACCGTTACTTTAATAAAGATGTTTCTGATCTTAGCCTATCAGAATCAGTAGTTATATCATGCATAACTCAAAATCCTAGTTATTATAGTCCAATTAGGTATCCTGAACATAATAGGGAAAAATCCGAGGTTGTTCTTAGAAAAATGCACGAACAAGGTTATATTACAGCCTTCGAAAAAGAAGAAGCTTTAGAAGATGACCCTTATTCCAGAATTGCCCAGGTTAACCAGCAGTTTATAGACAAGGCATCTCATAACTACTTTGTAGACCAGGTAGTTGAGGACTTAATTAAAGACCTACAAATTGCAAAAGGAATATCTGCTACCCAGGCAACTAACCTAATATATGGTGGTGGTCTTAAGATTTATACAACTTACGACCAAGAAGCCCAGGCCATAGTAGATAAACATATGAATAACCCTGATTTATTCCCATCAAACTCCACAGAACTTAAGGTATCCTATAATGTATCTGTAGAAAAAGCTGATGGAGAGGTTAAACACTACCGTGGAGATGGAATTGTTAAAAACGAAGATGAAATAGAGAATTTTAAACTTGTTAAGCTTAGCGACTGGGGAATTACAGAAGATGACAAAATTACAGACCAGACCATCTTCAAAGTACCACAACCACAAGCTGCAATAACAATAATGGATCATGCAACTGGGCATGTTAAGGCAATTTCTGGAGGCCGCGGTGATAAATTAGGTAATCGTACTTTTAACCGTGCTACCCAGGCCAAAAGGCAACCAGGTTCTGTATTTAAGGTTCTTGCAGCATATGCTCCTGCACTTGATACTGGAGTAATGTCCCCCGGAACACTTATAGAAGACGCTCCTTATACATGGAATATGCCAGGTGCAGACCCCTATACCCCGAAAAACTGGTATTCAGGTTATAGAGGTTTCCAAACTGTAAGAACATCAATTAGGGATTCTATGAATATAAATGCCGTAAAAACACTAGAGGCTGTTGGGATTGATACAGCTTATGACTACCTCCAGCAATTTGGCTTTACAACCTTAACGCCACAGGATAAGGTAAGGTCCCTATCTTTAGGTGGTATATCAGAAGGTGTAACCCCTCTTGAGCTTACAGCGGCATTTGGGGCAATTGCTAATAATGGTGTATATGTAGAACCTATATTTTATACTAAGGTTTTAGACCAGGATGGTAATGTACTTCTTGAAAATGACCCATCCACTCATATGGTTCTTAAGGAATCTACTGCATCTATGCTAACAGATATGATGACAGATGTAATTAATGGTGGTACAGCTGCTAGAATTAAAAACACCTTTAATTCAATGCCTATTGCTGGTAAAACTGGTACAACAACAGGAAGTAATGACCTACTGTTTTCAGGCTATACCCCATACTACTCTGCAACAATTTGGATGGGACATGATCAGCCTAAGTCACTTAACTTTGGCAGTAGCTATCCATTAGATTTATGGGCAATTATTATGAGAGATTTACATGAAGGTCTAGAGTATAAGTCCTTCCCTAAAGCTCCAGGGCTTACAGAGGTTGCAATTTGTACTGTTTCTGGTAAGCTTGCAACAGACTTATGTAGGCTAGATCCTGATAATGTAGTATCATCAGATTTCTTTACAGGTGAAAGCATGCCTACAGAATACTGTGATTTACACGTTGAAGAAAGAATATGTACAGTGTCAGGCAAAATTGCTAATGAATTCTGTCCTGAAGACCTTGTAAAACGTAAGGCTATTGTCTTAAATAGAGATGGTGATGAGTTTTCACACGGTGGTGCAATCTGCGATATCCATAACGAAGATACTGTTATAGATGATCCAGACGATGAAGAACCAGGTGATCAGGATCCAGATGATGATTGGTTTGAAGATCCTTGGGAAAATGACCCTTGGGTGCCAGAACCAGAGCCTGAGCCTAAGCCTGAAAAGCCTAAACCAGAGAAACCTAAACCTGAGCCTAAGCCTGATCCAAAACCTGAAGAGCCCAAGGCTCCAGATAGTATAGACGATTTCTTTAGGCCACAGACCTAAGATGGGAACTGCCCCCCGACAATTCTGACAACTTAAAAAAAGAGTATGAGGATATTTACTCCTCATACTCTTTTTTGATTTCTATATATAAATTAAGCAACTTCTTCTACTTCTTGATTGGATTCTGATTCACTTGTTTCTGGCTCTGCTGGAGGTGGTTCTGGTGCTGCCGATACTTCTTTTGTGCCTACTCTTATAATTCCCGCCCTAGGCCTATAGTAACTTTGGTTCTCTAGTATTTTATCAATTAACTTACCGTCTTTATAGGTGTACTTATAAAGATTTACCTTCTTACCATCCCTAGGCGAAAGCTTCTCTACTTCTGTTCCTTTTGGTAAAGTAGGGTCCTTTTCATACTTAGGTGCTGGTGCTGGTACCACCTCTGTTACCACAGATTCAAACTTTATATCTGTATCTGGCTTTAGGCTCTCATGCCCAAATATATTAACATATAACCTATTGTTTTCTACATAACTTTCCACATATGCTGGATACTCTGTTGGATTTTTAAACTTAAAATCTATAGCATTAGTTGCATAAGTAGCATCCCTACCTAAGGGTATATAGCCTACTGGTTGTGAATGGTTTTGCCTTGATACTATCTGTAGATCTGTTAATAGTACAGAGTTATAAAGTGTAGATGCCACCTGGCAAACTCCCCCTCCAATACCATCTACAAGCTCACCATTTACAATAACCTTGGAGGTCTTATAACCATTATCAGCTGTAATATCACCAAAGTGCTCTGATAAGGCGAAGGTCTCGCCTGGCATAACAGCTGTATTAATCTTCTGGGCTCCTACCTTAAGATTGGTATTTCTATTTAAATCTGCATTAGTATAGCTTGTATAGAAGCTTGCTATAGGGCTTTGAACATTATCAAAAAACGAAGAAGTTATCTCAGCCTCTACCTGGGCTATAACAGCCTCAATCTTTCCATCTTCCCCAGACTCATAAACTTCGTTAAATTTATTTGCTGTAGCATCTATATCAAGCCTTTGGCCATTGCTTTCTTGGGTAATTATAAACTGCCTATTTTCCCTTACCATAGTTGCATTCTTAGGAGATACATAAAATTCCTCTTCATATTCCTTTAGGATTTCCTTAGCCCTCTCCTTATCATATGTTCTTTTAAGGGTGAATTCTATTTTACCTTTGTCCTTATTGGTAAACTCCCTGTATCTTTGTATCATATTACCTGTATGTCCTAATTGAAATGCCTCATCTAAGACTTCATCAATATTATGCTCCGCCTTAAATTCTTCAAAAGGAATATCCCAGCTTTTATCGTCTCCATAAAAAGTTATATACCTAGATTTCTCCTTATCCCTTACTGCTTTTGATACCTTATCCCTAGCCTCTTCTTTCGTAAGTCCACCTATGTATGTTTCCTGGATATAAATTTGATCCATAAAAACTTTATCAAATTCTTTCGTTTTTGTGTAGATACATACCATGCTGCCTGTAGCTAATCCCGCAAGTATAACTCCAATAGTAATTAGAGTAAAAAAAACTTTCCTATTTGGCATCTTTGAACCTCCTTTGCTTAACCAGTATAAAACTTAATCTTATGACATAAATGCTGATGCTACTGTTCCAAATACCATAACAAAAGCAAGTACTCCGCCTATAATTCCTGCCATTATTCTTTTATTTTTGTTTGTCATTCTAAACATTCTTATCCCCCTTAACTTGTTTTAGCCTGAAATATCTCTTCAATAAAACGAGATTGTTCTGTCTTATCCTCATATTTATGCTCTGGTATGTAGATATATAAGTGCTCCTTTGCCCTAGTCATACCTACATAGAATAGTCTTCTTTCTTCTTCCAATCCATCAATTCCATTACTCTTTGCATGAGGCATTACGCCTTCTACTGCACCTAGTATAAATACTGCCTGGAATTCCAATCCCTTGGAACTATGTAGCGTACTTAATGTAACACCACTTCTATCTTTATTATTAGACTTATTATACCTTGCCTTATTTTGATCCTTAAGTTCTGCCATTACATCCTCGATATGAGACTGCCACTTTTCGTATGTTTCGTAGCCCTTAGATGCTTCCTGTAGTTCATCTAGTATTTCTTTAAGACCACTTACTGGTATTTTCCTATAGCTTGCATAATCCTTTAAGAAGTCATCATAACCTATAACTGTTCTAATATACTTAACTCCATTATAAGGACTCTTACTCCTTAATTGCTGGAGATGAAACTGTAATTCCTCTAGCCTATCAATCTGCCAAGGCTTACATTCCCTAACCTTATACATTTCCCTAAGTAAACCATGCTTATTATTTTGCATAGCCTTAGCTATAATAGCTTTACTAATATAGCGCTTGGGTTTATTTAAAATCCTAATAAGGGAGCTATCATCTGTAAGCCTTCTTGAAAGATTAAAGTATGCAAGTATATCCTTAGCAATCCAGTGCTCATATAAGCTTGGTATACTATCTTGCAGGTAAAATGGTATATTCATATCCATTAATGCATCCACTACTGATCTTGCCTGCATATTTGTCCTAAAAATAATAGCTATTTCATTAAATGAAATATTCTTATCATTTAACTCTACTATCTGATTAGCCACCTTCTTAGACTCATCTTCAGAATCATTACATCTTACTATAACAGGTGGATTCCCTAGTTTATTAGGTGTTTGCATAGTTTTTGGGTATCTATTTTCATTATTCCCAATTAGATTATTACTATGCTTTATTATATTCTGGCTAGATCTATAATTTATATCAAGTATTGTTTCCATTGCACCTTGAAATTCATCTGGGAATCTTATTAGAAATTCAGGCCTTGCACCCCTAAATTTATAGATACTTTGATCGTCATCTCCAACTATAAAGATATTATTATCTGGTGCAGCTAGTAACTTAATAATTTCATACTGGGCCCTATTAATATCCTGAAACTCATCTATAAGTATATGCTGGAAGTTATTTTGAAAGTACTCTAGGACCCTTGGATCCTCATTTAGCATATGATAACAATGGGTAAGCATATCATCGAAATCTATTTTATTATGCCTAGCCTTATAATTTTCATATTTATTAACCATAGAATTAAATATATCCTGGGGCATACCTTCCGGGTGATAATATTTAAGCTGGATTAGATTATTACGCATTAAAGACATTTCTTTAAGGAAATTATCTATATATTCCCTTGGATCTTCTTCTTCAATATTCATATCTTCCATAGTTTTCAGCAGGAATTTAAATCTTTCTTCGTCACTAATTAACTGATCAACCCTATATCCATGAACCCTCCTTAACATCCTAAAAAAGGTTGCATGAAAGGTTCCAAAGCTTACCCTAGCTGCTAGATTAGGTTCAATATCAGGCATTTCCATAAATCTTTCTTTCATTTCAACTGCAGCAGCCTTAGTAAAGGTAATTACTAGAATCCTACTTGGATCTATCTTTAAATGGCTTACCATATAGTGAACCCTATTAACTATTACATGGGTTTTACCAGAACCTGGACCTGCTATTACCATATGTGGACCTAAATCAGCAAGAACCGCATTTTGCTGACTTTTATTAAGTCCCTTGTATTCTTTGGGTATCTTATTCAAACTTTTCACCTATTCTAATTGTACATTTATATATTTTAGTATAGCATATTTCTATCTTTTCCGGCTTGTTTTTGATAGATGTCTTTAAAATTTAATAGTATTATAATCTGCATCACTTGTTAATGGATCCCTATTATGATAATTAAATACTATAGCTGTTACCTCTTCACTTACATTTGCAAAATCTAGTGTCCTTGTAAGACTTGGAAGATCAAATTGAAATACCTCTATATGAGCCATTCTATTAATCTGCACACTTGTAAATTTACTAAGCTGGGGCAGATACTTGTCTATATTATCCTTATTATTATAGAATTCCTTAATAGCTTCCTTATACTTACCTTGGTCTACTGTTAGTAGCTTCTTAGGTATATTAATTAGTTTCTCATGTATAGCCAGGTCAAATCTTGCAAGTTCCTTCATAAGTTCAATATTGGCACCTGTCCTTGCCTTAGTAAAATCAATTAGTATATTATAATGGGCATTCTTACTATGTTTAACCTTATGATAACCACATTCCTCCCAGTATAAAGCTAGATCCTCCATAGCATCAAAAGGACTTGGATACAAGCTAAATAAATATTCCATACTGTATTCAAACCTACCACTATTATAAAATTTATCTAGCATATCCTCTATTGAATGTAGTTTTAGCATTTCATCATAGGATAAAACCTTAGTATACAATATTTCATAAGGTGCTATATCCTTGTATATTAAACCATACTTTCCAGCATCCCTATTAAGACCCGAACCCTTAAGGACCTTCAAAAATCCAAGTTGAAGTTTCTCTGGCCTTATTTCTATAACATCATTAAATGATTTCCTAAAGGAATCCATATCCTCCTTGGGAAGTCCTGCTATTAAATCTAAATGCTGATGTATATTACCAAAGCTCTTAATTTTATTAACGACACTAGCAACCTCTTCAAAGTCCATCTTTCTTTGAATAGCAGTTAAAACATCCGGGTTTGTTGACTGTACACCTATTTCAAATTGAAATAAATTAGGCCTTGCATCCTTTAGGCACTCTAAGGCCTCCTTAGTCATTAAATCTGCCGCTATTTCAAAATGAAAGTTAGTTATCCCATTATCATTTTCCTTTAAAAATTCCCATATAGATATGGCATATTTTATATTAGCATTAAAAGTTCTATCCACAAATTTGACTTGTTTAACCTCATGATCCAAAAAGATCTTCATATCTTCACATACACGGGGAAGTTCCAAAAACCTAACCCCCTTATCTATGGATGATAGGCAGTACTGACAGCTAAAGGGACAGCCCCTAGAAGCTTCATAATATATAATCCTATTATCTAGCTTACCTATATCATCATATACAAAGGGGATTTTATTAAGGTCTAAGGGCATCCTAGGCGCGTTTCTTCTTATATCCCCACTACTATCCCTATAGACAATCCCATCTATTTGCTTAAGCTCCCTAGACTTATCTACATAATGCTCCAAAAGTTCATACCAGGTTTCTTCCCCTTCTCCTTCTATTACAATATCTATTTGGGGTATTTCTTCAAATAACTTTTCGCTATTATAGGAAACTTCTGGCCCACCAAGAATAATTTTGGTATCTGGAAGAATCTTGGCTATTATTGGTATTAACTTCTCTATCATTTCCATATTCCATATATAGCAAGAAAACGCTATTACATCTGGGCTTTCTTCATATATGCTCTTAAGAGCTTGGTTCTCGTTATGGTTAATTGTAAGCTCCAAATTATTAATATGTACACTATATTTCTCACAATATTTCTGTATACTCCTTAAGGCAAGAGAAGAGTGTATGAACTTTGCATTAGCTGCTACCATTAAAATTTTCATCTTTTCACCTATCTTGTTATTATCTAATTATTTATTGTAAACACTCTTAAAAACAACCCTCTTATTTGGTCTAGAGGGTTGTTTTTAAGGGTTAGTTTGAGTTATTGTTATTAGTAGTAGTGTTAGTATTATTATTAACATTATCAGTACCTGTACCATTTGCATCTGGCAGGACTTCATTAGGTTTAGCTGTATTATCTTTTGTTGTAGCATTATTAGTATTGGTATTAGAATTATTCCTATCTCCGTCTAAGGCATCCTTCACATCATCTACAACATCTTCAACTGTATCTTCTACATCGTCTATTACATTACTATCTTCCCTCATATTATCATCATCTTTATTAGGGCTTGTTGCAGGAGGATTCCCTGGCTTATTGGTATTATTTGGGGTCTTCTTTGTATTGGTACAGGCTGTAAATCCTAATACTAATACAGTTGCTGCTAATAATATTGCAAGTCTTTTACTTTTCATCTTATATCTCCTTTTCATTAAAGTTATTATACAGTGTTATTATTAGCAACTATTTTAGTTATTATACATACTTATAATATTTTATTTTTTATAACTATAGACTCTATTTTAAGCCCAGATTCTAGACTTAAATCTACTAATTCCCCGTTTATATTTATAATAGGCTTTGAATTTTTATTGTTGTTTATAAAGACTATTTGTCCCCGCTGCCCATTTGTTAAGGATGCTACTGCTCCCATATAACTTTGTGCCATATTCTTTACAAATTTATTTAATATAACTGGATGTAATCTACCAAAGGAATCATTTTGCATTTGTTTAAAAACCTCAAATGGGGATTGTTTTTTCCTATAGTGCCTCTCTGAAGTCATTGCATCAAAGATATCGACTATTGCTAGAATTTTGCCTATAAGATTTATTTTTTCACTAGTTATTCCTAAAGGATAACCGCTACCATCTTCTCTTTCATGGTGGGTTAATATACCTAACAGCACTTCATTATCTATACCATCTACATCTTCCAAAATTTCAAAGGCATACTTAGGGTGTTGCTCTATTAATACAAACTCCTTTGGGTCCAGTCCTTCAGGCTTGTTTATAACTTCAAGTGGAATCTTACTTTTACCTATATCATGTAAAAGCCCTGCTAATATTAAATTCCTAACTGTATCTTCGCTACAGCCCATCCACTTACCCAAAGTCATTGCTAGGACAGATACATTAATACTATGTGTGTTTATGTATTCATCTGGATCAACATGCCTAGATAATTTTCCTACTATATCATCATGTGAATATAAGCCTGATGATATAGTATCTGCAATTTTATTAATTTTTTGCATATCCAGGGCTAATCCTTCTCTTAAATCATTCATAATATCACTAATATCTTTAACATTTTGCCTATACCTGCTATCAAGGTCTTCACTATCATTAGATTTTGTTTCTTTCTCAGTTACTACTTCTATTTCCAGGACCCCCATGCCTTCTATCCTGTCTATTGTTTGCCTATCTAATATAGTTCCTTCGATAATAACTACGGCCCCGAATTCATTATATATGCTTTCGGCTATTGCCATGCCTGGCCTACTATCATAAATTGATATTCTTTCCCTATTCATATAATCACCCTCATCTATAGATATATCTTTTGGACTTGTATACAATTTACTTATATATATTATATGCCATAATTGGTGATTTTAAAAGAAATATTCATATTTATCTTGTAAATTCTTTATCTATGGCAATAGCTGCCTTTTTTCCTGCTCCCATAGCAAGAATTACTGTCGCTGCCCCCGTTACAGCATCCCCTCCAGCATAGACCTTTTCCTTACTTGTTTCCATGGTATCCTCATGGACAATTATTCCTCCCCAGTCGTGGGTATCTAGGCCCTTAGTAGTTTGCCTAAGTAGTGGGTTAGGGGTTTGTCCAATTGCAATAATAACTGTATCCATATCAAGTACATGCTCACTAGCTGGCTTAGGCTGGGGCCTTCTCCTTCCTGATTCATCAGCTTCCCCAAGCTCCATTTCTATGCATTTTATAGCCTTAACCCATCCGTCCTCCCCTAGAATTTCTGTAGGATTGGTAAGAAGCTTAAATATAATCCCTTCCTCTTTTGCATGATGAACCTCCTCAAGCCTTGCAGGTAGCTCTTCTTCCCCTCTCCTATATATAATATATACTTCCTTAGCACCCATTCTCTTTGCAGTACGAGCTGCATCCATAGCCACATTACCTCCACCTACTACAGCTACCTTTTGGCCAACTATAAGGGGTGTTCTAGAATCGGGTAGATAAGCCTTCATTAAATTAGCCCTGGTTAAAAATTCATTGGCCGAATATACACCATTTAAATTTTCCCCTTCTATATTCATAAATATAGGGAGCCCTGCACCGCTTCCAATAAAGATAGCCTCAAAACCTTCTTCTATAAGCTCATCTATGGTTATAGATCTACCAACAACAACATTTTTCCTAACCTTAACTCCTAGATCTGTAACCTTTTTAATTTCTTTTCTTACTATATCCTTAGGTAGCCTAAACTCGGGTATACCATAAATTAGCACTCCGCCTAGTTCATGCAGGGCCTCAAATATGGTTACATCATAACCCTTCTTTGCAAGCTCCCCAGCACAGGCAATTCCTGCCGGCCCCGAACCTACAACTGCTACCTTAATTCCGTTACTTTCTACCTTATCTATTTTATCTGGATAATTCTCCATTACATAATCTGCTACAAAACGTTCCAACCTTCCTATTGCAACTGGCTGGCCCTTTTTGCCCCTGATACATTTGTTTTCACATTGATTCTCCTGGGGGCAAACCCTACCGCAAACTGCAGGTAACGAGTTTTCTGACATAATTATTTCATAAGCCCTTAGAAAATCCTCATCTAGCACTGCCTGGATAAACTCTGGAATAGGAACATTAACAGGGCAGCCCGCTACACAAAAACGCTGCTTGCAATCCAAACACCTACTTGCCTCTTCTAACGCCTCTTCCTTTGTATATCCAAGAGCCACCTCTTCAAAATTTTGATTCCTTATTTTGGGATCTTGCTCCTTCATCTCTACCTTATGCAGGCTCATATTTGCCATCTTATTTACCTCCAAGACCTATCTTACACATATGCTCTTCTTCTTTTTTGTATATTCCCTGTCTATTAATAACCTCATCAAAATCTACAAGTAAACCATTAAATTCTGGACCATCCACACATGCAAATTTTGTTTCATCTCCAACGCTAACCCGGCAACCACCACACATACCTGTTCCATCAACCATAATAGGATTTAAGGATACAGTAGTTGGAATATTAAGGGGCTTAGTTATATCAACAACTGCCTTCATCATAATTAGGGGCCCTATGGCAATTACACTATCGTACTTAATACCTTGATTAATTTTATCCTTAAGTATATCTGTTACAAAGCCTTTTACTCCCTTACTTCCATCATCTGTAGCTATAGAAATATTACAGCCTAACCCCCTAAAGGATTCTTCTAATATTATAAATTCCTCTGATCTACTACCAATTATGATGTCACACTCTACCCCCATCTCCCTTAGCTTCCTAATTTGAGGATAGAGTGGCGCAGCTCCTAAACCACCAGCAATCCCTAGAACCCTTTCTTCTTTTTTAAGCTCAGATGCCTTACCAAGTGGCCCTACAAAATCACATAGCTTGTCCCCAACTTTCATACTAGATAAAACCTCTGTAGTATGACCTACTATTTGATATATAATAGTTACTGTTTCATCTTCCCTATTAAAATCTGCAATGGTAAAAGGTACCCTTTCCCCTTCTTCATCTACTCTCAAAATAATAAACTGGCCAGGTTCACATCTTCTAGCCACAAAAGGAGCTCTTACTACCATAAGCTCTACCGCACTATTTAAAACCTTTTTATCTATGATTTCGTACATTATTACCCTCCTATTTTCTTATATAGTATATCATACCCAGTTAAATAAGAAATCTCCTTTTATTAGAAATAAAAGGAGATTTCCTGCTTTGTAATTTATACCCATCCACGCTTTTCTACTGCTTCTACAACCCTATTAATTGCAATAATATAAGCTGCATCTCTCATATATAGTTTATCTTTTTTGGATAAATCATACACTGCCCTAAAAGCCGAAGTCATCTTAGTATCAAGTTTTTCTAAGACTTCATCCTTTTCCCAGAAATAATTCATATTACACTGAACTTGCTCAAAGTAACTACAGGTTACCCCACCAGCATTAGCCAAAAAGTCTGGTACTAGGAAAATATCACTTTTTCTAATAACTTCGTCTGCTTCAGGTGTTGTAGGCCCATTAGCTGCCTCAGCTATAACCTTAACCTGCTTACTAATCTTATCAACATTATCAATTGTAATTTGGTTTTCAAGGGCGGCTGGTATAAGAATATCTACATCTTGCTCAAGCCATGCATCACCTGCAAGTATTTCAAAACCTAATTCCTTTGCCTTTTCCTTATTTATAGTTCCATAATTATCAGTAATTCCAACTAACTTCTCAATATCTATTCCATCTTGCTTGCGGAAGGTATAGGCCTTCTTATCATCATTATCCCAACAGGAGATAGCAAGAACTTTACCGCCATATTCTGTGTATAATCTTGCAGCATACTGGGCTACATTACCAAAGCCTTGTATACTAGCACAGGTATCTTTAGCATCTATCTTAAGCTCTTCTAGCGCCTCACGAAGCGTATATATTACCCCGTATCCCGTAGCCTCTGTTCTTCCTAGTGACCCTCCCATACCTACTGGCTTACCTGTAATAACACCAGGCTGGTAACTTCCTACTATAGTTTCATACTCATCTAACATCCATAGCATATGTTTTGCACTACTCATCACATCTGGTGCAGGTACATCAAGGTCTGGCCCCATTGTCTTCCATAATTTTTGAACATAGCCTCTACATAACCTTTCCTGCTCTGTTTCGCTAAGCTCTCTAGGATCAAAAACAATTCCGCCCTTTGCTCCCCCAAGTGGAATATCTACTACTGCACACTTCCATGTCATCCACATTGACAAACCGCGAATTGTATCTACAGTTTCCTCAGGGTGAAAACGAATTCCGCCCTTACCTGGCCCTCTTGCCACATTATGTTGAACCCTATAGGCCTTAAATACCCTGCTAGATCCATCATCCATTTTTATAGGTATAGAGACATGGTATTCATTCATAGGTTCACGTAATAGTTGTTTAGTAGCTTCATTAAGTCCAATGGTTTCAGCTACACCATCAAATTGTATTTGGGCATTCTTGTAAGCATTATTACTCATAATTTTTCTCCTTTGTCTTATGTTATATTCATTTTATTGTACCATAATTATCTTCCTTTGCAAGTAAGAAGATAAATTATTTCATATTTTTCATTTATGAATTATTACCATAGTGTTTTGGGGAACGTTATCATAGAACCATTTTGCATCCACTTCCCTTAGTCTAATACATCCATGACTGGCCGGGTAACCTAGCTTTTGCTTTGCTTCCCTGCTTATTACCCAGTCCTCATTTCTAGGTAGGCCGTGAAATAAATAGTTGCCATGTATTCTAACCCAGTAATTGGCGCCTTCACTAATCTTTCTTGCAAAAAACTTAGGGCCCCTATCCTGAAGATAGTAGGTTCCAAGAACAGTAGGAGTTTCATCTGTACCCCCAGAACAAGGCATTTCCCTTATTAGTTTCTTACCCTTATATACTAAAACCTTATGCTTATCCCTAAGGATAACTTCCACCCATAACCTATCTTCTTCTATGGGGATTGTTGAAAACTTGGATTTATATATATCACTTTTTTCTCCGTGTATGGAGGTAATTTCAGCCTCAATCTCATAGGTAGTTTCGAAGTCTAATACGTTAGGAAGGCTAAACCTAGCCCATCTTTCGTCATGTATTTCACCTTCTATCCTCTCATTCTCTATTTTAATTGTAGCCCTTTCTATTGGGTCCTTACTTTCCACTATTATGTTTGGATAAATTCCAATCCACCTTGAATTATTTTCTGGCAATATACTAACTACCTCTGGTCTTGGGGCAGTCTTTAAAGTTATTAGCTCATCTTCCTCAAGAAACATACCAGATCTTGCTGGCATCCCCTTCCTAAAGGATATAATATAGTTCTTATTATTTTCAAGTGGCTCCTTAGGGCTTAGCCTCCACTGACTGTCATTACTGCCTTCTACAGGCATAATTTCAAACTGTACATCTGATTCTATGTACTTATTAATATTAGCCCTTTTCATAGGTGTATTAAACTTTATTATAATAGCTTCATCTGTTGGGATATTTTCATAATGATTTAGTCCAACTATCTTAGGGTTTTTTTGAAACTGAATAGAGGTGTTAACACTTTTTTTAATACCAGGAATCCTTGTCTTAGCATTTTTTATAAGTAAATTTACCTTCTGCCCCTTAATATGGTCTTTTTCTTTTATGTATATGACTGCATTATGATCTGACTTCCACTCAACCTTGCAATCAAATTCTGAATTGGGAATCTCAGGGGATATATATATGCTATTATTAATTGTTTCCTTATCCATAGGGAATATAAAATTTATTTCTACCCTCGCTCCCTCCTCATCAACACTAACTATGCTTAGACTAAATTCCCTTATAAACCATACTAGCAAAAGTAGTATTACTGCCAATGCGGAAATTTTAAATACCTTATTGTTAAATCTAACCATTTGGACACTCAACTCCTCTTCTATATAACATCTATATGAGATTAGGTGTCCATGCATTCCTTAAAAGTATTGTCAAGGCCTATTTTTTTTGTTACTATTAATTTAGCAGCGAAAGGAGACTTACTAATGAAAATTCTTGTGGTATCCGATGAAGAAAGCAGATATATTTGGGATCATTTTAATAGGGACAAGTTTAAGGATATTGATCTAATGATTTCTTGTGGTGATTTAAAAGCCTCATACCTATCATTTTTGGTTACTATGATTAATGCTCCCTTATTTTATGTGCATGGAAATCATGATGATAGATATGAAACCCATCCACCAGAAGGTTGCATTTCTATTGAGGACCAGATTGTCACATACAATGGTGTTAGAATAGCAGGCCTTGGAGGCTCTATTGAATATAGCGGGGGCATGCATCAATATTCCCCTTATGAAATGCAAAAAAGAGCCAAAAGATTAACTTCTGGCTTCTTTAAAAAGAAAGAGTTTGATATCTTAGTTACCCATGCACCAGGAAAAGGTCTTGGCGATGGGGATGGCTTTGTACATCAAGGCTTTCCTGCCTTTAACTGGCTCCTAGATACTGTTAAACCAAAGTATCATTTACATGGCCATAATCATCTTACCTATGGTGTCAATCAAGAAAGAATTATTAAATACCAAGAAACTACAATCATAAATGGTTTTGGATATTATATTTTTGAATTTTAATATCCAAGGCTATTTCTTTACTATATCTCTCATATATGATAGGGGATCTGTTGGACTTAAATCTTTAATATCAGGCATCTCCCCTTTAATACCCTTAACAAACCAATCCATAGTTATAATCTCTTCATAGCTTGACTTATCCCCTATTTTAACCCTTAAGTTATTATCCTGGTCATGAATTGGACCTTCAAATATATTAAATTCATTCCTAATAATAGATTTTCTAACACTATCTATTAATCTTTTTGTAGGATTGCTTATATTTCTGTTGGAGTACATAATGTCCACAATCCCTGTATCCATACCAAGCCAGAAGTTTATTGGCTTTTGATTTGGAGATGAGCTATCTGCTATAACCTTCCAGGTTCCACTTAGGATATTTTGAATTACCTTTTCATAGAATACCCCCCAGTCCCATATTGCCATGGCATAGTGCTTACCACTCTTATAGACCCCATACTCCCTTGAGGTGCTTCCTGGCACCGGCATTGCCTCATTACCTATAACGTCAACCCCCTGCTCCTTAAGTTTCTTAGCAGCATCCTTTGTCTTTCCTTGGTTTTGCCACTTATAGGTCCAGGCTGGTATTATGGTTACCCTTGAATTAACTGCCTGGGCTCCAAGAGCAAATGCATTTAGGGCCGAAACTACTTCTGATATAGGTATAGGTGCAATATATCCAATCTTATCAGTTTCTGTTATTGAACCTGCAATCATGCCTAGTAGGTACCAAGGCTCATGTATTCTACCAAAATACAGGGTAAGATTCTTATAGGAATGTGTTCCTGCACAGGTCAAAAACTTTACATCTGGGAACTCTAGGGCAGTCTTTAAGGCAGTTGCTGTATAGGTGGGGCTTGTTGTAAATATAACATCATATCCTTCCTCAGCTAACCTCTTTAAAGTATAATAAGCCCTGTCATCTTCAGGTACATTTTCAATTTTTTCGGTTACTATTTGATCCTTAAAAACATTATCCACATGAAGTCTTCCTAATTCATGCCCATTAACCCAGCCTGATTTACTTGGAGAATTAGCATAGACAAAAGCTATCTTTAGCTGTTTTTTAGGTGTGACTAAATCTCCTATTGATGTTAACACGCTTCTCCTTGGCGTCTTAATAGGATCTGTCTTTACCTGCTGGGTAGTTTTAGTATCTAGCACATCTAATTCAGTCATAAAACTACTAATAGAAGGCTTATCAGACATATCTATTGACTCTGGCATTCCATGAACCTTAATATAATGCAAGAAGGCATCAGCTGTAGTTATATCTTTTTTGTCCCCACCTAAGTCATAATATATTTCCCTAAATGGCCTATATATATCGCCTAGAAATTTCTTATACTTATCATCATATGCAAATAACTCTGGGTCATATTCGTCAAGGTATTCCCCTAGCTGGGTAAAGCTTCCTTCTTCAGAAAACCAAATATTATTAATACCTGTTTGCCTATAAAACTTGATAAATTCATAATATATATTATTAATAGTACTATTAGTATCCCTCTTGGGCATTAACCTGATTACATTTGCATGTACTGCTACAGCATCAACTGACTTTAAAACACTTACCCTCTTATTACCCTCTATAACATAATAAAGATTATAATATTCATATACCTTAATAGGGTCCCTTATACCTTCCTCCATATGTGCCTTATATAAGTTTAGCCACTTTAAACCGAATTCCGAATCTAATGGCATAACAGGCATAAAGTTTTGTGCAAAGGCTATGCTGCGAGAATGGGTATATGTACCCACAACCTTCTTAAGCGGAATTTCAATCAATCCTAAGGGAACCTCTGACAGAACATTACCTGATTGTAATACCCCATCTAATGATGTTAAATATCCTGTTTGCCCCTTAGATATTTCAGCATGAAGAGCCTGCTTACCTAGTTTTAATGCCTTTTGGTACTCACCCTCATATTGATAGACACTCATTATACACCCCTCCAGTTATAATTTAAATTTATAGTAGCTAACTTGCTATTTTCATCAAGTCGCTAATGTCATCTTCATCTAGTGTTTCCCTAACTAACAATTCATTTGAAATTCTAATTAAGGCATCCTTGTTTTTTTCCATTAGCTCCCTTGTTTCATTATACAATCTTTTCATTAGTTTGGAAGACTGTTTCAATAATATTTCGCTAGCAATGGGATTATCACTATTTCCCATTAATACCTCCATATTTATCATACCAAGTTTTTCGTCCATACCGTAACGCATACAATAATCCCTTGCGATTTCTGTAGCCTTCTCTATGTCATTGCTAGCCCCTGTTGTAACCTTATTGGCTCCAAAGATTAACTCCTCAGCCACCCTACCTGCCAGGCTTATTTGTATCTGCCTTTCCATATCATCCCTAGTATAATACATTCGGTCCTTAGCAATATTCATACTAAAGCCACCAGCACCCTTGGTGCTTGGAATAATAGTTACCTTTGATACAATATTAGAAGGTGCCACAAGCTTTGTTACTAAGGCATGCCCCGCCTCATGATAGGCACTTATTTGCCTATCCATATCAGAAATCATACTTCTATCTTGTTTCTCTGCCCCCGCAACTACGGTGTAGAAGGCTTTATCAATATCCTTATCGTCTATAACCAGTCCGCCCCTCTTGGCGCTTACAATAGCCGCCTCATTAAGCAGATTCTCTATCATTGCACCACTAAAATAAACAGTTTGCTTAGCAATACTAGATACATCTACTGTATCACTTATAGGTTTATTTTTCATATGCAATTTAATTATCATCTCCCTTGCCTTCAGATCTGGTAGACCTATTTCTATATGCCTATCAAATCTTCCAGGGCGAAGAAGTGCTGGGTCTAGCATATCTAGCCTATTAGTAGCTGCTATAACTATTATACCATCATTTTCCTCGAAGCCGGACATTTCCGTAAGAAGTGCATTAAGAGTTTGGTCCTTCTCATCTGAGCTACCTGATGCTGAGTTAGACCTACTCTTTCCTATAGCATCAATCTCATCTATAAAAATTACAGCCCTTCCGTGCTTCCTAGCAGCCTTAAATAGGTCCCTGACACGCCCAGCACCCACTCCTACATATAACTGAACAAAGTCCGACCCAGACACTGAATAAAAAGGAACTCCCGCCTCACCAGCTATAGCCTTGGCCATGAGGGTCTTACCTGTCCCAGGTGAGCCATAGAATATCATTCCCCTTGGCATTCTAGCTCCATACCTTGTATATTTCTCCGGTGACTTTATAAAATCTATAACATCTTCTACCTGTTCCTTGGCTTCTATATTACCTGCAATATTATTAAAACCAAATTTTACAGCAGATTCATGGGCAACTTTCTTTAACTCGAATCCCATCTTATGCCCACCACTTACCCTTGCTGACTTTCTGTATACAAGAATAAAGGCTGTAGCAATTATTACTATGCTTATAATAGGTTGTATTATATCTAAACTAATCAACTAGATCCCCCCTGATGATGTGTATTATTTATGTCCTGATCTTAAACCTATTATATTATATCTACTTATTCCATGTCCATGGCAAGTATTTCTTTATGTATTTTAAGACAAAAAAAAGTAGCAGAAAGACCCGGTGTCTTTCTGCTAGGAGAAGGTATTTATTTTAGGGGTAACAAATAAGTAATATTTGTTAGTAACCTTGGGGTAGGTTACATCTTTATTATAGCATGTCTTTTTTTTAAATGTGCACTAATATTTAGCTTTAAATTGTACATTTTAAACATTTTGTATAACCCACCCTTATGGTTTGTTGGTTTTTTCTAGTTATTTATATGATTATTTTGGCTTAATGTACATTGTGCATGATGTATTTGCTATAAATATGATTATTTTGTTTTTCCCTAAATCTTGCATAAGCTTTTTTAATTTTATTGTGCATATTTTTTACTTACTCTTTAACTGCTCCAACAGTTAGACCACTAATAAAGTACTGTTGGAAAAATGGATAAGCACACACAATAGGCAAGGTACTTATCACAACTATAGCCATCTTAACAGTCTCTTTAGGCATCTTAGCTGCCTCTTCGATAGCAGCAGTACCTAGGGCTGAAGAGTTATCAATTAAGAACTCTATAGAGGTCTCTAGCTTAATTAATAAGTACTGTAGTGGCATTAAACTATTTTTATCAATGTATAACATAGCATTAAACCAATCGTTCCAAAATCCTAAAGTTAAAAATAGGGCTATTGTAGCAATTGCTGGAAGTGAAATTGGTAATACTATTTTCCTGAATAATAAAAACTCTGATGCTCCGTCTATCTTTGCTGATTCCACAATGGCATCTGGCACCGTTGTCCTAAAGAAGGTTCTTAATATTATTATATTAAAGGAACTTACGCAAAGGGGTAATATTAAGGCCAAAATATTATTTTTAAGCCCAAGGAATCTTGTTACAACTAAATAGGATGATACCATCCCACCTGAAAACAGCATTGGTATAAAAATTAATTTGGTAAAAAACCCTCTAAAATGGAAGTATTTCCTTGATAGGGCATAACCATAGGTTGTCATAATAAATAATCCTAATATAGTACCAACCACTGTTACAAAGATAGTTATTCCATATGATCTTATAATATTATTACCTGAAGATAATATATATCTATAGGCATCGAAGCTCCACTCTTCTGGCCAAAATCTATAACCATTCATCCTTAAAGCTTCCTCACTGGTTAAGGATATAATTAAAACAAATAAGAATGGTATTATACAAAGAGCTGCTAAAATTGAAAAAAGTATATTTAATAGTATATTAGTTGGTTTTGAAATAGAGTTAAAATTAACTGGACTAGTTTGCTTAGCTTTCTTTGGTTTAAATATGTTTTTTATTTTTTCTATCACGCTATATACACCACCTTTTTAAAAGAATGCATTTTCATTATCTACCTTTCTAACAATTCCATTGGTTACTAATATTAATATTAATCCAACGAATGATTGATATAAACCTGCTGCCGAACTCATCCCAATATTTCCAAGGTTCATTAACCCTCTATATACATAGGTGTCAATAACATTAGTAACTGGATATAAGGCTCCTGAGTTCTTTGGTAGCTGATAGAAGAGTCCAAAGTCAGCCCTAAACATTCCTCCAATTGCCGTTATAAACATAATTATTAAAACAGGTTTTAGTGATGGAATAGTTATATATTTTATTTGTTGCCACTTTGTAGCACCATCTATAGTAGCTGCTTCAAAATAAGATTCATCAATACCACATATAGATGCTAAATAGATAACCGTTCCATATCCTACACCCTTCCACTGGCTCATAAATATAATAATGAAGACCCAGTATTTAGGCTCTGTATACCATGATATCCTTTGTCCACCAAAAGATGTAATAATATTATTTAGATATCCTTTTTCTGGGCTTAGAAATGCAAATAAACAATAGGAAACTACAACCCAGGATAAAAAATATGGTAAAAACATAGAACTTTGATAAAACTTTGATAGCTTTTCATTAAGTAATTCATTAAGTAATATTGCAAGCGTCACAGGAAGTACAATTCCTAGAATAATAAATGTCAAATTATATAATACCGTATTTCTTGTTATTAGCCAGGCATCACTACTTGCAAATAAGAATTTAAAGTTATCAAAACCCACCCACTCACTAGTAATTAGACTCTGTAAAAAACCACCATTAATTTTCCACTCTTTAAACGCAATTATTACACCGAACATAGGCAAGTAGGCAAAGACTAAAAACCATATAGTACCTGGCAGTGTTAAGACTATTAGTTCCCAGTTTTCCTTTACCTTTTCCCAAAAAGTTTTCTTCTTATTTGTGCTCTTGATTGCCTCCATATTCTAACCTCCTTGTACACTTATTTATCTACTTAAAATATACCATAAATCCACCTTTTTTTTAAGATGAAATAATATAGATTTAGTGCAAAAATTAAAGTTTTCTACAAATAATATATAAAAGTACTAGGGATTATTTCAATAATCCCTAGTACTTTTTACTAATAATTCTTCATTTCTCTTAAGGTTGATGGTGATACACCATAGTATTTCTTAAATTTCCTATAAAAATAGCTTGTACCTGTATAGCCTACCTTGCTAGATATATCGTTTATTCTCATATTTGTATTAAGAATTAGTTCCTTTGCCTTCATATTTCTGGTCTTATTAAGATATTCTGAAAAAGAAGTACCCGTTTCTTTGGAAAATATTTGGCCTAGGTATGAACTATTTATATTATATTTGTGGGCTAAGGTTTTTAAGCTTAGATCCTCATAATATTTTTCATCTATTATATTTATTACCTGCTGAACAACAGGGCTATATTTTATGGTTTGCTCACACATATTATCTATAAGCTCTTCAACTTCCCTCATTATAAATAATTTAATACTTTCCCTGCTACTTTCATTACTTAATTCTATAATTGTGTTGCTTAAACTATCCCTTCCATACTTCCTTGTAAACTGCAAGTCATTGGATATATCATTAACCAGTATAATAACTTTTATGGAAAAATCATAAATATTCTTTGGGGTTAAATCTTCATCATCAAGTATTTTATAAATATATTCTTCTAGTTCCTTTATGTCCTTCTCTATAATTAATCTATTAATATTGGCTATTTCTTCCTTAAAATCCCTTATCTTTTCATTATGATTCTTTAGGTTCTCACTAGAGATACACTTATTAGGACCTTCAGTTAATATATATTTCTTTAACCTTCTTACAGTTTCATAGCTGTCCCTTAATTCTTCTATATGTTCAACTGTATCCCCTATAGTAATAAAAACTTCCTTGTTACCAGGCCCAAATGCCTCAATAAATGCCTCTTTCATGCACTCATAGTAATTGATAATTTCTTCCCTACTAGTTGCAAGGTCCCAGGAGTTTATTAAAATAACCTGATTGCTATACTTATGTATTACCTCATACTTACTAGCAGAATTCTTCCTTACTATTTCATACATTTCGTCTACACCTAGGTTCTCCTCGTCCACATCCTGGCCTAGAACGCTTATATTGGCTACTGTATACTTACTATCTTCTATATCTATAGATAAAGAATCCTTAATATAGTAAATATAGTCTTCCCCTATATTACCGCCGATATAGTCAATTAAATCAGAGTTTATAGATAGGATTTTATTTTTTTCTTTTTTAATCTGATTAAATTGCTTAATAATATTAGTTAGATCTAGCTCCAGAGCCTCTTCATCAATAGGCTTTAAAATATAACTTTCTATACCATACTTAATGGCCTCCTGTGCATATCTAAACTCATCATAGCCTGTTAAGATTATAAATCTAGTTGTAGAGTTAAAGCTTCTAATTTCTTTAATTAGCTCAAGCCCCGTCATCCTAGGCATATTTATATCTGTTATTACAATATCTACAGGCTCTTCCTTAAATTTTTCTAAGGCATCATAGCCATTTAAGGAAGTGCTGGTTATCTTTAAACCAAGCTTACCCCAATCAATAATATTCTCAAGTCCCTCTAATATTAATTTTTCATCGTCAACTAACATAACACTATACATTCTTACACCCCTCTACATAATATCCTGATAGTAACAGTAATCCCCTGCCCCTTATTATTTTCTATTTTTACACCATATTCTTCTCCGTATTCATTAATTAATCTATCATTTACATTTGTAATCCCAAGTGAATCCCCTAACTTCTCACCTAATAACAAATGATTATTTATTACCTCTAATTCTTCCGGCTCTATTCCCCTCCCATTATCTATAATTTTAATGATAACATCTTTTTCTACTTTACTTACATTTATTTTTAGGGTATTATCAAAATCCTCCAGCCTTATACCATGGACAAAGTAATTTTCTATCATAGGTTGAATAGAAAACTTAGGTATTTTACACTCCCCTAATTGGTCTGGGCAATCCATTTGGTAGGTAAAGTTATCTTCATATCTAAATTTAAATATCTCTATATATTGCTCACAATAATATAACTCATCTTTTAAACTTATAATACTTTCATCCTTTAGCTGCTTCCTAAATAAGAAGGAAAGTATATATAACATCTTGCCCACTTCCCTATCACCATTAGATATGGCCTTCATCCTTATTGATTCTAAGGTATTATATAAAAAATGAGGATTTATTTGGTTTTGCAGGGCTATCATTTCAGCCTTTTTCTGCTCAATTTGTGACAAGTAACTCCTTTTAATGTATTCATCAAGGTTTTTACACATATTATTAAAGTTCTCTGATATATAATTAATTTCATCATTATCATCAGTTAAGGGAATTTCGACGTCTAAGTTACCTTTCTTAACTTCATCCATAGCAAGTATAATCTGGTTAGTCCTTCTATTAAGGAACATTAGCCTTACATATACTATGGATATTGAAATCGCAAAAACCAGGATATCTACAAGTATTATGGAACCTAGTAGGCCTAGGGGCATCTTATATACCTCTCTTTTGGGTATTATAGATATGGATGTTATACCAAGAGGACTAACTATTTTGCTCATATAGTAATTGGCATCTAGTTTTATCATCCTATCAGCATGTAATACTTCATCGGCGTATTTATATTCCTCATATTCATACTGATCATCCACACTATAAATGATATAGTCACTTGAATCTATAATTAATATTTCATGCCTTCCTTCATACTTCCTATATATATTTTTTGTGTTATTTAAGTTATATTTAAGGGCAATTATTCCATGTGGTTTTAGATCTATGGGATTCCTTATCTCCCATATAAATTCAATTGAATTATGTCCAGTCCTAATATTATTAAACCCCTCATTTAGTAAAAGGCTTTTAGATTTTATATTCTCAGTTTTGATTTGATTATTCCTATTAAATGAATCCTTAGTAAGCCTATCATAACTAGTAAAGGAGATCTCTTCTAGGTTATCATGGGATAAAAAGGACCTAGCTACAAATCTTTCTATGCCATTATAATAATACTTATCACTTTCCGAAAACTTATCTAGCTTTGCCATTAAATAAGATATATTATCCATAGACATAAAAACCAGTATATCCTCAAGCACAGCTAGATCATTGTACATATTTTTTATAATCTTATCGCTAGAATTATTTACCTGGTTAAGCTCTTCATTTATATCATAAACAACCTTATCATTAATATACAAATTTTTTTCTATATTATTATTTAAGAATTTTTTTATAAAATAACCATCCAAGGTAATAATTAAAAATATAATGGCTAATAAATAATTAATAAATAGCTTTTTATAAATTTTTAAATGTTTTGCTTTCATGACTATCCCCTTCTAAGTACTCATCATTGAATTTATTAACCCCTTACATTATACTACATATATAGATAAAATTTAAACTTTTACTTGGAGGTATTTATGTTAGATAAGATTCTTGATGTTTTTAACTATATATTTTGGTTCTTTATTTTGAATTTGTTCTTTATGCTCTTTAATATACCAATAATAATGTTCTTTATGACCCTTGGCATAAGCAAGCTCTTTGACTACTTCCCCTTATTTATACTTTGCCTATTACCAACCATGCCAACTTTTACCGCATTACTTTATTGTATGAACAAGCTAAGAATTAATAAAGGCCTAAGTCTTATAAAGGACTTTAAAAATGGAATTAAACTAAATTTTATGCAGGCACTTTCAATTTGGTTTGGTTTTTTACTACTATTTTTAATGCTTCATACTAATATGAGATTTTTTGCTTCTAAGGGATATGGACTTGTTTTGGTAATATTTTCTATCTCTATTGCCATTGTTTTATTTGCTACTATACCATATGTATTTATGCTGATTTCTAGGTTTAAAATGAGCAACCTAGAAATAATTAAAACTTCCTTAATCCTATGTTTTACTAAGCCAAGTCTTACTATAACAAACTTACTATTACTTACTGTATCACTTATAATATTTGAAATTTCACCAGGAACAACCATGCTCTTTATTTCTAGTATATTAGCTTTTTTATTAACCCTGGTTAACAAAAAACTTTTTTCGGAACTTGAAAACTTATCTAAAGAATAACGTCAAAGCAGGCCACCTTACATAAGGTAGCCTGCTTTTTAAATATAGTAAAATATGGAGTAACTATTAATTATTGAGCTTTCCATTCGTCGATTTGACTTTGCATTTCATCAATAACTTTTTGAATTCCTTGTTCATGAAGTTTTTCATTTAATTTGTCAAGGTATTCATCTACATCTACAGATCCACTGTAAAGTGTTGATTTGTATTCTTCTAAAACGTTATTAATTGCAGCAATCTCATTGGATACACTTGATGAGTCAAATTTAAATCCTAATGCTGGGGATACTTGAGCTTTATCATTAAAGTCTTGGAATTCATCCCATTTTGTTGTTGGCTCATCTTCTAATTTATAAGTTATAAATAAGTTTCCAAGTGCAAAGTATGGTACGTCATAAGCTTTGTCATCTGGATTGATAATTTTAATGTTTTCTTCTCCAACTTTTTCATAGTGAACATCTTCAATACCGTAGTTAATCAGGTTTCTAAAGTATTCATCAGTGTTTAATAAGCTTAATACTTCAAAAGCTTTATCTGGGTTCTTGGAGTTACTTGATATAGCCATCATTGATCCTGTTGTTGAACCATTTGTAATTAATGTATCAACAATGTAAGATGATACTACTTCATATCCTAATCCTTTTGACCAAAGTGTATCAGCATATGGTTGCCCGTCACCTTTAGTTACTAGACGTTTAACTGAATCATCATCTTGTGCTGTTGCAGCGTCTGCGTTGATATATCCTTTTTCATAGTATCTTCTAAGTGTTTGCAGCTTTTGTTTCATTTCTTCTGTTTCAAACATATTTTGAATTGTAAGTGAATCATCATCTGATTCAACTCCAACTGGGTCAACTAATTGATCAAAGAATACTGTGTATGAGAAACCATCTGTAATGTATAGTGGTACTACGTCTGGCTCATTTTCTTTGATAAGTTCTAACCATGGCTCTAAATCTTCTAAATCATGTAGGTCTTGGTATGGAATATCGTATTTATCTACATATTCTTTAGTAAACACCCACATAGGTGCTACACCTAACTCTTTTTGTCCTGGAACTGCATAAACACTACCATCGATTTCTGCACCTTCCCAGAATCTATCGTCTATAGTTTCTTTTAATAATGCACCTTCATCTGACTCAATATAGTCATCTAATGCTAAGAATGCACCTTTTCTTGAGTTACCTAAGTAATCTCCTGCCCATGAACAAGTAAAGGCAATGTCGTAATCTTCACCTGAGTTAATTACAACTGACATCTTTTGATCATAGTCACCAAAACCAATATATCTCATATCAATATGAGCATTTACTTTTTCTTCTAAGTACTCGTTTGCAGCTTCCATAACTTTGTCTAGGTCTTTTGGCTCATCACCAATTGCATACCATGTTAGCTTTGTTGGTGCTGATCCTTCTGCTGAACCTCCACCTGATTTACCACATCCTACTAATGCTGTTGTTGCAACTAGAATTGTGCACATCGTTAAAGCTAATAACTTTTTAGTTTTCTTCATTACATTTCCTCCTTGTATATAGCTTCTGCATATATTTCTTAATTATATTATAATATTTACCCACACTTTTTTATAGTGTACTTATTTCATATTCGCTACACTTAATCTAGTTTGCTATATTTTCACAGGTTTTATTGTATCTTTTTGTCTAAAAATATAGG
>JAAYSX010000015.1 GCA_012518255.1 Candidatus Epulonipiscium sp. | reverse complement strand
TAAGGGGTGGTATATCTTATTAAATACTTTTTCAACCAAAGGTTGACTTGTATTTAATAAGATATACCACCCTATTCTATTTTACAACAAACTAACAAAATACACAGCCACAACCCCACCTATAGCCACAAAAAGTAAAGACTTCTCCATTAAAGCCAATACAACAGCTACCCCAAATCCTATAGAAGCTGTTACAATACTGTTAGTGGAATAAAATATAGCTGGGAACACCATAGCCCCTAGCACCGCATAAGGTACATAGTGCAGGAATGAATGTAACCAGGGTGACTCTATTTTTTTCCTAAAGAAGGTTAGGGGTAAGGTCCTCGGAATATATGTAACTACCGCCATAACTACAATAGATATAATTACCCTACTAAGCTCCATCTTCTCCCTCCTTTACTGGGAAGAGGAAGGCTCCTATTCCTGATGCAAGTACTGTTGCCATAATAAGCTTCCACCCTCCAGATATAGCATTAAATACTGGTGCCCATGTAAGAAGTGAATTAATAAATATAGCTATTAAAACTACTATAGCTACCTGCTTTGATTTTTTTGCTGCTGGTACAACAAGGGCAATAAACATAGCATACAGGGTAATGCCCATGGCATTTTGTACTGATGTAGGAAGTACCGATGAAATCATAGCCCCTAGGGCTGTACCTGTGGTCCATCCTATAACTGGGCCAATTATAAGACCACACATATAAGGAAAACTAAGTGCCCTAGTTTCGATAGAGGCAACCGCAAATACTTCATCTGTAACTCCATATGAGATTAGTGCCCTTTTTAAAAACGACATAGATGAATCTATTTTCTGGGAAAGAGATAGGGACATAAGCATATACCTTAGATTTATAACTAAGGTTGTAACACCAAGCTCTATTAAGGATCCATTTGCCATGATTATTCCAAGACCTGCAAACTGACCAGCAGATGTTAAATTAGTAATGGATATAAGCACTGCAATCCAAGCAGGCAGCCCCCCATCCACCACCATAAGTCCAAAGGTAAAAGATACAGGTATGTATCCCAAACAAATAGGCAAACCCCTCTTAAAACCATATGTAAAATCTTCTTTAAAGTCCAAATTTATCACCTTATTTTTATTTTAACTATCCTCAAGGTATAAGTATACTCTATTTTGGGTATCATAACAATAGAATAGCCCCCTTAGCAAATAAGGGAGCCATTATTGGTTTTTATTGATTTTGTTTTTTCTTATTATTAGCTGCGTACATTGCTAGGGCAGTGATAGTTACAACATAAGGAATTAAGCTTACTAATTCGTTAGGTATATTGAAACTTCCTAGCTGGTTACTTAAGGCATCAGTTGCACCAAATAATAAGGCTATAAGGGTACTTAATACTGGCCTACCCATACCCATAGCATCTGCAGCTATAGCAATAAATCCTCTACCTGCTATCATATCCTTTGTGAACATTGATAGATAACCCATGGACATATAAGCTCCTCCAAGCCCTGAGAACACACCACAAAGCAGTAATGCTGTACGCTGGGTTTTATATACAGAAACACCTGCTGTAGCAATTGCATCCCCATGTTCTCCTACTGCCCTTATATAAGTACCTGTCTTCGTCTTATAAAGGAAGGTTGATACTAGGGGAACGGATATAAATGCCATCCAGGTCAATACATTTTGCCCCGACAATACAGGAATATTGAAGAAAGGAATTACTGGCAGGGTCTTACTTGCAAGCCCTGAAGACACACCCTTATCTCCTGTTAATATATATAGTATAAATACTGTTAGTCCACTGGCAAGTAAGTTAATTGCAATCCCGGCAAGCACTATATTTGTCTTAAATTTAAGCACAAAGACTGAGAATAACCATGATAATAAAACACTTGATACTACCGCAAACAAGAGACCTAACCAGGCACTTTCTGTAAAGGCACTACCAACAACACCTACCAAGGAGGCTATTAACATAAGCCCTTCTATACCTATGTTTTGCACCCCTGCCCTATTAGAAATAAGAGCTGCCATAGTTGCAAATACTATAGGAGTACTAACACGTAAAACCGCACCTAGGAATTCTAGAGAAAATATGATTTTTAAAAACTCAAGCATCTCCAATTACCTCCTTTACAGTAGATCTTTGCTTAAACTTACTTAGTAGTGCACTAGCTGTTACAAGTAGTATTATTACAGCTTGAATAATTATAATAAGTTCTGTTGGCACATCTGTTGCACGAGCCATTAGATCAGACCCAATACGTAAATAAGCTAAAAAGAAAGCTGCAAGGGGTACATTTTGTGGTTTTTCGCCTGCTAAAAGTGCAACTATAACACCATCCCAACCATACTGGGGCAAGGAAGTCCACTGGAAACGACTATACATGCCAAGTATTTCACTAGTTCCTCCCAATCCAGCTATAATTCCTCCTAGTAACTGGGCTAAGAAAACAGTCTTGCCTATCTTTACTCCTGTGTATTTTGAGAAAGTTGTATTCTCCCCTACACTTCGGATTTGGTAACCTGTTTTTGTTCTAAATAAGAAGAGGGTAACTACAATAATAAGTATTACAACAAGTATAAAACCTAAGTGTATACGGGTACCTGGTACAATTACAGGTAATTTATATTTCTTAGGAATCTTATGGGTTGCAAGCATACCAAAGGAATGATCCCTAAATACATTATTTAATAAAAATAGTCCAAAATATAAGGCAACATAGTTCATCATAAGCGATGAAACAAGTTCACTTGCTCCAAATTTCGCCTTTAGAACACCTGGTATAGATGTAACTATAGCTCCAGCTAAAACACCACCTGTAACAGCTACAATAAAGGTGATAGGTCCTGGCAAAGTAAGAGTTGAAATAAGTCCCCCACTAATTAAGCCCCCAAGAAAGAAAGCTCCTTCAACACTAACGTTAAACTGGCCTGCCTGGAACATAATAGAGATGGCTAGTCCTGTAAACATAAAGGTTGTCATCAGTTCAATTATATTCCCAAAGTTCCTTAAGGATCTTATGGGTCCAAATAACAATGTTGATATTGCATTCATAGGCTCCGCACTAACAAATAAAATTATAATACATGCTAGTAGAAGGGAAATTGTTACAGCAATCAAAGTTGTTGCTACCTGAAAAAAGTTATTCCGTTTTTCCATACAAGTTCCTCCTTATAGTATTAGCATCCATACGATTCGCTCCTAACATATAATCACCAAGTTGCATTTGTGTTACTTCTTCCGCCTTAGGTAAATAAGCAACTATCTCACCACTATAAATTACCACTATGCTATCACTTACAGTTATTAATTCTTCTAAATCGGCAGATACTAAAAGCACACCCGCACCTTCTTCTCTTTTCTTAACAAGCATACGATGTATAGAATCCGCTGCAACAACATCAATACCCCTTGTTGGTTGGTCAGCTACTACCATATGTGATAAATCCGAAAACTCTCTTGCTACAACAACCTTTTGCATATTACCTCCTGATAGCATGCTCATAGGTGTTGTTCTTGAGTCTGTCCTAATATCAAAGTTTTCTATACTTTCATCTGCGTATTTAGCAATCTTTTCTTTTGAAAGAATAAAGGGTAAATTTGAATGTAGTACATTACCCCGCACACGATTGGCAATTAGATTTTCTTCAATTGACATACTAAGTATTGCCCCTTTGGTCATCCTATCACTAGGAATATAGCAAAGTCCACGGGACCTAAGCTCTGCTATTTCATCCTTAATAATAGGCTCACCCATAAATTTGGCACTGCCTTCATATGGTAAAAAGCCAGTTATAATATCAATAAGCTCTTTTTGTCCATTTCCTTCAATCCCAGCAAGGCCTACTATCTCACCACTTCTTACTTTTAGGTAAATATCATTAAGGGCCTTATATCCATCAGGTAAAGTATAACTTACACCTGCAAGATCTAAGATTGTATCCTTTGGGTTAGGATCACTCTTCTTAGAAAGAAGATCTACTTCATCCCCAATCATTAAGTTGGAAATTTCACGTTCTGTAACATCCTTGGTATTTACTGTACAAATCATTTCTCCACGCCTTAATATTGTTACCCTATCTGTAATCTGCTTAATCTCATCTAACTTATGTGAAATAAATATAATAGTATGCCCTTCTTCTTTTAAAGTAAGTAATCTCTCAAAAAGTTCCTTGGTTTCTTGCGGTGTAAGTACAGCTGTTGGCTCATCTAATATAATAACCTTAGCCGAACGATAAAGGGTTTTTAGTATCTCCACCCTTTGCTTACTACCTACCGATAAATCTCCAACAAGATCATTGGGATTTAAGGCAAAATTATAAAGATCTGAAATTTCCTTAACCTTCTTATTTATAGTTTCCTTATCTATAAAAAGTCCTTTAGTAATCTCTGTACCTAGAGCTGTATTTTCTGCAACTGTTAAGGAATCAACAAGCATAAAGTGTTGATGTACCATACCAATTCCAAGATCAATTGCATCTCCTGGCTTAGTTATATCTACAATTTCTCCATTTAATTTAATATT
>JAAYSX010000097.1 GCA_012518255.1 Candidatus Epulonipiscium sp. | reverse complement strand
TGACTAATAGGAAGGGGGTTTACTCCTAACCCGCATTCTATTGTATATCCTGGTTTTTTAAACTCCTTAATAAACCAATCCTTATATCCAGCATATGATGAGTTTTCATCTGGATTGGTTAGACTATAGCCACTAGCCCTAGCAAGTTCCTCTCCAAGTTCCCTAGCTCCTTCAATATATATCCCGCCATAATCCCAGTATATTTCCTGCCCTTGGGTATGGTATGCTAGGATTAGATCAAAGTCTTCCTGCCTTGTGTAACTAGTAAGTGCCTGGGTTTCAGGCTCTGACTCTGGATAACTTCCCCCATATGTGTGCAAGTAAGGCCCCTTTATTTTAATACTTCTTTCTATCTCTTTGGCTTCTTGCCACCCTGCATCGAAGTTTCTATTTATATCCACACCATTTATATTTGATTTCCATTTTGAAAAATCAGTGTTATAATTATTAATCTTTAGTAATTTGCTGTATCTAGGATCATAAGCTGATAGGCCATTTATTTGCAGCTCTATTCCATCTGGATTTACCATAGGTAAGATATGGACTGTAGTCTTATTAAATAATTCCACTACACTTCTACCATATGCGCTATCATTAGAAATATATAACCTGCAAATCTCTGATAGCCACCTAAGCAAAATTGGGCTAGTAATCCATTCGCAGGCATGTATACCACCACATATAAATACCTTTCTCTTCCCTCTGCCAAATTTTAGTGTGTATAGATTTCTTCCTTCAACACTATTTCCTATAATTATCTTTTCTATAAATTTATATTTCTTTTCTAATTTCAAAATCTCATTTTCTAAGACCTTATAAGTATAGCCATTCCTTATCACTTTTATCACCTCTTATGCTATATTATTATATTTCTACATTTGTTAGATATGATAAAAACTTGAATTGTTTTAATTTTTATTATAACTATGGATAAAAATTTTGTCGGGTGAAATACTAGGTATGTAAAGATAATTTTATTCTTTCATAAGAAAGGTGGTTATTTAATGAGAACTAGGACATTCGATTATTTTGCACTGACCTTAGTCATCATTGGTGCCTTGAACTGGGGTCTTATTGGATTTTTCCAGTTTGACCTAATTGCATCTCTTTTTGGTGGTATGACTAGTTGGCTTAGTAGGATCATATACGCTGTAGTAGGTATATGCGGTATTTACTGCTTATCATTATATGGCAGGGTATATGATGATGATTATCGTACAAGTGACTAACTAAAGGTCAATTCTTAGAAAAACAGGAATTTAAATTCCTGTTTTTTTATTTTTTAAAATAATTACATCTTTTATGTGTTTTATAAAGGAATTAAGACATATATATCTAATACATTTATTATATAGGAATGTACACATTAAAATCATAAGGGGTGGTAGTTATGCTTCAAATTATTACTGGAAAAGCTGGAGAAGGCAAAACCAAGAAAATGGTTGCTCTTGCCAATGAAGAGGCTAAAAAAATTACTGGTGATGTGGTTTATATTGATAGTAGCAAACAAAAACGTTATGACCTTAGTTATCATGTTAGACTCATAAAACCCTTTCAATTTAACGTTGATACGGTACAAGAATTTTATGGTTTTATAGCCGGAATTATTTCTGCAAACCATGATACCCAGTTAATTTTTATTGATGAACTCTTTAAACTTACTGGTCTTTCAGTTGAGGAAATAGAAGGATTTATTTCTAATTTGAAAGGTTTATCAAATAAATATAATGTGCGGTTTGTTATAGCAGCAAGCTGCTTAGAATCGGATCTTCCAGAAGAACTTCGGGAATGCTTAATAGCTTAAAACAATCACCTTAAAAAAATGCCATGCCTACATTAAATCTTATGTGGCATGGCATTTTTCTTATGATATTATAGTTGTAGCAAACATATATAAGCATAATATAAAAAATAGAATCATTCCTAGGTTTCCATAAATAATCTTATTCCTTTGACTATCATCGATTTCTATTAGTCCTGGCTCAAAGCTTACCTTACTTGAATTCCTGGAATAAATAACAACAGATAGAATCATTACCATAACAACAAAGATTCCGCCTATAGACTCTAATACTTTATTCCCGCTTAAAACTAGTGCTGGCATAATAGTAGAACCTAATATATTTATCATCATATGAAGTATAATAGTGTATTTAATCTGATTGGTATTAATAGCAATATAGCCAAAAATTATACCCAATATAAAGGCATAAAAAAACTGTGATAGGTTCCCATGGAAAAGACCAAAGGCTAGGGCGGTAACCCATATAGCTGTTTCATCACCATAGACCCTAAGCTTATCAAGGAAGACTCCCCTAAAGACGTATTCTTCAAATATAGGTGCTAGGATACCTGCAAATATCACTGTTGCTACTAGGCTAGTACCTTCCATAGTTTCTAGCAATGGATTGATTACATCCTTTCCTTTTATTACTCCAATTAGGATATTAAAGATACTTCCCACTATATTAAATATATAGGCTGCACCCAGACACATAATAAGCATGACCATAAGTTCCTTAAGGTCCATTTCTTTTTTTTCTCCTTTAGGACCACTTGGGATTTTCCTAGTCATAAGATAAAATACTGGAACCCCAAACATATAAAAGGGTAATCCTGTTAGCAGCCATATAAGCCACCTACTTTCCTCAAAAAGAAAACCTGCTCCCCAGTGTCTAGCTATTATGGATGAAGCTATTATTTGTATAAGCATTGTTATTTGTAGCATTAAAAATAGTGCTAGGCCTAAACGGCTAAACACATTTCTGGTTTCAAAATTATCATTATCCATTATTTCCCCCTATAATTTTTTATCTTTTTTAAATAGGCCCTTAATTTCTTCCTGTAACCTGTTTCTACTGCCTTGCCACGACTTACATTGGAAAGATCCTCTCTTATAATTGTAATCATTTCTATTATTTCCCCAATGTGGTAGTTATATATAATAGTATATTCACCATTTGATTTTATATTATTCTGGAGATTGTATTCCATATCAAAAACGGCATTAGCCTTCTTAATATTTTCATCACATAAAACATCTCTTTTATCCTTAACTATATAGATATGGCTGTATAATTTATTGTAATTTATAACAGAGTCTTCTACATATTTTATTTTATCCATTTCTGGAATGCGGTACTTCCTGTCCTGATTATATATTTTTAGACTTTTTTCTATATCCCTTATGTCTTTCTTAAAAGACTTAAGATCAATCTCTTCATTTGTAAAAATCAAGTCCTTAACTACTTTTTCTATTTCATCAACTGCTACTATAACATGCTGCTTTATATTTTCAATTTGATTAGGTGGCTTTATAAAATAGTTAATTAGAAATCCTACGGTAATTCCAATTAAAGTATTAGCAAACCTACTTAAGGCATATATAATAGGATTTCCCTTTACAACCCCTGTAATAATATTAACAAACAAAACCATAGCAATTACTATATTCTGGCTTTGGTTTAACTTGTTGAGGAGGGTAATTAGTATTATTACGCCTATGCCAACAAATACTAGGCTTTGGCCAGCAATCTGGGTATATAAGATTCCTATTATAGTACCAAGTATAGTCCCAAGCAATCTATTCTTACTAAAGGTTACACTATCTTCTATACTATTTTGTATTGAAATAACTGCCACAAGTACCGCTAGGGTTGGCTCAGTTAATGGAATAACAGAATATAGTGCAAGACAAATAAACACAGCTAAACCTGTCTTTATACTTCGCATTCCAATTCCTACTCTACTCATATTTGCCACTCCTTATACAATATAATATCTGCTTTATATTATAATCAAGAAATATAAGTTAATCCTATAACTACCGCATATCTTCTTTGGTATAGTATACAACACCTATGGCACCTGGCCCTACATGAAGGCCTATAATAGGTCCAATATCAGCTATTGTTGCTGTAATCTTAAGCTTTTCCTTAATCTTTACTACTAGCTGCTTAGCTTCTTCTAAGGCATTAATATGGTGTACACAAACTTCTTCTATACCATATTCCAGGGCATCTTTTACTAGCTTGTCTATCATAACAGATATTGCCTTTGTTTTAGTTCTTGCCTTTTTAAAAATATCTGTTTCCCCTTCTTCTACAGTTAGTATTGGTATAATTTTAAGTAAATTACCTATTAGGGCCCCAGCACCTGCTATCCTACCACCCTTTATCAGGTATTCTAAATTATCTGGCAGGAATAAAAACCTGCTTCTTTTTATGTTTGTTGTAACTGCCTGTGTAACTTCTGGCAAGGCCTTGCCTTCTTGCGCTAGTCTTGCAGCTACTATTGCAGCATATCCTAGTTGCATACTATTAGATTTAGAGTCTATAATTTCTATATTAGCCTCTGGATGATCCCTTAAAATCATATCCTTTGCAATATGTGCACTTTCATATGCTCCGCTCATCTTTGATGATAAGAATATACAGACTAAATCATCCCCATTTTCAATTATCTTTTTCATTGTACCATATACCTCATCTAAAGAGGGTTGAGAAGAAGTGGGGATTTCTTGTTCATTAAGATCCTTATAAAAATCTTTATTATCTATATCAACTTCCCTCATGCTCTTACCATTTTTGATGACATTTAGTGAAATTATATTAATTCCCAATTCTTCTCTTATAGATTTATCTATATAACTTGTACTATCTGTTAAAACTTGTACTGCCATTACTACTTCCCCCTGTCATTTTTCTTAAATAGATACACATATTAGTATACTATATGAATCTACCTTGTATTTATTGTCCTCTATTATCTTTGGTTTATCTAAAAAATCATCTGGCCAGTCCCTACCTGTATCCACCACCCTATACCACCTACCATAATCTGTATCTGGAAGCATAAATGTAAGGGGCTCTTCATAGCCATTAATTGCAACATATATATCCTGGTCATCCTTAAAGCCGTCTTTCATGTTATTATGGAGCATAAATGCTATAGTTCGGGAATAGTAAGCCCAGTCAGGATAATCAGCTTCTACCCCATGCCAGGTAATCCCTCCCTTGGAATCCTGAGATAGAAATTTCTCCCTTCTCAGGGAAGGATGTTCTTTTCTAAAATTAATTATTTTACAAAAATAATCATAAATATCTCCGAATTCATCTTTGCGTTTCCAATCTACCCAGCTTATTTCATTATCTTGGCAATAAGGGTTGTTATTCCCCTTCTGTGTCCTACAAAATTCGTCACCCATTACTATCATAGGTACACCTTGTGAAATCATCAAAAGGGTTATAGCATTCTTAACTTGCTTCTTCCTAATTGCTATTATATCCTTGTTATCAGTTTCTCCTTCGGCCCCATAATTATTACTTATATTGTCATTGGTACCGTCCCTATTATCTTCTCCATTAGCTAGGTTATGCTTATTATTATAGGAAAAAAGATCCCACATTGTAAAGCCGTCATGGGCTGTTATGAAATTAATGCTATCTAAAGGCCCCCGTCCTTCCCCCTTAAATAAATTAGGGCTTCCTGTAATACAGGTTGCAAGGTCAGATATTGTATTAATTCCACCATTTAAAAAGTTTCTTATAGTATCCCTATATTTCCCATTCCACTCTGCAAAACCTGCTGGCATTTCACCTAAATGATAGCCACCACCTGCATCCCAGCTTTCTGATATTAGTTTAGTATCAGCTAGAATAGGGTCCTTAGCTATATCTGTAAGCATAGAATATTCCCCAATCCACTGCCCATTACTATCCCTTCCCAAAATAGAGGCAAGGTCAAATCTAAAACCGTCTACCCTCATCTCTGTAACCCAGTAACGTAGGCTATCTAAGATAAGCTGCTTAACAACTGGATGGTTACAATTAAATGTATTACCTGTTCCAGAATAATTACTATAGTATTTCTTATCATAGGGGCTTAACATATAGTATATTTGGTTATCTATGCCTTTAAAATTAAGGGTTGGCCCCCTTTCATTACCCTCTCCTGTATGGTTATACACTACATCTAATATAACCTCCATACCTGCCTTATGGACAGCTTTAACAAAGTCCTTAAAGCAGACTACCTCATCTCCTTCTTCTATAGCATTTGTATAATGCTTGGCAACAGCAAAGAAGTTGTTTGGGTTATATCCCCATACATCATATAATCTTTCTCCTGTTAAGGGATTTATATTATCATTGCTATCTACATTAAAATCATATACAGGTAGTAACTCTAAAGTCGTTACCCCTAACTTCTTAAGGTGGTCTAGCTTTTCTAGCACTCCTTTAAGGGTTCCATTAAAAACTACACCTGATGTATCAGATTTAGTAAATAACCTTACATGCATTTCATATATTATTGTATCTTTCATGGGGATTTTAGGTCTTAAAACTCCCTCCCAGTCATACTGATCATCAACAACTACCGATTTGTAGATGGGGTCCTTAGATACCTTTACCACTGATCTTCCGTATGGATCTAATAGTAGTTTATTGGAGTCAAATCTATGGCCATGTTCCATATCATAAGGCCCATCTACTTTCCAGCCATAAATAGAACCATGGCCAATGCCCTTTATTTTTACATGCCATATATCCCCTGTCTTATTGTACATCTCATTTAATTGGTAATTAAATATTGGTTTTGTATCGTTGCTATTTTCATAAATTTCTATAGTAACCTTAGTTGCATTCTTGGAGAATATTGCAAAGTTGGTAAAGTCTCCATCTAATGTTGCACCAAGGATAGGCTTGCCATCTTCAATTAAATATTTCATTATCTTAACTCCTTCTATAACTTATCAAGCTATATTTATAGTATATTACTATTATATGTAAATATAAAGGCTATTTCTCATAAATCTTAATATTATATATATATCTTGTAATTTTTCTTAGCCTGTGTTAAAATAACATAATTAGAAAGACAATGATGGAGACTTAGTAGATTTTTATTGCTATTATAGAGAGTGTACGCTTGGTGGAAGTACATATAGGATAAATAATCGAATTACAACTCTTGAGTCCCAATATGGCGGTTTATCCACCCGTTATCGTGGAAAGAGGCAAAATATATAAATATATATTTTGTGAAATAAGGTGGTACCACGAGTCTCTCGTCCTTTGCTTAGGATAGAGGGCTTTTTTTATACTTAAAATTGCCCTCAGATATTAATTTGCTTAAAAACAAGGAGGATTACTATGAGTGTTTATGATGAATTAGTGGAGCGTGGTTTTATTGAACAAGCTACACACGAAAAAGAAATTAGGGAATTACTAGATAATGAGAAGGTAACTTTTTATATAGGATTTGATCCAACCGCAGACAGTTTGCACGTTGGTCACTTTGTTGCTGTTATGGCAATGTCCCATATGCAGCGTGCAGGTCACAGGCCTATAGCTTTACTAGGTGGTGGTACTGGTATGATAGGTGACCCAAGTGGTAAGACTGATATGCGTCAGATGATGACACCTGAAACCATTGACTATCATATTGAATGCTTTGAAAAGCAACTTTCCAAATTCATGGAATTTGGTGAAGGTAAGGCTATGATTGTTAATAATGCAGATTGGCTACTTGATTTAAACTATATTGATTTTCTAAGAGAAGTTGGAGTTCATTTCTCTGTAAACCGTATGCTTGCAGCTGAATGTTTCAAACAGCGCCTTGAAAAAGGGCTATCATTCTTTGAGTTTAACTACATGCTTATGCAGTCCTACGACTTCCTAGAATTATACAGAAGACATGATTGTAAACTACAAATGGGTGGAAATGATCAATGGTCTAATATAATTAGTGGTGTTGATCTTGTTCGCCGTTTACATGGTGATACAGCCTTTGGTCTTACATTCTCACTTCTTACAACCAGCGCTGGTATTAAGATGGGTAAAACTGAAAAAGGTGCTGTATGGCTAGACCCTGATAAGACATCACCATATGAGTTCTACCAATACTGGAGAAATATTGATGATGCTGATGTTGAAAAATGCTTATCACTTCTAACCTACCTACCTATGGATGAAGTTAGAAGATTAGGTGCTTTAGAAGGTGCCGAAATCAATAAGGCTAAGGAAGTTTTAGCATTCGAAGTTACCAAGATAGTTCATGGTTATGAAGAAGCTACTAAGGCAGCTAAAGCTACTAAGGCTTTATTTGAGGGAGGAGCTGAGGATGGATCTATTCCAACTACAGAAATTACTGCTAGTGATTTAGGTGATGGATTAGATGTACTAACTATTTTCCAAAAAGCTAATATGATTCCTTCTCGTTCAGAAGGACGTAGACTTATCCAGCAAGGTGGTATGAGAGTTAATGATGAGAAGGTCGAAAGTATTGACCTTATGATTACCGCGGACTTCTTTAAAGATGGTCATGTAATGCTTCAAAGAGGTAAGAAAGCCTTTCATCGTGTTAAATTAGTATAAGACAAGAGGAGTGTATCCTATTTATCCCAAGCACAAGCCTTGCTTGTAAAAGTGATAAATAGGATACACTCCTCTTATGGTA
>JAAYSX010000096.1 GCA_012518255.1 Candidatus Epulonipiscium sp. | reverse complement strand
TTTTCTTAATTTATTAACCTCTAAAATATAATCCATTTTAACCCTCCTCAAATAAAATCTTTAGCATTTCATTAACTTCCCCATAATCTAGTCCAAGGAGTCTGCTTTCTTCAACTACCTTCATTAAGCTATCTTCTATTATTTTTAATTTTTTTTCCTTCATAAGCTCCTTATTTTGCCCTGCTACATAGGACCCCTTCCCCTGAACAACCTCCAAAAATCCTTCCTTCTCCAGCTCATCATAAGCTCTTTTTGTAGTTATAACAGATATTTGAAGCTCTTTAGCAAGTTTTCTTATGGAAGGTAGTAAGTCCCCTTCTTTTAACTCCCCCTTTAAGATATGCCCCTTTATTTGCCTTGATATCTGAGTATAAATGGGCTCATTTGAAGAATTAGATATAATAATTTTCATAGACACCTCCATGTGCTCATAGTGTTCATGGTGTTCATACTGTATATACACACTATACTCCCTAATATGTTTTTTGTCAAGAAAAAACCAGCATATTTTCATATGCTGGCCTTTTACAGTATTGGAATAACATGTGGACATTTATTAATTGGATTTTCAATTACTTCTACAGGGATATGATAGATCCCTTTAATATTTTCCTTGTTCATTACCTGCCAAGGGTTTCCTTTAGATACTACTTCCCCTTCGTCTAATAGAATTATTTCATCGCTAAAGGTGGATGCTAAGTTTAAATCATGTAGCACAGCAATAATAATTTTATTAGTTTTTAGATGACTAAATATTTTTAGAAACTCCACTTGATACTGTATATCTAGGTTAGAAGTTGGCTCGTCTAGTAAAATAATATCTGTTTCCTGACTTAAGGCTTTGGCTGCAATAACCCTTTGAAATTCACCACCACTAAGTGCAGTAATGAATTTATTCCTTAACTTCCATGTATTTGTTATTTTCATATATTTTTCTATAATTGTTTGATCCCTGGTATTAAATTCCTCCAGCCTTCTTTTGTGGGGGCTTCTACCCATCATAACAATTTCAGCCACTGTAAAGTCATAATCTATTCTTATATTTTGATGAATGACCGACATTTTTTGAGATAATTCCTTATTATTTAAAAAAGCAATATCCTTGTCGTTAATCAAAATTTTACCTGACTCAGGTATCAGTACCTTAGATATGTTTTTTATCATTGTCGACTTGCCTGAGCCATTAGGCCCAATAATGGAATATAACTTTCCTTCCTCAAAGTCTAAATTAATCTTATTTAAAACGAGCTGATTATCATAGGAGAAACTTAAGTTATCTATCTTTATATTATTTTTAGCCATTATACATCTCTTTCTTTCATTTTAATGAGTAAATAAATGAAATAGGGTGTCCCTATTAAGGCCGTCACTGCACCAACCGGAAGTTCTGCAGGTGGCACAATCGTCCTTGCCACTGTATCTGCTAATAATAAAAACAAGGCCCCTCCTAAGGCTGAAAAAGGGATTAAATACTTATTACTAGGACCAAATATAAGCCTAACCATATGAGGAACTAAAAATCCCACAAAGCCTATAATCCCTGAAAAAGAAACACAAACTGCAATCATAACTGATGAGGTAACTATAATAATATGTTTTAGCCTTTCTGTTTCTACACCAAGGCTCATAGCATTTTCCTGGCCAATTAACATTAGGTTAAGGTCTCTATGAAAGATATATATAATACTGGTACCTATGACTACAACTGGTGCAACAATCATAATATGATTCCAGCTAGAAGCATTAAAGCTTCCCATCATCCAAAAAACGATTTTATTTACATCATTATGGTTAAAAACCATAATGATTGATATAAGTGCAGATAGCAAAAAGCTTACTGCACTCCCTGCTAGTAATAAATTAACTACTGATACTCTTCCCTTTACTTGGGCTATATAATAAACAAAAATAGTAGTCAGCATAGCACCCATAAAAGCAAATACTGTTACAAAACTTGAAGAAATAAGTGCACTTGGCACCTTAAAAACGATTCCTATGGTGGCTCCTAAGGCTGCTCCTGAAGATATACCAAGGATATGGGGATCTGCCATTGGATTTCTAAAAAGTGATTGAAATGTGGCTCCTACTACCGCCAGTCCCATCCCAACAAAGCTTGCCATTATAATCCTTGGCATCCTAACCTTTAAGATAATAGAGAAGTAAGTATTAGGTATATCCCTGCTGATATGTTTTCCTACTATAGGTAGTGATTTTAAAATAACCACAATCACTTCCTTAGGTGTTATGCTAGCTGCCCCCATTGCAGTTGCCACAATAGCTAGCATAATATACACCATAAGTAAAGTAAAAAATACAATCTTCTTTTTCCTAAATCTCATCTCTATCCCTTAATTAAATAGATCTGGGTGTAGTATCTTAGCAATAGATTCAACCCCTTGTGCAAGCCTTGGACCTTGTCTATTTAACAAATCATCATCAACCTCTATAACCTTATTATTTTTTACAGCTGATAATTCTTTGTAGCCTTCTGTTTGTACAAATTCTTCTTTCATACCATAGTTTTCAGATATTATAATATATTCTGGGTCTTCTT
>JAAYSX010000001.1 GCA_012518255.1 Candidatus Epulonipiscium sp. | reverse complement strand
TGGCATAAATATGTTGGACTTGATGGTCAAGTAATAGGTATTGACCATTTTGGTGAATCAGCGCCAGGAGACCTATTATTTGAAAAATACGGATTTACAGTTGAAAACATTATTAAAACAGCAAAATCTTTATAAAAATTAGTAAATTATATTAGGCCACACATTTGTGTGGTCTAATTATTTGATAAAAATCCCCATGTTATTCGAACACTTGTTAAGATGTTAGGCTATTAACAAGAAATCAAGAGGTTATCAACAGCTAAAAACCTTGTACAAGCCTATAAAATGACTTATACACAAAGTTATTAACATTATCCACAGGCACTATATACACAAAACATGTGTTTTGTGGAAAATACCAAACTTATCCACAGAAACTATTTGTTTAAAAAATGGTTGACTATTTATGCATAAGAAGTTATAATTATGCATATAGATAATATCAACAAGGTTACAAATCATAGACAGGAGAGTTAATATGAAAAAAATAATATTAAGTGTAGTTTCGATTAGTATTTTAGCTATGGTATTGGTAGGATGTGGGGCAAAGCCAGCAAGTAGCAATGATGACATAATAATTATGGGGACCAATGCAGAGTTTGCTCCTTTTGAATATAGGGAGGGAAAGGAAGTAGTAGGCTTTGATGTTGAAATATCAAAAAAGATAGCTGAGAAATTAGGTAAAGAACTTAAAATAGAGGATATGAAATTTGAAGGTTTACTGGCTGCGCTTGAAGCTGGAAAGGTAGATTTTGTTATTGCCGGTATGACTAAGGATAAAGAAAGGGAGAAACAAGTAGATTTCTCAGATTCATACTTCCTATCAAGCCAGTTAATAACTATTAAAGCAGATGATACAAGTATTAATAGCGGTGAAGATTTAAAAGGTAAAAAAATAGGGGTTCAGCTAGGTACTACAGGTGAAAGAGAAGCAAGGGATATCGAGGGTGCAGAAGTAATAAGCTTTGATAAGGGTGCAATGGCTCTTGTAGATTTAGCTAATGGTAAGATAGATGCTGTTATACTAGATGCAGAGCCTACCAAAAACTACACTGAAGGCAATGATGACCTAAGGGTGTTGGATGAGCAATTAACTGAAGAAGAGTACTGCATAGCAGTTCCTAAAGGTAATAAAGAATTACTTGAACTAATTAACCTTACCTTAAAGGAAATACAGGAAAGTGGAGAATATGAGCAGTTTATTAACAAGTATTTCTAAGATGCTTTTAGAGTAGAAATAATAAAAAGGTTATGGCTAGCCATAACCTTTTCTTGTTAATATAATTACATATGTGGTAGTATATATAGGGAGGGATAAGAATGAATCTAGATAGTATTATGAAGTTCTATGGAACATTTTTTGAGAAAAAATTATATATATATGTTTGGGAAGGTTTGAAGTGGACACTAGCACTTACAGCTATAGCAGCAGTTATTGGACTGATTATAGGTCTTATAGTAGCAACTATCCAAATAGCACCTTTTCCTAAAAAACTTAAGTTCTTAGAAAAGATATTAAAGAGATTGGCAGTTATATATGTGGATGTTATTAGGGGGACACCAGCTATAGTGCAGGTAGCATTTATGTATAGTGTTGTATTTACTAGCCCCAATGTATCTAAATTATTTATAGGTGGACTAGCCTTTGGGATAAATAGTGGTGCCTATATGTCAGAGTTAGTTAGGGCCGGGATCCAAGGTATAGATAAGGGCCAAATGGAAGCAGGCCGTTCCTTGGGTATAGGTTACCCGGCAACAATGCGATATATTATTTTGCCACAGGCCTTTAAGAATGTTTTGCCAGCGCTTGTTAGTGAATTTGTAATTTTAATTAAAGAGACTGCAGTCATTGGGTTTATAGGTGGGACTGATCTTATGCGCTCAGCAGATACAATGACAAGTATTACATTTAATGCTAGTCAGCCACTTCTTATTGTTGCAGTTATTTATCTTATTTTAACTAGTACATTTACTAGGTTAATGCGTAAGGTAGAGAAGAAAGTAAGACTTGGGGACTAAAATTATAAAAGCAAATAGAAATGAGTGATTAAATGATTAAAATAGAAGATTTACATAAAAACTTTGGAGAACTTCATGTACTGAAGGGGATTGATGAGAACATAGAAAAAGGAGAGGTTGTTGTAATTATTGGACCTAGTGGTTCAGGTAAATCTACTTTTTTAAGATGTATCAATTTAATGGAAACCCCATGTGAAGGAAGCATAACAGTTGAGGGCACAGACATAACAGACCCTAAAACTGATATCAATGATATTCGCCAAAGGGTAGGAATGGTATTTCAGCACTTTAATTTATTTCCTAATATGACAGTTTTAGAAAATATAACATTGGCACCTA
>JAAYSX010000095.1 GCA_012518255.1 Candidatus Epulonipiscium sp. | reverse complement strand
CCAGATGTAAATAGGCCGGCAGCAAATCAATAAGCAATAGTTATAATAATTGCTAGGGAAACTTGTTAACCGTCCCTACTAGGTCTTGATTAAATCCACCTAAATATGATAACATCAAGTAGAGTAAACTATACTTATTAATGATTAGGAGAATATACATGAGTGATAAAAAGAAGGTTATTTTTAGTGGAATGCAGCCATCAGGCCATGTTACCCTTGGTAACTATCTTGGGGCATTAAAGAACTGGACTGATTTACAAGAGGATTATAACTGTTTATTTTGTGTAGTAGATATGCACTCTATTACTGTAAGGCAGGACCCGCCTACTTTAAGGAGATTATCTAGGGAATTTTTGATGCAGTATATTGCAGCTGGTATTAATCCTGAAGAAAATATTATGTACTATCAGTCCCATGTACCTGAGCACGCAGAGCTTGCATGGATTTTAAACTGTTTTACTTATATGGGTGAGCTTAACCGCATGACTCAGTTTAAGGATAAATCCCAAAGGCATGCTGAGAATATAAATGCTGGTTTATTTACATATCCAGCCTTAATGGCAGCGGATATACTTTTATATCAAACTGACCTTGTTCCAGTTGGTGATGATCAAAAGCAGCACCTTGAACTAGCCAGGGATATAGCTATTAGATTTAATAATGCCTATAGTCCAACTTTTAAGGTGCCAGAGGGATACTTTGGTAAGGCGGGGGCTAGGGTTATGAGCCTTCAAGAACCTAATAAGAAGATGTCTAAATCAGATGAAGATGAAAATGCCTTTGTATCTATCCTGGATTCACCAGACGTAATCGCTAGGAAATTTAAAAGGGCGGTTACTGACTCTGATAATGAAATTAGATTTTCAGAGGATAAACCAGGAATTAGCAATCTCTTAAATATATATTCTGCGATTACTGGTAAGAGCATCGAGGAATCAGAAAAGGACTTTGATGGTAAAGGATATGGTGACTTTAAGATGGCAGTTGCTGAGGTTGTTATTGATGAGCTAAGGCCGCTGCAAGACCGCTACAAGGAACTAGAGAAGGATAAGGCTTATATAGATGGTATTATTAAAGAAAATGCCCAGACAGCCTCCTATCTTGCAAATAAAACTTTAAGTAAGGTACAAAGAAAAGTAGGCTTCCCGCCAAAAATTAGATAATATAAAATGCCCTATGCATCACTTTTTCAACCAAGGTTGACTTGTGAGACGTAGGGCATTTTTGGTAAATTTTATCCTATTCCAAGAAGTTGTGTTGCAGTTGCAAAATAAACAAGAAGTGCAAGAGCGTCTACGATTGTTGTAATAAGTGGTCCAGCCATTATAGCTGGGTCCATATTAAACTTTTTAGCAATAATCGGTAGAATACCACCAACCATTTTTGCTAAAATAATTGTAAAATACAAGCTAAGACATACTGTGATTGCTAGCATTAGATCTGTTGAACCTAAGAAATATAAGCGAACAAAGTTAGCTGCGTTAAGTATAGTTGCTACAATGATACTGATCTTGAGTTCCTTCCAAAGAACCTTGAAAAAGTCACTAGTTTCTATTTCTCCAAGAGCTAGTCCACGGATAATTAGCGTTGATGACTGGGAACCTGCATTACCACCAGAGTCCATAAGCATAGGCAAGAAGGTAGATAGTGCAGTAACCTGTATTATGGCTTCTTCATAGCTTTCTATTATATTACCTGTAAAAAGTGCTGATATCATAAGGAATAAAAGCCAGGGGATACGATTCTTGGATAGTTCCCAGGCGCTCATTCTAAGGTAATCAGTCTGAGAGGGTTGCATAGCTGCCATCTTATGGAAGTCCTCTGTGTTTTCAGACTCAATAATATCAATAATATCATCGATAGTAATAATTCCAACAAGACGTCCCTCCTTATCAACTACAGGCAAGGCTATAAAATCATATTTTTTAAATACATCTGCTACAACCTCCTGATCATCTAAAGTTTTGGCACTTATAAGGTGGGTGTCCATAATATCCCCAACTATAACATCATCATCACTTAAAATAAGTTTACGTATGGAAATTACACCTTCAAGTTTACGGTCAGATGACATAACATAGCAGGTATTAATAGTCTCCTTATCAACACCAACAGACTTAATATGGGCTAGGGCCTCAGCTACACTCATTTCTTTTTTTAGGGCCACATATTCAATAGTCATTATACCGCCAGCAGAATCATTAGGATACTGCAAAAATTTATTAATAAGAGTACGCCTTGGCTCATCTGTGTTTTCAACCAGCCTTTTAACTATATTAGCAGGGAACTCCTCTATAAGATCCACAACATCGTCTAGGTATAATTCGTCTAAAATATATGTTATTTCTTTGTCTGTTACAGACTGGATGATATGACTTTTACCTTCGGGTGAAAGATAGGAAAATACATTTGCCGCAATATCCTTGGGTAATACACGGAATAGGACGATAAAATGTTCTTCATCCTCATCTTCAAATATAGTCTCATAAAATTGAGCTATATCAACCACATTCATTTTAACCAAGAGATTACGTGCTTCAATGATTTGGTTATTCTTAATAAGTTTATAAATTTCGTCAAAAGTCTTCATAAAAATACCTCCTGTAAATAATATCATCATCTTATAGTGTACATTATCTATTACCAATAATGCAAACCTAATTTATAAACTTTCACTTTAAGATGCAAAAAGTATTACAGGCTATAGTGCATGCCACTTGAATGTAATGGTGAGAGGTTGTAGAATAGGTAATATAATCATAAGGAGGACACAATAATGAAAATTTTAGCAGATATACATGTTCATACAATATCAAGTGGTCATGCATACAGTACTGTTGATGAGATTGCTAGGTTTGCAGGTAGCAAGGGAATGGAGGCTGTTGCCATTACAGATCATTCAGCAGCCATGCCGGGAGGCGCCCACTTATTCCACTTTGCCAACTTGCACATACTACCAGAATATATTCACGGGGTAAGGATAATAAGAGGCGCAGAGGTTAATATTATGGATTACGATGGTACCATTGATCTAGAGGAAGCCATGATGGAAAAGTTAGATTTAGTAATTGCAAGCTTACATCCACCCTGTATAAAAGGGGCAGACAAGGAGACTATCACAAGAACCTTAATGAAAGTAATAGAAAATCCACATGTAGATATCATAGGTCATCCAGGGGATGATAGGTTTCCTATGGATTTTGATATAATAGCACAGCATGCCAAAAAGCATAGGGTTCTATTAGAACTTAACAACTCATCCTTACAGCCCACAGGAACACGGCTTGGGGCGAGGAAACACATAGTTAAGATGTTAGAAAGCTGTAAGAAATATGAAACACCAATAGTAGTAGGTAGCGATTCCCACTACTACGGAAGTGTAGGTGATTTTACAGAAGCTATTAACTTAATGAAAGAGCTTGATTTTCCTGAGGATTTAATTGTAAATAAGAGCCAGGATAGGCTAATGGACTTTATCCAAAGAAAGGGAGATTCAGATGAATCATAATATTAATCCTAAGCTTAAAGATGACTTAACAGACCAACTTTTTGAGGCGATTCTAGAACTTGAAAGTATAGAAGAATGTTATGCGTTTTTTGAAGACATATGTACTGTTAATGAGATTAAATCACTTGCACAAAGATTGGAAGTTGCTAAGATGCTAGAACAAAAAAGTAAGTATACAGATATAACAGAAAAAACAGGTGCATCAGCAGCCACAATAAGCCGTGTAAGCAGGGTCCTTAACTATGGAACTGGTGGATACGGATTCATATTGGAACGTTTAAGAGAAGAAAAATAAGGGAAGAATTACAAAACAAGCAGAGTTGTAAGATTATGTACAAGAATAAAAACCGGAGGTAGCATATGAGTATAACCACAGGATTAAATGAAAGGCAAAAGGAGGCGGTATTACATACCGAGGGGCCTTTGCTTATTTTGGCAGGTGCAGGTTCAGGTAAGACTAGAGTATTAACCCACCGTATTGCACATTTAGTCAAGGATAAAGGTGTAAACCCATGGAATATATTGGCTATTACATTTACCAATAAGGCAGCATCAGAAATGAAAGAAAGAATAGAAGTATTAATTGGGCAAGATGCAACTGAAAGTATGTGGGTAAGTACCTTTCACTCTATGTGTGTTCGTATATTGCGCAGGAATATTCACCTTCTAGGATATGGACAATGGTTTACCATATATGATGCATCAGATCAAAAGGTATTACTGAAGGATATTATTAAAAACTTAAACTATGATGAGAAGTTATTTCCAGTAGGAAAGGTCTTAGGAGAGATTAGTGCCCAAAAGAATAAAGCCATAACCCCGGAAGAATATAAAAAGTCTGTAGAAGATGATTTTAGGCTATCTATGATAGCAAATATCTATGCATTATATCAGCAGGAATTAAAGGAAAATAATGCACTTGATTTTGATGATTTACTTATGAAGACCAATGAATTGTTTACTGAACATCCAGATGTTCTTAAGTTCTATCAAAATAAATTTCAGTATATTCATGTTGATGAATACCAGGACACTAACACTGTCCAGTATTATATAGTACGTCATTTAGCTGGGGATAGGCACAACTTATGCGTAGTTGGTGATGATGATCAATCCATATATGGCTGGAGGGGTGCTGACATAGCAAATATTTTAGACTTTGAAAGGGACTTCCCAGGAGCTAGAGCTATAAAACTTGAGCAGAACTATAGGTCTACAGGAACTATATTAGAGGCTGCTAACTCAGTAGTTTCCCACAACAAGGGAAGAAAACCAAAGAAACTTTGGACAGATAATGAAAAGGGTAAGGCTATAGAAGTCCTAAAATATGATAATGAGTACAGGGAAGCTGACTTTATTGCAGATAATATAAGAAGAAAGGCAATGTCAGGTGACAGGAATTTTAGTGATTTTGCAGTTCTTTATAGGACTAATGCCCAGTCAAGGGTGCTTGAGGAGAAGATGGTATCTAACTCAATACCCTATAGGCTACTTGGAGGGACAAGATTCTATGAAAGAAGAGAAATAAAAGATCTTCTAGCCTATCTACGCGTTATCGAAAATATTCATGATGATGTATCTATCCAGCGTATTATCAATGTTCCAAGAAGGAGAATAGGGGCGGCAACTGTAGATAGGATTTCTCAGTACGGATATGAAGAAGATATGAGATTCTATGAGGTAGCTAGACGGTCTAAGGAATTAGAAGTAGTGGGTAATGCTGCAGCAACTAAGGTTGTAGAATTTATTGAAATGATGGATAGGTTCAGAACCCTGGCACCAGTAAAGGGTGTAGCAAAACTTCTGGAAGATATCATAGATACTACTAACTACTATGATTATATCTACCAGCAGTACTCTGAAGATGCAGAGGATAGGATAAGTAATATTGGGGAACTTATTTCTAAGGCAGCAAACTATGAAAGTACAGCTGAAGAAGCAAGTTTAGCAGGATTCTTAGAAGAAGTTACCCTGGTTGCAGATGTAGATAACTATGACGAAGATAGTAATTCAGTAGTACTTATGACCCTTCATAGTGCCAAAGGCCTAGAGTTTCCTGTAGTATTTATGCCAGGGCTGGAAGAGGGACTGTTCCCAAGTTCTATGAGCTTGGAAGAAGGGGAAGATAGCTTAGAAGAAGAGAGGCGCTTATGTTATGTAGGTATAACAAGGGCAAGGCAAAGGTTATACTTACTGCATGCGGAGTGTCGGAGGACTTATGGTAGGGTGCAGTATGCAGCCCCCTCAAGATTCCTATCTGAGCTCCCTAGCCAGTTTAGAAAGCAAGAACCAAAAAGGAATATACCAGGCCATAATCCCTTTTTAAAGACTAGACCTAAGATGGGTAAAGGCCTTATTGATAATATCCCCAAAACTGTAGACCAAGACTACAATATTGGAGATAGAATTTCCCATATAAGATTTGGGGAGGGGATTATTGAAGATTTAGAAGATAAAGGAGATGACTTATTCGTTACAATTAACTTTGATAATGGGCAAAAAAGACGTTTAAGTGCAAAATTTGCAAGGTTAAAGGTCATATAATAAAAAGAAAGGTCATAAAATTAAATAAGTTCCAAAAAATGCTTGTAATAATATGGGAATAGTGATAGTATCAACTTAGTGGAAAAATTCAGAAATCATGCATAAAATAAAGTTCTTAAGTTAAGCAATATATACAAGGCATAATTAATGTTTTATAGGATATATAAATGATTTTATAGAATAGGATGTGGCAATGTGCTTACTACTGATGCGGAAAGTATAAATTTAACACAGATTGAGACCTTGATAGATATCACAAAGCAGTTTTTAGATTTGACAGATGAACTTTTGCGTAAAGGTGATATTTCTAAAGAAGAATACGAAAAGTTAACACATACAAAAAAGCAGTTTTTGCAGGATGTGAATTCGGAATATAAATGAATATAATAATGGAAGAACTGGGACTAATAATGACTTATGACTTATCTATGGAAAGAGGATATAATGCGAGCAAAACAAATTAAAAGGATTCAGGAGCTAGTACCAATATTAGCTGAAGCTGCCCGTATATATGAACAAGAAGATAGGGAAATTATGCCTAACCATGAATATGATAAGCTTTATGATGAATTAAAATGGTTAGAAGAAGAAACTGGAGTAATACTTGCAAATAGTGTTACCCAGAAGGTTGGATATGAGGTGCTTAGTGACTTGCCTAAAGTTAGGCATAGCCAAAGCATACTATCCCTAGATAAGACTAAGGAAGTAAGTAGGTTAGAAAGTTTTTTGGATAATGATCAGGGATTATTATCCTGGAAATTAGATGGCATTACACTAGTTATTACCTATAATGAAGGCAGGCTTGTGCAAGCTATTACAAGGGGAAATGGAATAATTGGAGAGGATGTAACTTCCAATGCTAGAACCTTTGCTAACCTACCCCTAGGAATTAATTATAAAGGGCAGGTAACAATTCGTGGGGAGGCTATAATTACCTATTCGGAATTTGAAAGAATTAATAAAGAGCTTCCAGATGATGAAAAATACAAAAATCCAAGGAATCTATGTAGTGGTAGTGTAAGGCAACTTGATTCAAAGATTACAGCCCAAAGAAATATAAGGTTTTATGCCTTTACCCTAGTAGAAGGTGGTCTTGACACAGACTCTAAGGAAGAGCAGATAAAGTGGTTAGATGATCAAGGGTTTGAAGTTGTAGAATATAAGATGGTAAATGCCCATACAGTAGCAGATTCAGTGGAATGGTTTGCCAATAATATTACAAAGAGGGATTTTGCCTCTGATGGTTTGGTAGTAACGTTAGATAGCATATCTAAGTCAGATTCATTAGGAGCAACTGCCAAATTCCCACGCCATTCTATAGCTTTTAAGTGGGAAGATGAGATTAAGGAAACCAAGTTAATAAAGATAAAATGGAATACATCTAGGACAGGGGCTATTAATCCAATAGCAATATTTGAACCTGTAGAATTAGAAGGTACCACTGTTGCAAGGGCAAGTGTCCATAATGTTAGCATAGTCCAGAACTTAAAGTTAGGGGAAGGGGATACAATTCAGGTATACAAGGCTAATATGATTATTCCACAAATTGCAGATAACATAACAAAAAGTAATAATATAGAGATTCCCAAAGAGTGCCCAGTATGCACCGGGGAAACTAGAATAGAAGTTGTTAAGGATGCTAAGGTGCTGTATTGTAGTAATCCTAATTGCCAGGCAAAGAGAGCCAAGGCCTTTGTACATTTCGTAGGAAGAGATGCCATGGATATACAGGGCTTTTCGGAAGCTAGTATCGAGAAATTTATAGGCAATAACTTCATCAATGATTTTGTGGATTTATATTATCTAGACAATCATAAAGAAGAGATTATAAGTCTAGATGGCTTCGGGGAAAAGTCATATAATAATATTATAGATTCAGTAGAAGCATCTAGGAAAACCGATCTTGCAAACTTTCTATATGCACTGGGTATAGAAAGGGTTGGAATTAGCAATGCAAGACTAATTTGTAATCATTTTAATTATAATATAAATGACATAATGGACGCCAAAGAAGAGGATCTCGTGGCTATAGATGGAATAGGGCCTATTATAGCCCATAGTATATATTCTTATTTTAAGCTTGAAGATAATAGGGAGCTTGTAAATAGGCTAATGAAAGAAATAGAGTTTGATATACCTAATATTCAAGAGATAGAGGAATCTTCAATAGCAGGCAAAACCTTTGTTGTAACAGGCAAGGTTAGTATCTTTAAAAATAGAAGGGAATTAAGCCAGAGGATCGAGGAGTTAGGAGGAAAGGTAGTAGGGTCTGTAAGTGGCAATACAGACTACCTAATTAATAATGATGTTGACTCCACCTCAAGTAAGAACAGAAGGGCAAAAGAATTAGAAATTCCAATAATAAGTGAAGAAGAGTTTATGGATATGATATAAGCACAATATGTCGCCACCCCTAATATAATGAAATAAAAAGTATTTTAGAGGTGGTTGGATGTTAGAAGCTATACTGCTAATAATAGCCTTGTCCATAGATGCATTTGTAGCTAGCATTGCCTATGGTGCTAATAAGATTAAGATACCTTTTAGGTCTGCCATAACAATTAATCTCGTATGTACAGCTCTTCTTGGTATTTCACTTTTTTTTGGATCCATAGTAAGGGAATTAATACCAGGTAACCTGGTGGTCTTGGCTGGAATATTTATTTTATTAGGCTTGGGAATATATCAACTTTTCCAGGGTATTAGTAAAAGTATCATAGAAAAACACCTAAACAAAAATAGAACTATAAGATTTAAATTATATGATTTTAGATTTGTACTGGAAATCTATGTAGATACAACCAAGGCTGATTTTGATAGATCTAGTAGACTTAATACTAAGGAAGCATTTATGCTAGGAGTAGCCCTATCTTTAGACGGCTTAGCTGCAGGCTTTGCAAGTGCTTTAGGTAGCATTAATTATAGCCAGGTATTACTAGCATCACTTGTTTTTCATATGGCTGCTGTATGGCTAGGAGTATTAATAGGTGATAGGTTTGCACAAAAAGCAAAATTTAATATATCATGGCTAAGTGGTGTAATCTTAATATCACTAGCCCTAGTAAAACTAGTAAGAATATAAAAGTTCCCCTAATGACATTGTTGTTAGGGGAATTTTGAAGTAAAATAATAGGGACGGTTAACAAAAGAAGATAATAGGAGGATAAAAATGAGTAAAGAAGTAATTGAAACTAACAAGGCACCAGGAGCATTAGGCCCATATTCACAGGCAATTAAAATAAATGGGATGGTATATACATCAGGTCAGCTGGGAATTAACCCTGAAACAGGAGAAATGCCAGATGACTTAGAATCTCAAGCACATCAAGTTTTTAAGAACATAAAAGCCGTTTTAGAGGCTGCTGGGACAGATATGGATAAGGTAGTTAAGACCTTGGTATTTTTATCCGATATGGATGATTTTCTAGCAGTTAATAAAATTTATGAAGAGTATTTTACAGGGGATTACCCTGCCAGAAGTGCTGTGGAAGTAGCTAGGCTTCCAAAGGATGCAAAACTTGAAGTAGAAGTTATTGCAGTATGTGGTTAAAATGGGAAAGGTTTATTTAATAGGTGGTGGGCCAGGTGATGAAAGTCTTATTACTCTTAGGGCCATAGAAGTTCTAGAAAAATGTACAGCAGTAATGTACGATAGACTAGCAGGAGAAAAATATTTAAAATACCTAGATGAATCCTGCCAGATATATTACTGCGGGAAGGAACCTGGAGCCCACTATAAAAGTCAGGATGAAATTAATGAAATGCTAGTAAAACTAGCAAAAAAGGGGCACACTATTGCTAGGATCAAGGGAGGAGATCCCTATGTTTTTGGAAGGGGAGGAGAAGAGGCTCTTATACTAAGTGAGGAAGAGATACCCTTTGAAGTAATACCTGGAGTTACATCCGCTATTGCAGTTTTGAACTATGCCGGTATACCAATTACCCATAGAGGAATAGCCCAAAGCTTTCATGTTTTTACTGGGACAAGTGCTGATAAACTTAATACAAATTGGGAAAGTGTAGCCGGGCTTGAGGGGACTCTTGTATTTCTAATGGGTCTTAGAAATCTAGAAGATATAATAGAAAGATTAATAAAACATGGCAAGAATGAGGATACACCTTGCGCAGTTATTATGAAAGGTACTACCTCAAAGCAGAAAAAGGCAATTGGAAGGCTAAATACAATAGCTAATATTGTAAAGGAAAGGAACTTTACATCCCCTTGTATTATAGTGGTAGGACAAGTAGTAGAATTTAGTGATAGATTAAACTGGTATGAAGATAAGCCTTTATTTGGAAAGAATATATGCATAACAAGGACAAAAAAACAGTCAGGGGATTTAAGAAGGCAGCTTTTAGACCTTGGGGCAGAAGTTACCCAGATAAACTCCATAGAAATTAAGGCAGATTCTAAGAAACTTGATCCATATGTAAAAAAATTTGATAAATATGACTATATAGTTTTTACTTCTGTTAATAGTGTAGAGATATTCTTTAACTATTTAATAGAAAATAAAATAGATGTTAGGACCATAAAGGGAGAATTTGCAGCCATAGGGCCAGCTACCCTAAAGGCCATAAGTAGTTATGGAATTGTAACTACCATATTAGCCAGGCATTTTGTTGCAGAGGATTTATTTATAGAACTTAAGAATAAGGTTACTAAGGGTGATAAAATACTCTTGCCAACCTCTGCTATGGCAAGGAGCTACCTTAAGGATAACCTTGAAAAATGCGGAGCAATGGTTGATAGGGTAGATATTTATAGGCCAGAAATAGGCCAGGCTAGGGAAGACTTTGATAGTACTGATATAGTATTATTCACATCACCATCTACCTTTAATAATATGGTGGAAATTGTAGGCCTAGACAAAATAAAAGAGAAGACTCTACTAGCCATAGGCCCAATTACAGAAAAAGAGATAGTAAAGCATGGTATTAAACCCTATGTATGCCAGGAATATAGTACAAATGCAATGGTAAACAAACTAATAGATTTATCTAATAAAAAGGAGATTTAAATAACAATGAGGAATGAGTCTATATTTATAGAATCTAAGAAATATATACCAGGAGGAGTTAATAGCCCAGTTAGGGCCTTTAAGGATGTAGATATTTTACCACCAATTATAAAGAAGGCTAAGGGAGCTATAGTTACAGATGAAGAAGATAAGGATTATATAGATTTTGTTGGAGCCTGGGGTCCTATGATACTTGGCCATAACGATGACGATGTAGTAAAGGCTATTAAAGAAACAAGCGAAAATGCAATAGCCTTTGGCGCACCAACTAACCTTGAATTAGAACTTGCTAAACTTATATGTACTACTGTACCTAATGTAGATATGATTCGCATGGTAAATTCAGGGACTGAAGCTACAATGAGCGCAGTTAAACTAGCAAGGGGTTACACTGGCAAAGATAAAATTATTAAATTTGCTGGGTGTTATCATGGCCACTACGATGGTTTTTTAGTTGAGGCAGGATCAGGTGTTTTAACGGAAAATATTCCTGGTTCACCAGGTGTACCACAAGATAGCATAAAGAACACCCTAATTGCCCAGTTTAACGATATTGAAAGTGTTAAGGAGTTATTTGAAAACTATAAGGATGAAATAGCAGGAATTATAATAGAGCCAATAGCAGGAAATATGGGAGTTATTCCAGCAAGCCAGGAATTTATTAATAGCCTTAGGCAGCTTTGCGACAAGGAAGAAGCGCTGCTTATATTTGATGAAGTTATGACAGGGTTTAGGGTTGATTACAAGGGAGCACAAAACATATACAATATAAAACCAGATTTAATATCCTTTGCCAAAATAATGGGAGGAGGCTTACCATGTGGTGCGTTTGGTGGTAGGCGGGAGATAATGGAATACCTTTCACCAGTAGGGCCAGTATATCAGGCAGGCACAATGTCAGGGAATCCTATTGTAATGGCAGCAGGCCTTGCAACAGTTAGCAAGTTAAATGATAATCCAGGATACTATGAACATTTGGAAGAACTAGCATCTATGCTAGAAGATGGAGTTAAAGAAATTACCAAGGAAAAAAACATACCTGTAGTTATAAATCGTAGAGGTCCTATGATGACTATTTTCTTTAATGACCTACCAGAAGTTACAACCTTTAAGGATGTAAAAAAATCTGATACTAAAAGATATAGCAGGTTTTTTGCCCATATGATAAAAGGTGGAATTTATATATCACCATCCCAGTTTGAAGCCTTATTTATTAACATTACCCATACCAAGGATCATATAGAAAGATTTTTAGAACTGGTTAGTACATTTGAAGGGTAAGATAGTATGAAAAAAGCCATATTAGTAGTTAGTTTTGGGACCAGCCTTGCAGCAGCGGGTAAAAAGGCAATAGATCCTATAGAAGACAAGATTAGGCTGGCATTTCCAGCCTATGATGTTAGAAGGGCTTATAGCTCCCATATAATAATCAATAAGATTAAGGAAAGGGATAATATCCATATTGATAACCCAGTTGAGGCGCTAGAAAGATTAATAGATCAGGAATATAATCAGGTTATAGTCCAGCCCCTTCATATAATTCCAGGACTAGAGTACCAGTACCTTAGATCTGTGGTTAAAGAATTTAGCCATAAGAAGGCCTTTAGTAAAATTAGGCTAGCTAGGCCAGCCCTATATTATAAGGGTAAGAAAGATAGGCCAGATGATTATAAAATTTTTGTAGATGCAATGGAGGAAGATCTAAATAAAAAAGATAACTTTCTTCTAATGGCCCATGGGACAAGCCACCAAGCCAATGAGTGCTACTTACAACTTCAGCAAAGTTTTTATAAAGAAGGATATAAGAATGTATATATTGCTAGTCTAAAGGGATACCCAGATATATCCTTAATAAAAGAAAGGCTTATTAAGGACAATGTAGACCAGGTGATACTTAAGCCCCTTATGCTGGTTTCCGGACGGCATGTTTATAAGGATATGCTAGGGGATAATAAAGGCTCCTGGCAAAATATCCTAGAAGATGCAGGGATAAAAACGAGGGCAGATACAAAAAGCCTAGGAGAAATAAGGGCATTTCAGGACATATATATTGAACATATTAGGGAAGCAATAAGGAGAAGTGATTAAATGGGCAAGCTAATGATACAGGGAACAGGTTCATCAGTAGGAAAGAGTATAATAGTTGCAGCATTATGTAGAATCCTCAAGCAGGATGGATACTCAGTGTGTCCCTATAAATCACAAAATATGGGTCTTAATACTTACATAACTAAGGAAGGTAAGGAAATGAGCATGTCTCAGGTAGTACAGGCTTATGCAGCAGGCCTTGAACCAGACAGTTATATGAATCCCATCCTATTAAAACCCCTAGGAGATAAAAGGTGCCATGTTATTGTTAATGGTAAGTTGTATGCTGATACCACAGCCATGGGATATCATGATCTAAAATTAAAGTTTAGTCAAATGCTTAAGGAAGATTTTAATAAACTGGAGGAAAAGTTTGATGTAATTATTATGGAGGGTGCAGGTAGCCCTGCGGAGATTAATCTTAGGGACAGGGATATTGTAAATATGGGTATGGCAGAACTTGTAGATGCACCTGTAGTTTTGGTAGGTGATATTGATAAAGGGGGAGTGTTTGCTTCCCTAGCTGGTACTATGCTACTGCTTAAGGAAGAGGAAAAACCTAGGGTAAGGGCTACTATAATCAATAAATTTAGAGGGGATATTAAGCTTCTTGAGCCAGGCCTTACAATGATTGAAGATATAATCAAGATACCTAATGCTGGTGTATTACCATATTTTGATTTTGACCTTGAGGATGAAGATGGAATTAATAGGCTAGCAGATTTAGTAAGAGATAATATAGATATGGATGCAATATATAAAATTATATTTAACCAATAGAAGGGCATGGCATAATGATAGACATTTTAATAGCAGTAATATTAGATTTTATACTAGGGGACCCCTATGGCTTTCCCCACCCTGTTATTTATATAGGTAAATTTATTAGTTACTTAGAAGAAAAAGGGAGAAAGATATGCAAAACTTCAAAGGCACTTAAGTTGCTAGGTCTAGTGATTGTTATCCTAGTATGCCTAGTAAGTTTTGCGATACCATATTTAATCTTAAGACTTACTAAACCATACTTTTATATTAATCATATAATTAACATAGGCCTTCTATGGACAAGTTTAGCAGCCACAAGCCTTAGGAAAGAAGGACTTAAGGTGTATGATTCTCTTATAAAAGGTGATATTGAAGACAGCAGAATAAAGCTTTCTTATATTGTGGGAAGAGATACAGAAAGTTTAAACAGGGAAGAAATAATTAGGGCAGATATAGAAACAATTACAGAAAATACTGCAGATGGGGTTATTGCCCCACTTTTGTACGGAATGATAGGTGGGGCACCTTTAGCTATGCTATATAAGGGAATAAATACAATGGATTCCATGCTAGGTTATGTAAGCCCTCATTATAAGGACATTGGTTTTTTCCCGGCAAAAGTAGATGATCTTGCCAACCTAATACCTGCTAGGCTTACTGGGTTTTTATTTGTCCTAGTATCCCCGCTAGTAAAAGGAAATATTATAAGAAGTGCCAGGATTATGATAAGAGATCGTAAAAATCATAAAAGCCCCAACTGTGCATATCCAGAGGGTGCAGCAGCCGGGGCCTTAGGAATTCAGTTAGGTGGAGATAATAATTACTTTGGTCAAGTTATAAAGAAGCCTACTATAGGTGAACCAGTAAATAAGTTAGAAGAGAGTCATATTCAGCAAGCTGTAGTACTTATGTACAGCGCTGAAATTTTACTTATTATTGTATATATGCTCCTCCAAATCCGTTAACCTGAGGGTGTATTTGGTCCACAATTGAATTAGTTCTATAGTCTATTTTATTCCCGAACATTCTAAACTGTACTAACCCTTCATATTTTTGATTAGTTTGAGTGGAAGGGAATACACCAGATCTTAAACCACTAGTTGGGAAGTTACCAAAGTCCTGGAATACCAACCTTGAATCAACTAGGTCTTGGCTAGTAACTTCTAAATTAACCCATGCACTAATTATAAGATCATTTGCATTATTAACCCAAAAGGCTTCAGGCATAATAATCGCAGAACCAGTGGTAGTTATTTTGTTATCCACCACATAATCAACATAGGTATCAGCCCATTCCGCACCTGAAAAACCTGTTTTTTCAAAACTTTTATCACTAAAAACTTCATTTACATAGCTTTTAAATTCATCCTTATTTATAGTCCTATAATCAAGATTAAGAACCGTGTCAAAGTGCCTGTTTAAGACATCTACCACCTGGGCATGGTTATAACCACTATAGAAAAATTCCTTTGGTAAATGCATTAATCCCTTACTAGATGCAAGGGCTGTATGAGTCATATTAATATTTTCATAGGCCCAGTTAGGCACATCTTCAGCGATGTAGGGGAATATCACAGCATTCTTTGGTAAATTGCTAGTTTTTACCTTCCTGCCCCATGGATCATGGCTAAAGTTAGGTAACTCTGCCTTAGCTAGGTTAGGGCTGGTGATATAAGCAGTATTCTTTGCATTATCCCAGCTAACTGTGCAATTTAGTGCTTCGCCTACAAACCTAATAGGTAGCATAGTGGACCCCTTGTCAATAGTGGGAGCCACTGCTAGGGTTTGTGCTTGTCCATTAACCTTAACATTAGGATCTCCAATAGTCATTTCAATACTTGATCCAGTAGTATAAATCCTAATCTGTTCAGTATCTGGATTCCAATCTAATTCAGCACCTAGTGTCTCAGATATTACCCTAATAGGTACCAATGTTGTCCCCTTATCCAATAAAGGTTTAGCGCCCCCTGTAACAGGCACATGGTTAATTACTAGATATGGGCCCGCGCTAGCATAGATAGGCTTAGTACTAATGAACATAATACTTATAGCTAAGGCTAGCATCAAAGTAAAATTCTTTTTAATTGATTTCATAAACCTTCTCCTTTACTTAATTTATAATTATGGAAATTATACCATAAAGTTAAGGGCATGGCTATTGTCGAATATAATAAAATTTTAGATGGCGTATTTAGAAGAGGTGATTAGATGGAACATGGTGGAGATATTTATACAGAAGGAATACTTAAGGGAAGAAAATTAATAGATTTTAGTTCTAATATTAATCCTTTAGGCGTGCCGGAAAGTTTTACGGCCAATATAGGAGAAGGGCTGGCAGGATTAGATGTCTACCCAGATATTAAATACAGGGAATCAAAACAATATATTTGCAATTATATAAATAAAAGCTGGGCTATAAACTGCAAGGAAGAAGACCTTGTTCTTGGTAATGGGGCCGGAGAAAATATAGACATTGCTATAAGGAGCTTAGAAAGTATAACTATAGTAAGCCCAGCATTTATAGAATATGAAGATAGGGCCCAAAAAAATGGAAGTAAGATTGCGTATAGCATGTTAAATAAGGATATGGAGGTAGACTATAAAGATTTACTTGAAAAAGTTAAGGCTACCCAGGGCCTAATAATAGCTAATCCTAATAACCCAAATGGGGGGCTTATTGATAGAGAAAAATTTAAGCCTATACTTAAGCACTGCCAAAAATATAATAAGAAGGTTATTATAGATGAGGCCTTTATTGAATTTACAGGCAATAAGGATGATAGCTTAATAGACTTAGTAAATAGCTATTCCTGTATATGTATTATAAGAGCTTTAACGAAATTTTACGGGATACCGGGAATTAGATTAGGATACAGTATTTGCAAGGACAAAGATTACAATGGCCGAATGAGAGATAAGCAAATACCCTGGAATGTAAATTCATTTGCCCAGTTAGCCTTAAAGTATGTGCTAGAGGATGAGGAGTACATAAGGGTCACAAAGAAGTGGTTAGAGGAGGAAAGGCCAGCTTTTATAAAGGAAATAGGAAGCTTAAAGATGGTAGACAGGGTATACCCTAGCAAGGCTAATTTTATCCTAGTAAGGTTAAATAAAATTAGTGGTGAGAAGTTATACCAGGACCTAATTAAAGAAAATATCCTAATTAGAAGGTGTAATAATTACAATGGCCTAGGTGATGAGTATGTTAGGCTTGCCATTAAGGCAAGAGAAGATAATGAGATCCTAATAGAAAAACTGGAAAGATATGATATACTAGATATATGATTAAAATATAAATAAAGACTAGAAAGGGAACAAATGTGGATAGAAAGATTGTATTTTTTGACTTAGATGGTACAGTTTTAGATGATTATAAGAAAATCCCAAAGTCAACTAAGGAAGCTATTTTTAGGCTACAAGAAAATGGCATCTACACTGCAATAGCTACTGGCAGGGGGCCTAGTGATATGGAGTGGGCGGCTAGGGAGTTAAACATTAATTCATATGTGGCCATAAATGGTTCTTATGCTATATTTGAAGGGAAGGAGATCTTCCTACAAGCCTTGGATCAGGATGAAGTCCTTAATTTAGTAGATACAGTAAGAAAATATGAGCACTCTGCAGCATTTATGACCCATAATGATATATGGGTGCTAGATGAAAATCACCCATCTATTACTAGTTGTACAAGGGCTCTTGATTTAGATTATCCTAAGGTTGAAAAAAATCTACATCTTGATAGGCCTATAAATCAAATTGTGATTTATAGTGAGGAAGAATATGACAATTTCTATAAGGAAGCACATCCTAACCTGGAATTTATAAGATTCCATGAACTGGGGATGGATGCAACGGATAGGAGATTATCTAAGGCAGTAGGTATAAGGAAGATGCTTGAAGTAGGTGGCTTTAAGATAGAAAACTCCTATGCCTTTGGAGATGCGCTAAATGATATGGAGATGATATCCTATGTTGGATGTGGTGTAGCCATGGGTAATGCCATAGATGGATTAAAAGAAGTTGCAGATTATATTACCACATCAAACATGGATGATGGTATATGGAAAGCCTGTGAAAAACTAGGATTATTTAAATAATAAGGAGGCATATAATTATGGAAAACTTTGTATACCAAAACACTACAAAAATAATATTCGGAAAAGACACAGAATCCCTTGTAGGCAAAGAGATGTCAGGTCTTGGTAATAAGGTGCTACTCCATTATGGAGGGGGAAGTATAAAAAGAAGTGGATTATACGATACTGTAATAAAGGCCCTTAAGGAAGCAGATATTGAAGTTGTGGAACTTGGAGGAGTTATGCCTAACCCAAGATTAAGCCTAGTAAGAGAAGGTATTAAACTATGTAAAGATGAGAAGATAGATTCTGTATTAGCTGTAGGCGGTGGCAGTGTAATAGATTCAGCCAAAGCTATTTCAGCAGGAGTCTTATATGAAGGAGATGTATGGGACTTCTTTACGGGAAAGGCGCAGATAGAAGAAGCTCTACCAGTGGGAGTTGTCCTAACTATTCCGGCAGCAGGAAGTGAATCTAGCACAGGTACAGTTGTAACTAACGAAGATGGCGGCTATAAGAAATCAGCAGGCGCAGATATCTTAAGGCCTAAGTTTGCAATTATGAACCCTGTCCTTACCTATACCCTGCCACCATATCAAACATCATGTGGACTATCAGATATGTTTGCCCATGTCTTAGAGCGTTACTTTACAAACGTTCCCAATGTAGAACTTACAGATAGAATGTGCGAAGCCGTTATGAAAACTATTATAGACAACGCTCCTAAGGTCTTGAATGATCCTAATGGATATGATGCTAGGGCAGAGATTATGTGGGCAGGAACACTAGCGCATAACAATCTTTTGGATACTGGTAGGATTGGGGATTGGGCAAGCCACGGTATCCAGCATGAACTTGGGGGTATATATGACATTGCACATGGGGCAGGACTTGCCATAGTTTTTCCAGCCTGGATGAAATATGTATATAAGCATGATATTCCAAGATTCGTTCAATATGCTAACAGGGTATGGAATGTAGACATTAACCCATTTAATATGGAAGAGACTGCACTAGAGGGTATAAGACGTACAGAAGAGTTTTTTAAATCTATAAATATGCCTGTAAGATTAAATGATGCCAATATTCCTTTAGATAGGATTGAAGAAATGGCCAAAAAAGGCGCCGAAAACGGGCCTATAGGTCAGTTTTTACCACTAGATGAGGAAGATATTATGGCAATACTAGAAATAGCAGGGGATAAATCCCTAGAAGAAGGAGAGTAATATGGGACTTAATAAGAAAGACGTTTTAAAATTAGCTGGGTTAGCCCACTTAAGCCTTACAGAAAGTGAGGCAGAAGAATTTGCTAAAGACCTAGATAAGATGGTTAGCTTTGCAGAAGAACTGCAAGGCCTAGATACAAGTAGTATAGACCTTGAAGATAGGGATACTAATGTATACAATGTGTTAAGAAAAGATGAAGTTAAACCATCTATGGCAAAAGAAGAACTTCTTGCAAATGCGCCAGAGCAAAAAGAAGGCTGCTTCTTTGTACCACAAATAGTAGAGTAAACAGGAGGAAAGTTATGCACTTATTTACAAAAACAGCAGATGAGCTTGCTACTATGCTTAGAAACAAAGAAGTTACAAGCGTAGAATTAATAGAAGCTTATTTTGAAAGAATAGAAGCAGTTGATGATAAGGTTAAGGCTTATATTAGTCTTGATAAAGAAGGGGCCCTTGAGAAGGCTGAAGAGATAGATGCTAAACTAGAAAAAGGTGAAGAACTTTCTAGGTTAGCAGGTATACCAATAGGTATTAAAGACAATATTTGCACAAAGGGTTTAAAAACAACATGTGCATCCCGTATGTTAGAAGATTTTATCCCACCTTATAGTGCAACTGTAGTAGAAAAACTAGAAGATGCAGGAGCCATTATAATTGGTAAGCTAAATATGGATGAATTTGCCATGGGGGGAAGTACCGAAAATTCATATTTCTTCCCAAGCCATAATCCATGGGACCTAGAAAGGGGACCGGGGGGAAGCTCTGGGGGAAGTGCAGCAGCAGTTGCAGCAGGGGAATCAGTTTTTTCTATTGGCACAGATACGGGAGGCTCTATTAGGCAACCAGCATCAAGTTGTAACCTAGTTGGGCTTAAACCGAGCAAGGGGCTAGTTTCTAACTATGGGGTAGTATCCTATGCCTCATCTTTTGACCAAACATCTCCCATTACCAAAGATGTAAAAGATATGGCCTTAGTGCTAAATGCAATAACAGGTCATGATCCTAAGGATTCTACATCTATTAATATGGAATATCCTGATTATACAAAGGCGCTTACCGAGGACGTTAAGGGTCTTCGCATAGCCTTGCCTAAAGAGTATTTTGGGGAAGGTTTTAACCAGGAAGTAAAAGAGGCAGTATTAGCCTCTACCAAAAAACTAGAAGATATGGGAGCAGTTGTGGAAGAGATATCTATGCCCCTTATTAAACATTCCTTGCCAGCCTATTATATTATAGCCTGCGCTGAGGCATCATCTAATTTGGCTAGACTAGATGGGGTTGCTTATGGCCACCGTGCTAAAGACTATACAGATGTAGAAAGCCTATATAGTAACTCAAGAGGAGAAGGATTTGGAGCAGAAGTAAAGCGCCGTATTATCTTAGGTACTTTTGTACTAAGCGCAGCTAATTATGATAGTTACTATAAAAAAGCTCTTGAAACAGCCAAGCTTATTAAGGAAGAACATAATAAGGTCTTAGAAGACTATGATGTTATTATAGCACCTACAATGCCAACAACAGCCCTTAAGATAGGACAAAAACAGGAAGACCCAGTCAAAGACTACTTAAATGATATATGCACAATTAATGCTAATATTGCAGGAGTGCCGGCTATGTCACTTCCATGTGGCTTTGATAAGGACGGGCTTCCAATAGGTATGCAGTTAATTGCAGGAGAATTTAAAGAAGAAACAATACTAAGGGTAGCCTATACATTAGAACAAGCTACAGATTTTAAAGATCAAAGACCAAAACTATAATATAGAAGGTGAAAAGATGAGTATATATTCAAATTATGAAACGGTTATTGGGATAGAAGTACACACTGAGCTATCTACCAATACAAAGGCATTTTGCAGTTGCACAACTAAATTTGGCGGAGAAGAAAATACCCACTGCTGCCCAGTTTGTGTGGGCATGCCAGGTGCCATGCCGGTATTAAATGAAAAAGTAGTGGAATATGGAGTTAGGGCAGGGCTTGCAACTAATTGTTCCATTAATAAATATAGCTACCAAGATAGAAAGAATTATTTTTATCCAGACCTTGCTAAAGGCTATCAAGTTACTCAGGATAAATTACCACTTTGCTATGATGGGCATATTGATATAGAAGTAGAAGATAAGATAAAGAGAATAGGGATTACAAGGATACACCTTGAAGAAGATACAGGTAAGCTAACCCATGACCAGGACGGCTCACTTATTGACTATAACCGCTGCGGTGTTCCCCTTATTGAAACAGTATCAGAACCAGATATTAATTCAGCTCAAGAAGCAAGGGCTTACCTTGAGACCTTAAGAAATATATTTATATATATAGGAGTATCAGACTGCAAAATGAATGAGGGCTCCTTTAGGACAGATGTTAACATTTCAGTCCGTAAAAAAGGGGACAAAGAACTTGGAACAAGAACAGAAATGAAAAACCTAAACTCATTTAGTAATGTAGTAAAATCCATTGAAGCTGAAACAAAAAGGCAAATTGATCTTATAGAAGCTGGTGGTGAAGTTATTCAGGAAACAAGAAGGTGGGACGAAGCTTCCCAGACTACAGTATCTATGAGAACTAAGGGGGAGGCTGCAGACTATCGCTATTTTAGGGATGAGGACCTTAGGCCTGTAATATTAGAAGATCAATATATAGAAAACATAGGCAAGAGCTTGCCAGAACTTGCAAATGCTAAAAAAGCAAGGTATATGGAAGAATATGATCTAAATGATTATGATGCAGGGCAACTAGTAGAATCGCAAAAAATTGCTAAATTCTTTGAGGATGCAGTAGAAACTTGCAATAATCCTAAAGAAGTTGCTAACTGGATTATGAGGGAAATCTTCCGGCTATTAGACGAAACTGAAAAAGAAGAAGCTGCTATACCATTTGAAGCAAGGCTACTAGGTGAAATGATTAAGCTTATTGATGCAGGAACCATAAGTAACAATATTGCTAAGCAGGTTTTTGAAGAGATGTGGAAAACAGGTAAGAACCCAGAGGCAATAGTTGAAGAGAAAGGTTTAAAACAAATAAATGATGATGATGCCCTAATAGAAATGGCCAAAGAGGTATTAGATAGTAATGAACAATCAGTAAAAGACTACCTAGGTGGCAACAAAAGGGCTCTTAAAGCCTTAATGGGGCAAATGATGAAGAAGACTAGGGGCAAGGCAAATCCACAAAAGGTAAATGAAATATTAGTAAATATGCTAAAGGAAATGGAATAGATGTCAAAGTACTTAGATCCCCTAGTTAAAATGTTAATAATCTTAACTGCATTCTTAAGCCTAATGCGGGTCAGATATATATGGCAAATAAGCAAACTAAGGAATGAGGAAAACAAGCTTATTATTAGGGATAGGGAAGGTGACTCAGCAATTATTATTATATTTTTGCTAGTAATAAATAGCTCTATATTTGATAAATTCAAATATTCATATCAGCCAATATTAAGGCATCTTCATGCAATTATAATAGTGATGTTCCTAATATATTCTATAATGCAGTTTACACAAATCCTAATCCTTGTTGACAGGAAGCTATATACACCCCAAGATGTTGTAGATATAGGCGAAATTAAGAAATGTAAAATAAAAAAACACTTAATTAGCTATAGGATAAGCCTACATTATACAAAGGGAAAGAAGGATAAAAAATTATCCCTTATTACAAGTAATAAGAAAAGGCAGCTACTGGAAGAAGTTTTTGAAGAGTTAAATGTTAACATTGTGTAACAATTGGGTAACATTTATATAACGCAAATAAGCATAAAAAAAGAAAATAAAAGATAAAAACATATAAATAAGCAGTATATCTAGCAGCATGACTAAATAATAGCTTCATTAAAGCTATTTAGTTGTGCTGTATTTTTATGTTTGAGTATAAATATATCATTTTATGGTGTTTTTAGTCTTTGTGCTCCTAGACAAAATCTGATATACTAAGGTTGAAATTATTACAGAAATTAATATAGGAGGAAGTGAAATGAAGAAATTTATCAAAAAAGCTTTAGTTTTAACATGTATCCTATCCTTACAAATGATAAAACCAGCTACAACTTTACATGCTAGTCCAAGAACACTTACATATGATGGAAAGCAGCATATATATGATAAACCACCAATAACACTTGAAGTAAATAATAAAAAGATAGATATGGAAATGCCACCAGTACAAATAGGAGGCAGAACTTTAGTGCCAACCAGGGGAGTTTTCGAACCAATGGGGGCATTAGTTGAATGGAAAGAAGTAGAGAAAAAGGCATATGTTAACTTTGAAAACAAATTAATTGTGCTAGAGGTAAATAGTGAAAATGCATGGGTAGAGGGGAAAATGGAAAAATTAGATGCTCCCCCTAAAATAATTAATAATACCCTAATGTTACCTATTAGATTTATAGGAGAAACCTTAGATTTTGTAGTAGATTGGAATGATGATAGTAGGCATATTAAAATTAATCAGCCTACAACAACTTCACCAATCCAGCCAGAGGAAAATCCAGAAGACAAGCCAGTAGCCCCTAAACATATTACAGAGGCTAGGGAAGTTAAAGTAAGAAATGAAAACGATGGAACATCAATATATACTATATATTTAAAGGAACCCTTAAAGTCATACACTCATTTTACACAAACAGGTAAAGTGGTTGTTGATATTAATAATACTAAAAATTCATTACAGTCTAACTTTACACTAGGTGACAACCCCTATGTAGAGAGAGTTAGGACAAGCCAGTTTACTCCCGAAACTACAAGGGTGGTATTTGACCTTAAGAGAGAAGGTAAGGTCAAGGTAGATCTTTCACCTAGTAAAAAAGAAATAAATGTAAGTATAAAAGGAGATAGGCCAGCTCCACCTGTAAACCCTGAAAATGTGGGTGGGGATAACTTAAGATATACAAATAGCCCAAGAGAGGCTCTAGTGCTTAAAAAAGCACCAGGAATGACAACTAATAATATAAAGATTAATAATGACTATAGAAACCTAAAAACAACTATAACCTTGCCAGGTAACCATAGTAATCTTTATAAAAATCAGACTCTAAATATTGCTAGTAGCACTATAGATAGAATAGTTGTAGCCACAAGTGGAGGAAATACCCAAATTACTATTTTTGAGAAGAAAATTAGGGCATATGAAATAGTAAATGATGGGGATGATATCAAAATATTATTTATGCAACCAAGAGAAAGATACGATAAAATTGTAGTATTAGACTTTGGCCATGGTGGAAGTGATCCGGGAGCATCAGCCAATGGACTAGTAGAGAAAAACCTTAACTTTGAGCAGGGTATGCATGCATATAGATTACTAGAAAATGACCCTAATATTAAAGTTTATATAACAAGGGATAATGATACTTATCCTTCCAATCCAAGTAGGGCAAAGCTTGCTAATGACATAGGAGCGGATCTTTTTATAAGTTTCCATAATAATTCAGTTACCGGCATTCCAACGGCCAATGGGACAGAAGTACTTTATTCCACCAAAGACCCGAAAAGCAAGCAGGCGGCAGAGATAATTCAAAGAAATATGGTTAAAAATTTAGGTACTAATAATAGGGGAACAAAACCAAGACCAGGCCTTATCGTTCTTAATCAAACAAATATGCCAGCAGTTCTTATTGAAACGGGATTTATGACCAACTCAGGGGATGCAGCTAAGCTTAAGTCAGCAGAGTTCAATAGAAAAGTAGGGCAGACAGTATATGACTCAACAGTAGAGATATTTAATACAATATCTTTTAGGTAAAGTATAAGAAAAACACACTTATTTTAAAATAGGTGTGTTTTTGCTTGTATAAACATATGATTTAGGTGTAAAATAGAGGAAGAATAAATTATAAAATAGTAGGGATAATAATGAAAACAATTATTTTTGCAACAAAGAACAAAGATAAAGTAAAAGAAATAAGAGAAATAATGTCCAATATAAATGTTAATATTATAACAATGGAAGAAGCAGGTATTGATATTGATGTTATTGAAGATGGGCAAACATTTGAAGAAAATGCTAGAAAGAAGGCTGAGGAGATAATGAAAGAGTCTGGTCATATAGTAATGGCCGATGATTCTGGACTTGAAATAGATTGCTTTGATAAGGCGCCAGGTGTATACTCAGCTAGATACCTAGGAGAGAATACTCCATATGAAGAAAAAAATGCAATTATTTTGGATAAGATGAAGGATATAGAAGACAATAAGAGAAGCGCCCGTTTTGTATGCGCTATAGCTACAGCCTTCCCAGATGGCCGGGCAACTATAATTACCAGGGATACCATGGAAGGCAAGATAGGTAGAAAGGCCGTAGGAAGTGGAGGCTTTGGCTATGACCCTATTTTCTACCCACAGGGATATCAAACCTCATCGGCAGATATATCAGCCAAGGAAAAGAATGCCATTAGCCATAGAGGAAAGGCTCTGAGGGCAATGGAGAAACAAATTAGAAAGGTATTGGAGAAATAAACAATGAAAGTATTAGTAATAAGTGATAGCCATAAGGACTTGTCTTATGCAGGCCTTGCCATTAGGCACACAATGAAAGAGGGCTTGGATGTTGTAATACACTGTGGTGATCATATAGAAGATGCTAGAAGGCTAGAAAGACAATTCCCAAAGCTAAAATTTTATTATGTGCCAGGTAACTGTGATGGGTGGTTTTTTAAAGAAAAAGATAGAACAAAGGTAGTGGAGATAGAAGACAAAAAAGTACTAATAACTCACGGAGATCATCATAATATAAAAAATAATTACCAAGAATTATTTAAAGATATGAAAAATAAAAAAGCTCATATAGGAGTATGCGGGCATACTCATATTGCCCATAAAGAAATTGATAAGACCAGAGGGCTACTTGCTGTAAACCCTGGTAGCATAAGCCTTCCAAGGGACTCAGTCTATCCATCCTATGCAGTTTTAAGGATAAAAAGGGATCAGGAAACCCAGGTAAAACACATGATAATAATCGAGAAAACTCCTAGGGAAATCCCACTTTTATAAAAAAAATAAAAGAATTTCAAAAAAGATGTTGACTATTGGGTTTAGATTATGTATAATACAACTTGTTGGTCGTTACAAAAGCTTTAAAAAATAAAATAAAGCTTAAACGTTGGGTAGTCGCCAAGTGGTAAGGCACAGGACTTTGACTCCTGCATGCATAGGTTCGAATCCTCTCTACCCAGTTAGAAGGTATCACCTAACTACCTTCCAAAACAAATAAATATAAAATGAATCACTAGCTCAGTAGGTAGAGCACTGGACTTTTAATCCAGTTGTCCCGGGTTCGAGCCCCGGGTGGTTCATATGCGGGTATGGCGGAATTGGCAGACGCGCTAGACTTAGGATCTAGTGCCCTTGGGCATGTGGGTTCGACCCCCTCTACCCGCATTAATTTGCAATTTTATTGTAAATATAATATAATAAGCAATGCAAATAATAAATAAGTATTTGCGGGTGTAGTTCAATGGTAGAACGGCAGCCTTCCAAGCTGCATACGTGGGTTCGATTCCCATCACCCGCTTGTAATATAAATATAATATGAATATGTGCCAGTAGCTCAGCTGGATAGAGCAACGCCCTTCTAAGGCGTAGGTCCGGGGTTCGAATCCCTGTTGGCACGTTTTAATATGGTGGGAGTAGCTTAGCTGGTTAAAGCGTCGGATTGTGGCTCCGAAGACCGGGGGTTCGAATCCCCTCTTTCACCTTTAATATTGGGTAGTCGCCAAGTGGTAAGGCACAGGACTTTGACTCCTGCATGCATAGGTTCGAATCCTCTCTACCCAGTAATATAAAAAGGTTAGCAAGATAACTTGCTAACCTTTTTTGTTATGGATAAGCCAAATGCCTATAAATAAGTCCCCTAAAATACCTTGCAAGCAAAGCTTGTTCCTTACCTTGGCAATCCATAAACCGCCAAATGATTATTCTTATACCTGCTATCATGGGTAACATCTTTTCCGAACCAGTCGGGGGCAATGAACTTTTCAGCATCCCTTGTAGAATCAAATTCTACCTCTACTGTATAAAGGCCCTGTAGCTCCTCATAGTAAATATCTAGCTCAGCGGTATGTTTGGAATCTAATGGAATGAAGTACCTGGTTTTTGAAACATAGGTATCATTAACCTTTTCCCATAGATCTTCAAATTGCTCAGGAGTTAAATCCAGCTCAAACTCTTCCCTTACTAGATGTCCCTTAGATTTAACAGATAATGTATATAAATCATCCATTTTACGAATCCTAATAACAGGATCTGTTGAAATATATCCTTGTTTAACCAATTTACCCTTGTGATTATCTAAATTTGGCAGTGAATTTACCAAAAACTTACGTTCGATTTCCATTTCTATACCTCCAATTGTAATATAAATAATTAAAAAAGCTTTTATATCTATCATTTTATACAATTAAGGATATGATGTTAGGGAATAAAAATCAAGCCTAAAGCAAGAAAAAGGCAAGAAATATGGTAAAGACCCTATTTTTAACTATAATTACCAAAGTTTTATAGGCCTATATATCACTAATGACTTGAACTTTAAATTTATTAATGGTATACTTTTTGTAAAATAATTTTAGACATATTAAGACAACATGTTACACTAGCATACAGATGTTGTCGACAGGAGGAGAAAACGATGAGGAAAAAACTAATCACTGTTGCCGGATTGGCATTAGCAGTGGCATTAATGACCACAGCATGTTTTGCTGGTGGTAGTGGGGGAGACGGTAAAATACTTCATACAAACAACTCTAGTGAGCCAGGATCATTAGACCCAGCACTAGCACAAGGTACACATGAGTCTTGGGTAATTGACCATACATTCGAAGGTCTTATGAAAAAAGACCAAGATGGTAACCTAATAGGTGGGATGGCAAAGGACTATACTGTATCAGATGATAACCTAACTTATACATTTGAGCTACGTGATGATGTTAAGTGGTCTAACGGAGATCCAGTTACAGCACATGACTTTGAATTCTCATGGAAACGTGTACTAGATGTGGATTTAGGTTCAACATATGCTTACCAACTATACTACCTAAAAAATGCTGAAGCTTATAATACAGGCGAAGCTGATGTAGATGATGTTGGTGTTAAAGCGTTAGATGATACTACACTTGAAGTAGTACTTGAAGAACCAGCTGCATACTTTATAGAACTTACAGCATTCTATACACTATTCCCAGTTAATAAGAAAGTAGTAGAGGATAATCCAGACTGGGCTAAGCAACCAGAAACATTTGTTTCTAATGGTGCTTTTAAGTTAACAGAATGGAATCACAAAGCGAACATCCTAGTAGAGAAAAACGAAAACTACTACAATGCAAAAGAAGTAAAATTAGATGGTATCGATTTTGCAATAATCGAAAACGAAGATACAGCATGGCAAAAATACCAAGCTGATGAATTCGATTTCCTATATCCATTACCACAAACAATAGTAGCAGACTTACAAGAAAAGAATGATCCAGAACTTGTAATTGGTGAAGAGTTAGCGACATACTACTATAACTTTAATACAGAATTAGTACCATTCAATAATGCTAAAGTAAGAAAAGCGCTTACTATGGCTATTGATCGTGAAACTATAACTAGTAAAGTATCCCAAGGTGGGGAAACGCCAGCTTATGGTATTGTACCTCCAGGTATTCCAAATGAAGATGGTGAGGATTTCCAAGGGGCGCAAGGAGCTTACTTTGAAGAAGACATCGAGGCAGCTAATGCTTTACTTGAAGAAGGACTTGAAGAAGAAGGTATGACTAAGGAAGACTTTAAAGCAACAATTCTTTACAATACTATGGAATCTCACAAGAAAATTGCCCAAGTTATACAAGAAATGTGGAGAAATAACCTAGGTGTTGATGTTGAACTTGAAAACGTTGAATTCCAAGTTAAACTTGATAGAGAAAAAGCAGGAGACTATGAGATTTCAAGAGCAGGATGGGTTGGTGACTATGTAGATCCAATGACCTTTATAGACCTGTTTGTAACAGATGGTCCTTACAATGACTCTGGGTTTAGCGATGCTAAATATGATGAGCTTGTAAATATTGCAAAAACGAATGTAGATCCTAAGGTAAGATTCGATGCAATGCGTGAAGCTGAAGAATTATTTATGGATAACTTACCTGTAATGCCAGTTTACTTCTACACTAAACCATATGCACAAAAATCACACTTAACAAATGTGCATAAAGTTGTTAACCGTGATCCATCATTCATTTATGCAGATATAGACTAATAAGATAAAGCAAAATTTAGGGTTGAGATGCAGAAAATCGACGCGCTGATAACGCGCCGATTTTCTTTATGTTATAAATAAAATTAGGAGGGTAAAGATGTTTAAGTATATAGTAAAACGTATAGGGATGGCAATAATTACCCTGTGGGCAATCATTACTATTACATTCATATTAATGAATGCTGTTCCAGGGGACCCTATAAGAACTGAGAGTAAAATGCCTCCAGAAGTATATGAAAACTTAAAAGAAAAATATGGACTTAATAAGCCATATCATGAGCAGTACCTAATATATCTAGGAAATATTGCCCGTGGAGACTTTGGGGAATCTATGAAGAGTAATACTCAAACAGTAAACCAAATGATAGGTAGTGGCTTTCCAGTTTCAGCATACTTAGGATTCCAGGCTTTATTAGTAGCTTTATGTTTTGGCCCAGTACTTGGAGTAATAGCATCACTTAATCAAAATAAGTGGCCCGATTACTTTAGTATGGTTATAGCCATAATTGGAATATCGGTTCCTAGTTTTGTATTAGGTACAGTGCTTATACAATTCGTAGCTGCTAAAAGTGGAGGATTACTACCTGTTGCAGGTTGGAGAAGTTTTAGGCATACAATATTGCCAACAATAGCGCTGGCTATGTCGCCACTTGCATTTATTGCAAGATTAATGAGATCTAGTATGTTAGAGGTACTTAACCAAGATTATATTAAAACGGCTAAATCTAAAGGTTTATCAAGAGGAGTTGTAATTGTTAAGCATGCTATTAGAAATGCTATATTACCTATAATTTCAGTTTTAGGAACTATTACAACAAACTTAGTAGTAGGAAGTTTCGTAGTAGAGAAAATATTTGCAATACCAGGACTTGGCATGTATTTTGTTTCATCTATTACAAGTAGGGACTACCCTATAATTATGGGTACGACAGTGTTTTATGCACTAGTATTAATTGTAATGCTTTTAATAGTAGATATTGCTTATGTACTTATTGATCCACGTATTAACATTATGAAGGAGGAAGGATGATGAAAGTAGAATACTCGCCAGAGTTATTTATGCCATCAGAAAAAGGAGATAAAGATTCAGAAAAAATTCATCGTCCTAGTATTAAATACTGGTCCGATGTATGGAGAAGACTAAAAGAGAACAAACTAGCAATGTTTGGTCTTGTTATTATTGTAGCCCTTGTCTTTATGGCTATAATTGGAACCCACCTTAGTGGATTCAAATACTATGAACAAAATTTATCTAACACAAACCAAAGTCCAAATAGTGTACACTGGTTTGGGACAGATGATCTTGGTAGGGATATGTTCACAAGGATTTGGTATGGAGCAAGATACTCCTTACTAATTGGTGTAGCAGCAGCCTTAATCGACTTTACTTGTGGAGTTTTATATGGCGGTATCGCAGGTATGGCTAGCAATAAAGTTGACTCTTGGATGATGCGTATTGCAGAGGTTATCTATAGTATTCCATATATGCTAATAGTTATTATGATGATGGTTGTATTTACTGAGGCAGATAGCCTTTTAGTTATGATTTTGGCCCTAGGTCTTACGGGCTGGGTACCTATGGCTATCTTAGTAAGGGGACAAGTATTACAATTAAGGGAAAATGAATATGTTACAGCTGCCAACTCTTTGGGAGCATCCAAGTGGTGGATACTTCGTAAACATATAATCCCTAATGCAATGGGACCTATACTAGTTAATGTTACTTTATTAGTGCCAACTGCTATATTTGCAGAAGCTACACTAAGCTTTATTGGTTTAGGTATAGAAGCACCTAAGTCTAGTTGGGGAACTATGGCAAGTGACGGTTTAGCAGGCCTTGCAATAGGGCACGGTTACCAGCTATTTATACCAGCTATATTTATATCATTAACCATGTTTGCATTTAATGTATTAGGTGACGGTTTAAGGGATGCCTTAGATCCAAGATTACGTAAGTAGGAGGTGGGAAAATGGATAATTTATTAGAAATAAAAGACTTACAAATATCATTTCAAACATTTTTTGGTGAAGTAGAAGCAGTTAGAGGTGTAAGTTTTAATGTTGGCAAGAAAGAAACAGTAGCAGTAGTTGGAGAATCTGGATGTGGTAAGAGTGTAACAGCTAATGCTATAATGCAACTTTTACAAGTCCCACCTGCATATTATAAGGGTGGAGAGATTATTTTTGAGGGTGAAAACCTTCTAGATAAAAGTGAAAAAGAAATGCAGGAAATTAGGGGAAAAGAAATAGCTATGGTATTTCAAGACCCAATGACATCATTAAATCCTACTATGCGTGTTGGCCCTCAAATAGTTGAAGGCTACAGGAAGCATGTAAAGATGACTAAAGCGGAAGCGGAGCAAAAAGCTATTGAAATGTTGGAGATTGTATCGGTGCCACAAGCGGAAGAACGTGTAAAACAATATCCTCATGAGTTTTCAGGGGGGATGAGGCAAAGGGTTATGATAGCCTTAGCTATGGTATCAAACCCTAAGTTACTTATTGCAGACGAGCCTACTACGGCCCTTGACGTTACAGTTCAAGCACAAATATTAGATCTTATGAAAGAATTACAAGATAAGCATGATATGTCAATAATGTTGATTACTCACGACCTTGGTGTCGTTGCAGATACAAGTGATAGGATAGTTGTTATGTATGCTGGACAAATTGTTGAAACAGGGACGACAGATGAAATTTTCAATAATCCTAAGCATCCATACACCAAAAGATTACTAGAATCAGTTCCAAGGCCTAATATGACAAAGGACCAACCACTACAGTCAATAGAAGGAACACCACCAGACTTATATGCGCCACCAGAAGGATGTGCTTTCTATGATAGATGTGTTGATTCCCTTAAAATTTGTCAGCACCATATGCCAGATGCAACATCCCATAGTAAGACACATCAAAGTAGCTGTTGGTTAAATCATCCAATGGCCCAAAAACAAGGGAAGGAGGGATAATATGAGCCAAGAACCATTAATATCAGTAAAAGATATAAAAAAGCATTTTCAAGTAGAGAGCGGATCCCTAAAAGCAGTTGACGGCATAAGCTTTGATATATACCCTGGTGAAACTTTTGGCCTTGTTGGTGAGTCAGGCTGTGGTAAATCTACAGCAGGTAGAACCATTATGAGACTTTATGAACCAACTGATGGAGAGCTTATGTTTAAGGGTAACAATATTTATGAACTATCTAAGAAGGAAATGCAAGACGTAAGGAAAAACTTTCAAATGATTTTCCAGGATCCATATGCATGTTTGAATCCAAAAATGAACGTGGAAGATATAGTAGCAGAACCATTAGATATTCATAATATCTACACAAATAGGGAAGAAAGACATAGGAAAGTTGTAGAATTATTAGAACTTGTTGGACTTGGTAACGAACATGCAATGAGATTCCCTCATGAATTCTCAGGTGGCCAGAGACAAAGAATAGGTATAGCTAGAGCTTTAGCGCTAAATCCAGAATTTATTATATGTGATGAGCCTATATCAGCCTTAGACGTATCAATACAGGCTCAGGTTGTTAACCTGCTTAAGGAGTTACAAGATAAACTGGGTCTTACTTATTTATTTATTGCCCATGACCTATCAATGGTTAGGTATATATCTGATAGGGTTGGGGTTATGTATCTAGGTAAGATGATGGAACTTGCACCAAGTGAAGTTCTATACGATAATCCGCTTCATCCTTATACAAAGGCTCTTTTGTCAGCGATTCCAATTCCTGATCCAGAAGCCCAAAGGAAAAAGAAGATAATTAAACTTGAAGGGGATGTTCCAAGCCCTATAAACCCACCAGAGGGATGTAGATTCGTTGATAGGTGTCCATATGCCATACAAAGATGTAGGGATGAGGAGCCAGAGTGGAGAGAACTAGAAGATAAGCATTATGTAGCTTGTCACAGGGCAGAGGAGTTAAGAGACTAAACATAAGGACAGCTAACAATCTTAATTGTTAACTGTCCTTGATTTGTCTTGCTAATAATTTAAATTTACAACAGGCACATAGATATAGCTGAAAATCTCCTTGAGATTATGAGATTCTACACATAATAAAGAAGATTCCTTAAAGGCTTTACGCACCTTATCTATATTCAGCTCATAAATATAGGATATGACTTCAGGTGTATAATATTTGATGTCATAATACTCACACTGCCTTTGAATTAGCCTACAGATGTAACTGGAGGATGTACGAATAAGCTTAAAAAAGGATAGCATATCTAAAGAATCACAATACTCAACTTCTAAGATACTATAAAGTTCGTCTAAATTAATATGTAATAAGTCACTAATATCTTCTGCCTTATAGGGAGGGGGAGATGTTTTTATAAAAAGATCAATTTCCTTGATTTTTCTTTCTATGTTATGTTCATAAACATTAGCAAAACATATGTATCTTAAGGTGTGTGGGGGAATCTTGTCCATAAAATCGTCCTTTCACTTAACAATTATAATATTAATACTTAATAATTATAGCAAAGGAAATCTCAAAAAACATATGTAATACTTGGTAGAAATATATTTGAGTTGATTTATTGGATTTAGCTTTGAAAACATGATATAATTGGTAGATGTTAAATTACATTAGTATATAGGCAGAATCTTAATTTTCCTATCATAATAAATATAAATGAAAGATTACAAAAAACGAATACATTTTGAATGTTTTGAGGAGGCATATTTAAATGAATACAAAAGTAGAGAACCTAGAAAATAGCTTGGTAAAATTAACAGTAGAAGTAGAAGAAGATAGATTTGAAAAAGGGATGGATGCAGCATACCACAAAAATAAAGGCCATATTTCTATGCAAGGTTTTAGAAAAGGTAAGGCGCCACGTGCTTTAATTGAAAAGGTATACGGGCGTGAAATTTTTTATGATGATGCAATTAATGCTGTAGTTCCAGATGCTTTAGACGAAGCAATAAAAGAAAATGATATTGATATAGCAGCAAGCATAGACTATCAAAATGACTTTGAAATAATAACACTAGAAAAAGGAAAACCATTTGTTTTTGAAGTTACTATAACAGTTCAGCCTGATGTAGAGTTAGGCCAGTACAAGGAAATAGAAGTAGAAGTTGCAGCTGCTGAGGTAACAGATGAAGAAGTTAATGAAAGAGTTGCAGCAGAACAAGACAAGAATGCTCGTGAATTAACTATTACAGATAGGCCAGTAGAACCACAAGACAAGGTTACAATAGACTTTGAAGGATTTGTAGATGGCGAAGCATTTGAAGGTGGTAAGGCAGAAGATCACGAAATAGTAATAGGGTCTGGTTCATTTATTGATAACTTCGAAGACCAATTAATTGGTAAAAATATCGATGAAGAAGTAGAAGTAAATGTTAACTTCCCAGAAGACTACCATGCAGAAGAATTAGCAGGTAAACCAGCTAGATTTGAAGTACTAATTAAAGGTATTACCGTTAAGGAACTACCTGAACTTAATGATGATTTTGCAGCAGATGTTTCAGATTTTGAAACATTAGATGAATATAAAGAGGATATTAGGGCAAAACTCTTAGAACAAAAAGAAAATGAAAGAACTACACAAATTGAAAGCTCAGTAATTGAGAAAATAATAGAGAATGCTACAATGGAAATCCCACAAGCAATGGTAGATGAGCAGACAGATAGGAATGTAAATGATTTTGCTCAAAGAATGGCCCAACAAGGATTAGATATGCAGACATATATGCAGTATACAGGCCAAGATATGGATGAGTTTAGGGAAGGCTTTGCTGAAGATGCTAAGACACAATTAGAGTCACGTATGGTTCTTGAAGAAATAACAAAGGTAGAGAATATAGAAGTAACAGAAGAAGAAATAGAAGAAGAAATGAAAGAAATGGCTGAACGCTTTAATATGGAACTTGAAGATATTAAGAAAGCAGTCGGCGCAAATGGAAATGAAATGCTAGAAGCAGACCTAAAAATAACAAAAGCTATAAAACTAGTAGTAGACAGTGCAGTAGTTAAAGAATAATAATTTATGGAGGGTGTTATAGATATGGCTTTAGTACCAGTTGTAGTAGAACACACAAATCGTGGAGAAAGATCTTATGATATATACTCAAGGCTGCTTAAAGATAGGATTATTTTATTAGGAGATGAAGTAAATCATGTTACAGCAAACCTAATAGTAGCCCAGCTTTTATTTTTGGAAGCAGATGACCCAGATAAGGATATAAGTCTTTATATTAATAGTCCAGGAGGTTCCATAACTGACGGTATGGCGATTTACGATACTATGCAGTATATAAAACCAGATGTATCTACTATTTGTATAGGAATGGCTGCAAGTATGGGAGCGTTTTTACTAGCAGGAGGAACTAAAGGTAAACGTTTTGCACTCCCTAATGCAGAGATTATGATCCATCAACCACTAGGTGGTGCCAGGGGTCAAGCAACAGACATACAAATCCATGCAGAGCATATAATAAAGACTAAAAAGCGCATGAATGAAATGTTAAGTGAAAACACAGGACAATCACTTAAACAAATAGAGAAGGATGTAGAAAGGGATTACTTCATGAGTGCAGAAGAAGGTAAGAAATATGGCCTTATAGATGAAGTTATCCAAATTAGAAAATAGTTAACTAGGAAGTAGAGGTGTATAATGGCTTCGAAATTTGACGAACCTAAACAATTAAAATGTTCATTTTGTGGTAAAGGACAAGAACAAGTAAGAAGGTTGGTTTCTGGCCCTAACGTATATATATGCGATGAATGTATTGAACTTTGTGCTGACATAATAGAGGATGAGTTTGAAGAAATTTTTGAGTACGAAGAAATGTCTGAACTACCTACACCTAGGGAAATTAATGATATATTAGATGAATACGTTATAGGGCAAGATGATGCCAAAAAAGCATTGTCAGTTGCTGTATATAACCATTACAAAAGGATATATTCAGGAGATACCACTGATGATGTAGAGTTACAAAAAAGTAATATTCTAATGTTAGGACCAACAGGTTCAGGTAAAACATTACTAGCAGAAACCTTAGCTAGGCTTCTTAATGTGCCATTTGCTATATCAGATGCCACCTCCTTAACAGAGGCAGGCTATGTAGGAGAAGACGTTGAGAATATCCTACTTAAGCTATTACAGGCAGCAGACTATGATATTGAAAGAGCTGAAAGAGGCATTATATATATTGACGAAATTGATAAGATAGCACGTAAATCAGAAAACAGATCTATAACAAGGGATGTTAGTGGTGAGGGTGTTCAGCAGGCTCTCCTTAAAATGATAGAAGGTACAGTTGCATCAGTTCCGCCGCAAGGGGGACGTAAGCATCCACACCAAGAATTCATCCAAATTGATACTAAGAATATACTGTTTATATGTGCTGGAGCCTTCGACGGTATAGAGAAGATAATTGAAAGTCGTGTAGGAACTAAAGCTATGGGCTTTGGTGCAGAAATCCAAAGCAAACAAGAAAAAGACTTAGGAAAGCTTCTTAAGGAGCTATCACCTAAAGATCTCTTGAAATTTGGATTAATACCAGAATTTATTGGACGTGTACCAGTGGTAGTATCACTTGAGGAGCTAGATGAGGAAGCATTGTCCAAGATACTAACACAACCAAAGAATGCTCTTGCGAAACAATACAAAAAACTTTTTGAAATGGATGATGTAATCCTAGAGTTTGACGAGGAAGCAATTGCAGAAATAGCCAAGATGGCAATAGAACTCGAAACCGGGGCAAGAGGTTTAAGGTCAATTATAGAAAATCAAATGCGCAATATAATGTATGAGGTACCATCAACACCAAATGTTGAGAAGGTAATAATAACAAAAGAAGTTGTGCTAGGAGAAGCAGAAGCAGAAATAATCATAAATGAAGATAAAAAACCTATTTCTCAAAAAAGAAAAACAAGTTCCAAAAGAGAAATAGAAACAGCTTAAAAAAAGCAGGTGGTTTACCACCTGTTTTTTTATTGGATTGAGAAATTATATGTTAATCTCCTAATAAAAACATAAAAATTCGGCAATACTCTATAAGAGCAAATTTGAAATAGACAAGGAGGAAGTGAAAGTGAAAATCACAGGAATACTATTAACAGTTATTTCATTATTTTGCAGTATTGTCGTAGCCATATATTTCCTTGTACTACTAAAGGGTAAGAACAAAGCCAAGAAGACAGTAGTTAAGGATGATGCGAGAGAACAACAGAAGATTAACAATATGAGAAGGGTCTTTTTAACGGATCCACTTTCAGAGAAGACAAGGCCAACATCTTTTAATGAAATTATTGGGCAAGACAGAGGATTGCTAGCGCTTAAGGCAGCCATATGCGGACCTAACCCCCAGCATGTAATTATCTATGGGGAGCCAGGTATTGGTAAGACTGCAGCAGCTAGGATAGCACTTGATATTGCTAAAGGAATCTATAATTCACCCTTTACCCATGATGCGAAATTTATAGAAATTGATGGTACAACCCTAAGATTCGATGAAAGGGGGGTAGCAGACCCTCTAATAGGATCAGTCCATGACCCTATTTACCAGGGTGCTGGGGCTTATGGTAGTGCAGGTATTCCCCAGCCTAAGATGGGGGCAGTTACTAAGGCTCACGGAGGTATACTGTTTATTGATGAAATTGGTGAGCTTCACCCTAACCAAATGAATAAACTTCTTAAGGTTCTTGAGGATAGGAAGGTTTTTTTGGAGAGTTCATATTACACAGAGGGGGATGTAAATATTCCCAATCATATTCATGATATTTTTAAAAATGGTCTCCCAGCAGACTTTAGGCTTGTAGGAGCTACAACTTGCCAACCTTCTGAGATTACACCAGCACTGCGTTCAAGGTGCATGGAGGTGTTTTTTGATTCCTTAGGAAAGGAAGATATTAAAAAAATAACTATTAATGCACTGGAAAAGTCTATGTTTAAGTATGAGGATGGTGTTCCTGAGTTAGTAGTAGATTATGCTAGTAATGGTAGAGATGCTGTAAATATGGTGCAAACAGCAGGTAGTATAGCTAATCTAGATAAACGTGCTAACATAACTGTTAAGGATATGGAGTGGGTAATTGAAACCGGCCACTACCAGCCACGGGTCTATAAAAGGGTGGAGCCAGGTCATAGGGTAGGATTTGTTAATGGCCTAGCTGTTACAGGCCTAGGTTCTGGCCACTTATTGGAAGTAGAGGCCATATTTGAGCCCTGCCAAGGTAAGGAGGGGAGGCTTACTGTTTCGGGTATTATAGATGAGGAAGAGTTTCATAATAAGTCTACTAGTAGCAAACGCACAAGTTCTGCTAAGGCATCAGTAAGTAATGCTCTAACTCTTATAGAAAATTTAATAGGAATATCACGTGATGATTACAATATTCATATTAACTATCCAGGAGGGCTCCCAGTAGATGGGCCATCTGCGGGGATAGCTATATTTGTAGCCCTATATTCTGCCATCCTAAAAAAACCCATATCAAGGGAAATTGCCATGACAGGAGAGATAGGTATTCTAGGCAAGGTATACCCAGTTGGTGGTGTGTATAGCAAGGTGACATCAGCTAAATTAGCAGGTGTTAAGAAGGTTATTATACCTATTGATAATATGCAGTCTAGCTTTGAAGACTTTGGGATTGAAATTATAGCTGTATCTAATATAGAGGAGGTTATACAGTCAGTATTTAATGAAGATATTAGAGATATTAAGGATATGGCACAGGACTTATTAAATGCATAAAGGGAGCTGCCTTATATTAGGCAGCTTTTTTATAATCCTTGCCAAACAGTCAATTTTTATTGTAAATACTAGTAAAAACTTTAAATAGGGGAGATAATGTTGTAGAATGTAATAAGTACAATAAAAATTATACATTTACATATAGAAAGATACCAAGAGGTGGAAAATATGGAGAGTAAGAAAATACAAATCCCCATGTTAGCTACAAGGGGGATTACAGTATTTCCTAAAATGATTATACATTTTGATGTAGGAAGGCAGAATTCAATTCAAGCTATTGAGAATGCCATGATCAATGATGAAAAGATATTATTAGTATCCCAAAAGGATGCAAAAATTGATGATCCAAAGGTAGATGAATTATATGATTTTGGTACAGTGGCCAGTATTAAGCAAATATTAAAGATTTCTGATTCTACCATGAGGGTATTAGTAGAGGGTGAGCATAGGGCAAGTATTACTTCTTACGAGGATGAAGAAGAATATTTTTTGGTAAATGCAAAGATGTATATAGAAGAAGAATCAGATGTAGAAGAGCTTTCTAATTCAACAACAGCCCTGCTAAGGGTTGCAAGTGAATTATTCGAAAAGTATTCTAAGCTAAATCCTAGGGTAACCAAAGAAAATATATATAGTATACTAGGTATAGAATCCCCAGGACCTGTGGCAGATTTAATGATTGCAAATATACCTTTATCTGTATATGAAAAACAACAAATACTAGAAGAATTAGATGAAGAAAAAAGACTCTATAAAACCATAGAGATTCTTCGTAGGGAAATTGAAATACTTTCGATACAGAAAGATATTAATAGTCAGGTACGTAAAAACATAGATAAAAGTCAAAAAGAATTTTACCTAAGGGAGCAGCTGAAGATTATCCAAGATGAGCTTGGAGAAAAAGATGGGGTTAGAGGAGAGATTGAAGCATATAAGGAAAAGCTTAAGAAGATAAAGCCTCCTAAAGAAGTAGAAGAAAAGATAAACAAGGAATTAGACCGGCTTTTAAGAACCTCACCAGCTTCACCAGAAAGTGGCGTAATACGTACATATGTAGATAATGTTTTAGCCTTGCCTTGGACTAAATCTACAGAAGAAAATGATGATATGGAAAAGGCCGAAAAAATATTAAATGAAGACCACTATGGATTAACTAAAATAAAAGAAAGAATTTTAGAATACCTAGCTGTCAGGGTATTATCACCCCAGGTAAGCAGTCCAATTATATGCTTGGTAGGCCCGCCTGGAGTTGGGAAGACATCTATAGGAAGTTCTATTGCTAGGGCAACAGGAAGGAATTATGTAAGACTATCCCTAGGAGGAGTTAGGGATGAGGCGGAAATAAGGGGACATCGCAGGACCTATATTGGTTCTATGCCAGGTAGGTTTATACAGTCATTGAGTCAGGCAGAATCAAATAACCCTCTTATACTCTTAGATGAAATAGATAAGATGAGCAATGATTTTAGGGGAGATCCAGCGGCAGCTCTTTTAGAAATCTTAGATAGTGAACAAAACCATTCATTTAGGGATCACTATATAGAGTTACCTGTAGATTTATCCAATGTGCTTTTTATAGCAACAGCCAATAGCACAGCTAATATCCCGGGACCCTTATTAGATAGGATGGAGATTATAGAGGTAAGTAGCTACACTGAACCAGAGAAGATTGAGATAGCTAAGCAATATTTAATACCAAAACAACTAAAGAAACATGGAATGAAAAAGGCCCAGCTTAAAATCAATGAAGAAAGATTACAAATTATAATAAGAGGATATACTAAAGAATCAGGTGTAAGAAAGCTAGAACGTATTATTGCTTCCTTGTGCAGGAAAGTAGCCAAAAGACTAATAGAAACAGGCAGGAAATCATTTACAGTAACTGAGAAAAATATAGAAGAATTACTAGGTATACCAAGATACCATTATGAGGCTAAAAGCGTAGAGCCTCAAATTGGGGTAGTAAGAGGTCTAGCCTGGACGTCAGTGGGAGGGGATACCCTGTCTGTAGAAGTGAATACTATGGAAGGTACAGGTAAATTACAACTTACAGGGCAACTTGGCGATGTTATGAAAGAATCGGCCAAGGCAGCCATGAGCTATATTAGATCTAAGGCAGCAGAGTTAGGGGTAGACCCTAATTTTTATAAAAATACAGATATCCATATTCATATTCCAGAAGGTGCAGTGCCTAAAGATGGACCATCAGCAGGTATAACCATGGCATCAGCTATGATATCCGCCCTAACAGAGAAGCCTATTAAGAACGATATTGCTATGACAGGGGAGATAACCCTTAGGGGAAGAGTTCTGCCTATCGGAGGACTAAAAGAAAAAATCCTTGCAGCAAAGAGGGCAGGTATAGTTAAGGTTATAATACCCCAAGAAAACAAAAAAGATGTTAGCGAATTAGAAGATAATGTTACTGAAGGTATAGAAATAATATATGCAAAGGATATGACTACAGTACTAGAACATATTTTTGCTAATGACCAGGAGGTATAAAGTGATTGTTAATAATGTAGAGCTAGAGATGACAGCGGGGAAGGAATCCCAGTTTCCTAGTCATGGATTGCCGGAGATAGTCTTTGCGGGCAAATCCAATGTAGGAAAGTCATCCCTTATAAATACCTTAATAAATAGGAGGGCACTTGCAAGGACTAGTGGGCAACCAGGTAAAACCCAAACAATAAACTTCTATAATATAGAAGACGAGGTTTTATTTG
>JAAYSX010000094.1 GCA_012518255.1 Candidatus Epulonipiscium sp. | reverse complement strand
TCTGCATTAAGTCTTGATTTTCTAGTCATTTGTGCGAATGATGGAACTAGTATTGCTGCTAAAATACCTAGGATAGCAATTACAATAATTAGCTCTATCATGGTAAAACCTTTCTCTGATCTTAACCCCTCTTTGTTAATCTTTTTCATTTTTAACACTCCTTCTCTTATTTTACTTTTTTTATAATGAAGACATTTATATGTCCTTCACCCTACATTAATTCTGTTGCCATAGTAAAGGTTGGCATAATTACTGCTAACATAATTCCCCCAACAACTATAGCTATTACTGCTATTAGAAATGGCTCTATCATGGTTGTAAGCTGGTCAACGGCTACTTCTACTTCCTTATTGTAGTAGTCTGATGTCTTAAGCAGCATCTCATCTAAAGCACCTGTTTCTTCCCCAATCTTTAACATACTTATCATCATTGGGGGATAGATTGTGCTACCCACTAGGGAACTTGATATGGTATTACCTTCCCTAACCCCTTTTAGTATGTCGTCCATTTCTTCTTTAGCAACTGTATTTTGCAACACCTGCCTTACAATCTCTAGGGACTGGAAGACTGGTACTCCTGATGTAACTAAAAGTGATAATGTATCTGAAAATAATGCCGTAGTGGACATTTTTGATAACTTGGCCACTAATGGCAGCTTAAAGGCTAAAGTATCAAAGAACTTTTTGCCTGGATATGTTTTCTTAGTTAATCTTATTCCAACTACTATGGCTACTATAATTCCTATTAGGACATACCAGTAGGCGACCATCCAGTCACTAACTGCCATAACCACTCTTGTTGCTAGTGGTAAGTCTATTCCTGTATCATCAAACATTTCAACAAATCCTGGTATAACGAATATCATTAGTATTGGAATAACTATGGCTATGGTAATCATAACAAGTATTGGATAGGTCATAGCCTTCTTAATAGTTCTTCTAAGTTCCATTTGTTTCTCATAGTGATCAGACATCTTATTCATAACATCATCCATATTACCTGTTGCTTCACCGCTTTTAACCATACTAATTAAAAGGTCTGGGAAGTCTTCATGTTTTGCCATAGCGTCTGATAGGTTACTTCCTTGCTGTACATCCTTATCGATTTCTCTTACTACCTTTTGCAGTGTTAAGTTTTCTGATTGTTGCCCTAGTATATTTAATGCTCCCCCTATACTAATACCTGCTTCTAGCATAACCCCAAACTGCTTGCAAAAGAATACGATATCTTTAGTTTTGATTCTTGGTCTAAACAAGGCAAATTCAGATAAGTCTGTGGTCATTGCTGTCTTTTTCTTAACTGATATTGGAACTAGTTTATTATCAATTAAGTGCCTCTTAGCATGGTCTTCAGATTCAAATCGTCCTTCTGATTTAACGATTTTATTGCTTCCGATTTCTCTTGCCTTGTATAAATATAATTCCATGACATCCTACCCCCTTTACACAGCATTTATTAATCTATGTATCTCTTCTGGTACAAAGGCATGACTTCTAACTTGCTCCATTGTGATAAGTCCTCTTTTATATAGGCTTATTAGACTTGCATCCATATCCTGCATGCCTTGTTTCTTACCTGTTTGGATATGTGACCCTATTTGATAGGTTTTTGACTCCCTTATTAGGTTACTAACTGCTGGAGTATTAAGCATTATTTCTGATGCTAGGCATCTGCCATCTCCGTCTTTATTAACTAGAAGCTGCTGGGACATAACCCCTTTTAGCATACTTGCTAGCTGTATCCTAATTTGTTCCTGCTGGAATGGCGGGAATACGTCTATAATCCTATCTATGGTTTGGCTGGCCCCAAGTGTATGGAGGGTTGATAAAACCAGGTGACCCGTCTCTGCAGCTGTTATTGCTGTTGCTATAGTCTCTGGGTCCCTCATTTCCCCTACTAGAATTACATCAGGGTCTTCCCTAAGAGCTGCCCTAAGGGCTGCTGCATAATCCCTACTATCTGTCCCTATCTCCCTTTGGTTAACAACACTTGTTCTATGATTGTGCAAGTACTCTATAGGGTCTTCAAGTGTAAGTATATGACACTTTCTTGTCCTATTAATATAGTCAATCATAGTTGCCAGTGTAGTTGATTTACCACTACCTGTTGGACCTGTTACTAGCACTAGACCCCTTGTATTATCTGCTAGGCTCTCTAGAGTTTCTACTGGAAGGCCTAGGCTTTCCATGGTAGGTATTTCTGTAACTACATAGCGCATGGCCATTGCATAGGCTCCCCTTTGCATATATGCATTTACCCTATACCTACCATAGTCTTTAACCCCATAGGCAAGGTCAACCTGGCCATATTCTTGTAATTGTTTTCTTAGGTGATCCTGCCTTATAACCTCCATAACCAACCTTTTTGTATCTGCTGGGGTTAGGATTGGTGCATCCATGGGTATTAGCTGCCCATGAACTCTAAGCATTGGCGGCACCCCTACCGTAATATGTAAGTCTGACGCCCCCTCTTCTACTACCCTTCTCACTAAGTCATTAATCTGCATTTTTACCTCCTACATTGCGTATGTAATCTGGAGCATTTCCTCTACTGTTGTGTCACCACTAAGTACCCTCCACCTTGCATTGTCTTGAAGCGTTCTCATTCCCCTTTTTATGGCTTCTTCTCGCAGTTCTTCAGATGTATGCTCATTCTTTGATATTATATCTTGCATATATAAGTCAACTACAAATACTTCATGTACCCCAAATCTTCCCTTATAACCTGTGCCACTACATGCATGGCAGCCTTTGGCTTTGTATACTTTAGTGCCTACTGGTATCTTGGTTAGATTGTATTCTTCTTCAGTAATTGTATCTTCTTCCCTACAGTTCTTGCATAGTTTTCTTACTAGTCTCTGGGCTACAATTCCCCTAACTGATGAACCTATCATATAGGATTCTGCCCCCATATCTATTAGTCTTGTAATAGAGCTTGTTGCATCATTAGTATGTAGGGTACTTATAACAAGGTGGCCTGTAATTGCTGACCTAATTGCTATATCACTTGTCTCTGAGTCCCTCATCTCACCAATCATTATTACATCTGGGTCCTGGCGGAGTATGGATCTAAGAGCATTGGCAAAGGTAAGATTTGCCTTAACATTTACAGCTACCTGGTTAACTCCTTCTATAACATTCTCTACTGGGTCCTCTACAGTTATTATATTAATATCTGGCTGGTTTATTTCCCTAAGTGCCGTTGCAAGTGTTGTTGACTTACCACTACCTGTTGGACCTGTTACTAGGATTATTCCATTTGGCATCTTTAGCATATCCCTAAACTTAGGATTATCAACTGGATGTAGTCCTAATTGGTCTATTGTAAGTCTCATTCCTGTACGGTAAAGTAGCCTTATAACTGTCTTCTCTCCGTGTATTGTTGGTAGTATACTTACCCTAAGGTCAATCTCCTGATTGTCCCTATTCATATTTATCCTACCATCTTGTGGTAATCTTCTTTCTGCTATATCAAGTCTTGCAAGGATTTTAATCCTAGCTGTTATTGCCTTAATGGTGCTTTTATCAGCCCTAAGTAGCTCTGTTAGATGGCCATCTATTCTAAGCCTGACTCTTACATCGTGCTCGGAAGGTTCTATATGTATATCCGATGCCCCCCTTGCAATGGCCTGGTCAAATATATTATCTACAAATTTAACAATTGGGGAGTTGGCTACGTCATATAAGATTTCATCATCTTTTTCTATATCTAAATCTGTTCCAATAGTCTGGTCCTGGAATAAATCAACCATTTCCCTTGTCTTGTCTTCCCCGTAAATTCTATTAATTGCCCTATTTATATCTGAAGTTGTTGCTATTAGCGGAACCACATCTAGCTTGGTTATTCGTCTAACATCATCTATAGCATAAATATTAAGCGGATCACTCATAGCCACTTGTAATGAGTTTCCAATCTTCTTAACTGGGATAAGTGTATATCTTTTTGCTAGGGACTCACTAACTAGCCTTGCTATCTGCCTATCTAGATTAATTATCCCAAGATCTATGTGGGGTATACCTAACTGAAACTCTAGGACCTGAATAATTTGGTCTTCTGTTACCCAGCCCTCATCAACTAAAACTTCCCCTACTTTCTTGCCTGTTCCTTTTTGTTTTTGGATGGCCTGCTTTAGCTGCGTTTCACTTATCATATTTGCTTCAACTAATAAGTCACCAATTCTTTTTCTTTTAGTGCTTGTTTTTCTGGTAGTATTTATCATATCAATCCCCTACTTTTTTTCTAGTTATGTGCATATGTAAGTCTGTTTTCATATTTATTGTATCATTCAGAATTTAACATGTCTATTTTATAGGCCTATCATGACAATATTATTATCAGTTTATCAAAATAGTCATACTTTTCTTTCCTGTTATTCACTTTGTACACAATTTAAATTTTCTTTTGGTAATTATTATTAATTTAACTTTCTGTTAATTCGTCACTGGTCCCTATAATGCGCTATATTTTGCAAAGAAAAAGGCATGTTTTTCATCTATATTTTTATACACTTTTTGATTTTTGACTAAAATAAATAAGGCTTTGACTAGAAAATCTAGCCAAAGCCTTATTATTTTAATCTTTTTAAAAGAAAATCTTATTCGTCATTCCACACAAATCCTACAGGCCAATATGGTATTTTATAAAAATTATCAAGACCATTCCGCTTCGCCATTTCTTCCATGGTAATTATTATATCTTCATAAGTATCATCTTTTATTTGCTGAACTGGCTCTGAAATGGCAATGTAACCTGATGTTAATTCGGCAATATGAAAAGCATGTTGAAAAAAAGCTGAATCACCATTGGGTTCATAATCAGGTATAAAGTGTGGCATAACAATAGTATAGTCGAAATCAACATTATGCAATGCTCCAGTTTCCATTGAAAAATTAACACCTGGTTTATAAAAACCAACTACTTGAAAATTCATTACTTCTGAAATAAGTTCCAGGGAAAATGTATCTCCAATTTTATAAATATCTTTATATGCATTTCCTAGTACAACACTAATTGGCTGATCAGGTGATGCAAGTTTGAAATCAGTGGTTTGAAGGTTCCTACCCTCTGCAATACTATTAGAAAAGCGGCTAAAGATACCTTCGCCTAATAAGACTGTCTTTAATGGCGTTATTATGGTTTCATTACCTTCAAAGTCATAACCAGTAACATTAATAAGTGTAGATATATCCAAATTCTCATTACTAGTCTGATCTTGTTCATACCCATCTACAAACCTTAAATCTCCCTCATAATATCCCCTATAATATAAGGGATATTCACTTATAAGAACATAATCAAAAACTTCTTTCATTTCCTCATACATAACTTTTAGTTTTTGAATAGGGACATTATCCATACCTCCTGGTACTTCTTCAAACGCAAAAACAGTCTTATAATATGGCTGAAAATTAGATTTATCTGAAATATAGCCCATATAACTTTCATAATCCTCAAAGGATGGTTCAGTTCTTGACTCATTTCCCTCTTCTGATGCAGATGTTTCAGTTTGAGACTCCTGTGTTAAAGATTCACTACTATCATCTGTTATACTACATGATGTTAATGTGATAGTAAGAAAAAATACAAGTATAATATAAATATACTTACCCAAAAATGTTACTAAGCTTTTCATAAATATCACCAATTATAAAAAACTATAAAAAATACGAGGTGTTGCATTTTTGACAATCCCACAGGCCAAGTAGGAGGATCCTCTAGCTATGTTACCCTTATTCAGGTTATTTGTACCCGTGGTATCAAGCCGACCATTAGACCAAACCTCTGCACGTACAGTGAAACGTGGTGCAGTCGCTTCTACCCAACCACCTGCAAAATGGTCGCCACCGTGCCCATGTGAATAATCTACATATAATCGAACATCACTACCTGTGACCCTATAAGAACTTTTTCGCCCCATATTAAAATTTGTTTCACTATTCATATTATTATCTGGAGCTGCCGCACCACTCCCTCCCCCTGCTGTTCTATCCATCATAAATACTTTTCCATCCCTAATAATTGACTCTGGTAATTGTCCTGCTGAAACTGGAATACTCGAAAATATTATTCCACCAACCACAATAATACTTGCCAACCTTCGTAATACTTCTTTCCTTTTCATAAATAACGACACCCTTTCTTTTGTTCATATTCATTTTAAATTCATATATCCTAGGGCTTATGAAAAATATAACATATTCACACTGTTTAGTCAATTCAAAACACTCATCCCTAGTTAGAATGGTTCGCCTCCTCTCAATGTTCACCATCTTATTTTCGAAGAAGATTAATATACTGGGAAGTTTTTTGAAACCAAAATCAAAAACATTAGCACGAGACATGATATATAAGAGGATGATAAACGTATTGGCAATACATTCTTAAAATCTTATTTTGTATATTTAAATTACAACTTTGTTCAAAAGTTATCGATGATATTGTCATATTGTTCTTTTTTAAGTGATGTTAGTATATAACCATGGACACTAAATAAGGTTTATGAGAAAGGTGAAAACCTATTAAAAAGAGACTTTTCCACAAGTAAAATTAATGAGAAGTGGATAGCAGATATTGGTGTGCCATAGCAAAGCTACTTAGGAGATGAAGGTGGCCCCCTTGTAATCAGCTTACAGGAGTGGGTTACAAACCACCATATACAATAATGCATGTATAGAGAGTTTTCATGCAATACTAAGAAAGGAATGTGTATATTTAAACACTTTTACAGATTACAACCATGCTAAGCTAGCATTATTTCAATACATTGAGGGCTTTTACAATAGAAATAGAATCCACCAATCCACAAAAACCTATTTTTTGCCCAAAGTATTGACATAGATCCAAAGTTACATCACTCCCTGCATAAAAAAATAGACACATCACTTGGCTTTTCTGCCTCAATGACGTGTCTAGTTTTTTTGATGTAACTCTTATATCATAAATCTTATCTAGATGCTTCTTCAATAGCTACTGCTACTGCTACTGTAGCTCCAACCATTGGGTTGTTACCCATACCTATAAGTCCCATCATTTCAACGTGTGCTGGTACTGAAGATGATCCTGCAAATTGTGCGTCGGAGTGCATTCTTCCTAATGTATCTGTCATACCGTATGATGCAGGTCCTGCTGCCATGTTATCTGGATGAAGTGTACGTCCTGTACCTCCTCCTGATGCAACTGAGAAGTAAACTTCTCCGTTTTCTAGGCGTTCTTTCTTGTATGTTCCTGCAACTGGATGCTGGAAGCGTGTTGGGTTTGTTGAGTTACCTGTAATAGATACTCCAACATTTTCATGGTGCATAATTGCTACACCTTCCCTAACATCATCTGCTCCAAAGCAACGCACCTTAGCACGTCCACCTTCTGAGTATGGTGTTTCATTAACTACTTTCAGCTCTCCTGTATGGTAGTCAAATGCTGTTTCAACATGTGTGAAACCATTGATACGAGCAATTATTTGTGCTGCATCTTTACCAAGTCCATTTAAGATAACTTTAAGTGGCTCCTTACGAACTTTATTAGCTGAGTTTGCAATACCAATTGCACCTTCTGCTGCTGCAAATGACTCATGTCCTGCTAAGAAAGCAAAGCATGTTGTCTCTTCTTTAAGTAGCATTGAACCTAGGTTACCGTGTCCAAGGCCTACTTTACGGTCTTCTGCAACTGAACCTGGAATACAAAATGCTTGTAAACCTATCCCAATAGCTTCAGCAGCATCTGCAGCTACTGTACATCCTTGTTTGATTGCTATAGCTGCACCTGCAATATATGCCCAGCTAGCATTTTCAAAGGCTATAGGTTGGATAGATTTTACCAGGTTGTAAACATCTAATCCTTTATCTTTACATATTTTTTCTGCTTCTTCTAGATCTGCAATGTCGTATGTATTCAACGTTTCATTGATCTTGTCTATTCTTCTTTCATATGATTCAAATAATGACATATTTACACCTCCTAATATTATTCTTGTCTTGGGTCAACTGTACGTACAGCATCATCAAATCTTCCGTACTTATCTGTAGCTGCTTCTAAAGCTTCTCCTGCTTCTTTGCCACCTTTAATAAGATCCATCATAGTTCCAAAGTGTACAAACTTATAACCTATGATTTCATCGTTCTTATCAAGACCTAATTCTGTTATATATCCTTCTGCAACCTCTAAATATCTTGGTCCTTTGGCATCTGTTGAATAAACTGTACCAACTTGGGATCTAAGTCCCTTACCTAAGTCTTCTAGTCCTGCTCCTACTGGTAATCCACCTTCAGAGAAAGCTGTCTGTGTTCTACCATATACAATTTGAAGGAAGAGTTCCCTCATCGCTGTGTTAATTGCATCACAAACTAAGTCTGTGTTTAGGGCTTCTAAGATTGTTTTACCTGTTATAAGTTCTGATGCCATTGCAGCAGAGTGAGTCATACCTGAGCATCCTATGGTTTCTATAAGTGCCTCTTCTATAATTCCATCTTTAACGTTAAGTGTTAGTTTACATGCTCCTTGTTGAGGTGCACACCAACCTACTCCGTGTGTTAATCCACTAATATCTGTAACTTCTTTTGATTGTACCCATTTTCCTTCTTGAGGAATTGGCGCTGGACCATTTTTGGGGCCTCTTGCTATAGGACACATTTGTTCTACTTCGCGTGAGTATATCATCGTGAATCTCCTTTCTACCTAGTGATTTTATAAATCTAACCCTTATTATTTTATATGCTTGTGCATTTTGTGTCAACCTGATTTGTACCTTTTAGTGGATTTTGTCAATATAATTTAGGAATTCCACCCTGGCTAGGTATCTGTTATAGATTTCTAATGGTTTTTATGATTAAAGTTGCTATATAAAAAATTGACATGGCTACTACTATAGTAGCTCCTGTTGCACTTCCTAGGTAGTAGGATGCTATAAGGCCTATTATTCCTGATAGGCATGCTACTATTACTGATATTATATGATATTCCTTAACATTCCTAGCTAGATTCCTTGAAGTAGCTGCTGGAAGTATTAAAAACGAGTTTATTATAAGTAAGCCTACCCACTGTATAGATATTGTTACTATTATTGCTATAAGAACTGTAAATATGGTTTCCATGGTAAACACTGAAATCTTCCTGCTATTAGCTAGGGACTTATTCATGCTTACAATTAGTAAATCGTTGAAGAAAACTAGCCAAAATATTAAAACTCCAAAAAAGACTAATATTAGTATGCCAATCTCTAGGGGGGTAATGCTAAGTAAATCACCTATTAGAAAGGTGGAATACTTGGCAAAACCCCCACCCCTTGATAGGATAACTGTCCCTATGGCAATGGATGTAGATGAGAATACACCTATAATTGTATCTGTTGATGATGTACTGTTTTTATTAACTATGGATATTATAATGGCTAGTAAAACAGAGAAAATAACCATAGCCCATACAGGGTCACCTATTCCAAGTAATACCCCTATTGCAATTCCTGTTAGGGTGGAGTGACCTATAGCTTCTGAAAAAAAGGCTAGCTTATTATTGACAACCATGGTGCTAAGTAGCCCAAATGTAGGTGCAACAAATAAAATAGCCAGAAGTGCATTCTTCATAAAGTTAAGAGTAAGCCACTCAAAGGGTAATATTGTATCTATAATACTGTACCATATCTGCATAAGTTTACCCCCTTAAAGTGTTCCCATAAGTTCTTTTGTTTTCTTGTGGCTAAAAACATATTCAGCGCTGCCTTGGCACTGGATAGTTGTCTTGAGTAAAACTACCTTGTCAGCATACTTAGGCAGTAATTGTAGATCATGGGATACCAGTACAATTGCCATATCATAATCTTCCCTAAGCTTTGAAATTGTACTATAGAACATCTGACTACCTGCCTGATCAATTCCTGATATAGGCTCATCTAGAAGTAGTATATTGGGCATAGGATTTAAGGCAAGGGCAAGCATAACCCTTTGAAGCTCCCCTCCCGATAGGTCTCCAATCTTCCTATTAATAGCATATCCCATATTCACCCTATCTAGTGACTTGCTTATTTCTTTAATTGTTTTCCTATTATAGCCAAGCCATACAGGTCTTTTTGAAATACTTGCAGCAAAAAGATCAGCTACGCTCATAGGTGTAGACCTATCAAAGTTTAGATGCTGGGGTACATAGCCTATTACTGGCTTAATATTTTTATGGCCACTAGGGTCTACAAATCTTAAAGTTCCAGTATGTTCAATCTCACCTAGCATGGCCCTAAGGAGGGTAGTTTTACCTGCCCCATTAGGCCCTATAATTGCTGTTAAATCTCCGCAGTGAAAGTGAATATTAATATCTTTAATTATATCTAGCTTACCACGTCTTACACTTAGATTTTCTACCTTACTACAACATAATCCGCATTCTTCCCTTATCATTTTAGCGCCTCTTCCAAAACCTTTAAGTTTTCCCTCATTTTATTAATGTAATCGTCTTCTATATTATTAGTAGTATCTCCTGTTACTATAGGATCTAAGCTATACAAGCCAAGACCCGATTCTTTAGAAATTAGGTCCGGGGATTTACTTGTAAACTGAGGTTCTATAAATATAGCCTTTACTTTATTGTCTTCTATAGTAGAAATTATATCTGCTAGGTCCTTGGCACTAGGCTCAAGGTTAGCCTCTTCCGTTATAGTAGCTACAATATTAAGGTCAAATTCCTGAGCAAAATATGGAAAAGCCTCATGGAAGGTAATTATATTCTTATTAGGAAGATTATCTAGGCTTTCATGCATTTCCTTTTTAAGCTTTTCAAGTTTTTCAATGTATTCCCTTGCATTCTTACTATATAGTTCCTTATTAGCTTCATCAAATCTTCCCAACTCCTTGGCAATATGATCAACCTGCTCTATAGCCCCAGATATACTTACCCAGACATGGGGATTAGCATCATGACCATCTTCCCCTTCTAAAAGCTTTATATTCTCACTTGCATCTATAACTTTAAGATCCTTTATCTGAGATAGAAGCTTATCCATAAACCCTTCCATGCCCCCACCGTTAATTATAAATAGGTCTGCACTTTCTAGGGTTTTTATGTTGTCTGGTGATAACTGATAGTCGTGTAAGCAACCTGTTTGGGGCTGGGTCATATTAATAACCTCTATACCATCTATACCTTTAGTTATATTAATTGTGTGCAGATATATAGGATAAAATGATGTAACAATAGTAGTACCCTCTTCCTTGCTAGCTCCAGGATTAGAAGTTACCGTGCAGGCTGTTAGCAAAAGCATGCCTGCCATTATTATTACACATATCTTTTTACTTACTTTCATTTTAAATCCCCCTTATATATTACTGAATTATATCAAAGTAATCTGTATGCATAAGAAGCTTATTCTTACTTCCTGCAACGCTATATCTTTTATCTTTTATAAGTTTATCTATTATTAGGGCTTCTTTTTGTATATCTTCTAGGCTTGTTGTAAATATTTCTTCTCTTATTTCTTCTAACTTTTGGTTTGTTAAACCGGCAAGATAATGAGTTTGTAAGGTTCTACCTATTACTAATGGATTTTCATTAAGTCCTAGTTCAGCTTCAAATTTGGAAATAGCACCTATCTTATATTCATCTAACATACTATCATCCATATCTATTGATTTAATATATTGTGGCATATTTTCTATAGTTTCTAATGATTCCAGCAGTCTAGGATCCTGGTAGGTATATATATCTACTTCACCATAAGGACTAAAGTTAATCCCCGCTCCATATGCCCCGTTTTTGACCCTAATATTTTGTAGCATATACTCTGAATTTATTATGTTACTAAGAACATATAGTGAGCCCCTATAGCTGCCCCCTTTTTCCTTATAATTGCCTCCCCATACAATATACTGGACATCTGAAGCTATTTCATATCCTTGCCTTCGCTCACCTTCTTCAAAGTCATATTCTACTAAAGGATAGTTCTTTTCTTCTAAATTGCCAGTAAATCTTTTATATCCTTCTTCAAGATTTTTAAGATTTTTCTCCTCAAGTGTAGCCCCTAGTACTATATTATTTTTACTAAAAATACTTCTATTAATAACCTTAAGCTTATTATTTAATGGACCTTTATATTTATCATAGTCTTCCTCTAGCTGGCAAATATATTTGTAAAATGATATTACCTTCTCATATTCATATCTGCTAGCACCTTGCTTGCTATTATCCACTGATAGTTCTACAAGCTCTAATGGGTTTGAGCTTAGGTATTTTTCATACTGGCTACCTATCTTCTGTATTTGCTTATAGGTCCATTTTTCGTCCCATTC
>JAAYSX010000093.1 GCA_012518255.1 Candidatus Epulonipiscium sp. | reverse complement strand
GAATATTTTTATGGAGAAGGGGTATGCCTAATAGAGTGGGCAGACTTAATTCCAGGTATAATTCCTAAAACAGCCAAATACATTACAATAGAAAAAAACCTAGAAGAAGGTTTCGACTACAGAAGAATAACAGTAAAAGAAGGTGAAAGTATATGAAAATACTAGCTATTGATGCATCAGGGATAGCTGCAAGTGTAGCAATACTAGAAGATGATAAGATAGTAGCTGAATATACTATTAACTATAAATTAACCCATTCACAGACATTAATGCCTATGATTAATGAAATTAGTCAGATGGTTGATTTGGATTTATCAAGTATAGATGCCATAGCCATAACAAGTGGGCCAGGATCTTTTACAGGACTTAGGATTAGTGCGGGAACTGCTAAAGGGATGGCATTTGGCTTAGATATTCCTATAGTGGAAATACCTACATTAGATGCCATAGCCCACAATATTCCATATACAGAACATAGTCTTTGCCCAATTATGGATGCTCGCCGGGAGCATGTTTACACAGCTACCTACAAATGGAAAGATGGAGTCCTAAAGAGGATGACTGATTACCAAGTTATTCCTATGAAACATGTAATAGAGAATATTAAAGCAGAAGATAATAAAACAATATTCCTAGGTGATGGGATAGATGTATATAAGGAAATGATAAGTAAGGAAATAGGAGAAATATCATATTTCGCACCCCCATCCTTAAGATTACAAAGGGCAGCTACAGTTGCTCTTATGGCAATGGAAAAGTTTCAAAGAGGAGAAACAGTATCACATATGGAATTTGCACCAACCTACCTTAGACCATCCCAGGCAGAAAGAGAATATAATGAAAAAGCAAAAAGGAAAAATAATGATTGATATATTACCACTTACAGAAGAGTATCTAGAAGAAACCTACCAGTTAGAGAAACTTTCCTTTTCAGAGCCTTGGTCACGGATGACATTTATTAAAGAATTAGAAAATCCCCATTCACATTATTATATCCTACTTAAAGATGAAAAGCTTATAGGATATGCAGGCATGCTAGCTGTACTAGATGAAGGGCATATTATGAATATAGCAGTAGATAGGGCATTTAGAGGACAAGGAGTTGGCAAGCAACTTGTTAATACCCTTTTAGATAAGGCTAGGCAGCTAGGATTAATAGGCCTAACTCTAGAGGTAAGAAGTAGCAATAGACCAGCTATTAGCCTTTATGAATCCCTAGGTTTTGTAAATGTAGGTATAAGAAAAGACTACTACCACTATCCTTTAGAGGACGGCATAATAATGTGGAATTATTTTGCAGATAGTTAAGTAGTATATATAGCAACTCCTTATTTGTCGATTATTCATTTTTATTGGAAATAATCCAGGAATTTTGAATAGACTATAGTGAGGAGGGAAGCAAGATGTGTGAAATACAAGAAGTAAAATGGCAAGAACTAAAAGATGCATACCCACCTTTTGATTTCTCATTTGAAACAACAGATGATCTTAAGCCCTTTAATGGATTGCTAGGGCAGGGAAAAGCAAAAAAAGAATTAGAATTTGCCCTTCCAATAGAAGCAAAGGGATACAATATATATATCTTGGGGGAGCCTGGTGTAGGTAAGGCTAGTATGGCACAAAAATGTACCCAGCAGCTAGCTAGTAAGCAGGCGGTTCCTAATGATTACTGCTATGTATATGATTTTAAGAGTAAGGGTGGTTATAAATCTTTAAGCTTAGAGCCAGGAGATGGCAAAAGGTTTCAAAATGACATGATAGAATTTGTGGAGTATCTAACAAATGAAATGCCCTATATATGTGCTACTGATGAATATAAGAGGGCGAAAAATAATATATTGGAAGAGTATAGCAAGGATAAGGCTCTAAGTATTATGAATCTGGAATATCAAATGGGACTTGAAAGCGTAGGTTATTATATTAAGGCTTTTAAGGAAAGGTACAAGAAATATAATGGACTTATAGAGCACCTTAATGATCTACAGGAAGATATTCTAGATAAGATGGTTATAATATTACAAGAGCCAAAACTTCTTGAAGAAATAACTAGTAAATATTATGTTAACCTATTAGTAGATAATAGCAGTTTATCTGGCGCACCTGTCATAGTATCTCCTAATAATCCGCATGATAAGCTACTAGGAAGCTTATCAGAAGATTATATGGAAGTAAGTCCAGGCCTACTTCATAAGGCAAATGGGGGTTATTTAATAATAGAGGCAAATGATATTATAGAGAACTTTAACCTATGGAAGGATATAAAAAGCACCATTAAATCAAATAATATTAGGGTTAAGTTAATTTTACTAGGAGACCTATATGCATATAATTATTTAAATAAAGAAGATCCTAACTTTAAATCAAATTTTAAAATTAGGGTGGATTTTGAAAATAGGATCAAGCATACTAGGGATAATGTTGACATGCTAGCAGGACTTATAAAAACATTCTGCGATAGGAATATGCTTCTGCCTTTTTCGGCCAAAGGGGTTGAAGAGATTATAAGGCAGGCAATAAGATGTAAAGGAAATAGGGAATATATTACAGCCCAGCTTTCCCGAATGGAGGATCTAGCTATAGAGGCAAGTACTTTAGCAAGATTAGCGGGAGATGAAATAGTTACAGAGAAGCATGTGCAAGAATTGTTTTTACAAAAAAGGCTTAATTATGTTGTAGCTAGCCCACAGGTAAGTGGAGAAAGGCATGCCCAGGTAAATGCACTAGCCTTAGGATCTGTAGTTAAGGTTACAGCAAGCACCTATAAGGGATTACCCGGTATGGTTAAGATTGAAGGAGGATCCCAGATTCTGCCTGGATACTTGGGACAAATATATGGCCAGGAACTTCTAATATCCTTAACAGCAAGAATTCATATAGGAGAGGATTATTGCAAGGGAACCCACCAACAGACCTCAGCTGCCCAGCTGTATAGTATCATATCAAGCCTATCAGAAATACCCATTAAGCAGAATATAGCAGTTGCCGGATTAGTAAACCAGCAAGGCGGCTTGGAGAAAGTTAATGACTTGGCTAGAGGAATAGAGAGTTTTTTTGCTATCTGTAAGCAAGAAGGATTAAGTGGGAATCAAGGAGTAATAATAGCAGAATTAAATAAGGATAATCTGGTTCTTAGCAATGAAATAATTGAAGCTGTTAAAAACAATATGTTTCATATATATGCCATATCCAATATAGAGGATGGGCTAGAGATTTTAACTGGTAGAAGCTACAGGGACATAAAGGAAAAAACAAGTGAGAAACTAAAAGTACTATCTAGTAAAAATTAAAATTATGGATATTCCATACCTAAAAGATAGCTTAGGTATGGAATATTCATATTATTATTTAAACTATATATAAATGATGTTATACTAATATTAATAGACTATATAAGGAGCTAGATTATGGGTGGGATTTTAGGGCTTGGAACAGAAGAAACATTAGAACTACTTAGGGTTGCCGTTGAACAGGCCCAGGATTGGATAGTTGTTACCAATGCAAGGGGAGAAATTTTATATGTAAATGATCAAGTAGAAAATATATCAGGATACAGTAAAAATGAAATAATAGGGCAAAAGCCTTCTATATGGAAATCAAATAAAATGCCAGAATCAACATATGAGGAGTTATGGAATGAAATCTTAAGTGGAAGGCATTATTATGGGGTGATTGTAAATAAGCATAAGGATGGTGGAGACTTCTACCTAGCTAACACTATATCACCAGTAGAAGATAGTAGTGGTAGGATCAAATACTTTATAGCTACAGCCAAGGATATAACAAGGAGCTATGAGTTAAAGCGTGAAATAGATAACATAACCTATTATGATAGCTTAACACAATTACCAAATAGGGCATCATTTATAGAACTTATACAGGAAACTGTATGTGGACAAAGGAAATCAGCGATACTAGTTATAGGCATGAAAAATTTAAGCCTTGTTAACAATACATATGGCTTTAAATACGGCGATAAGATTATTAAAAGCATATCAAAAAACATTAGAAAGGTCCTCAAGAAGGAGTACATCCTAGGGCGTATAGAGAATCATACATTTGCAGTTTTTATACCTGAATTTAAAAGCCTATCGGAAATTGCAGTTTTAATAAATACAATAGAAAAGACAGTGGGTAGTCATATAAGAATAGAAAATGAAGAGATATATATAAAACTATCAATAGGTATAGGAGTTGCACCATCAGATGCTACGAATGGGATGGATTTACTTGCTAGGGCACAAATAGCCCAGTCTAAGGTTGAAGAAGTAAATAACTCACACACATATGCTTTTTACACATCAAGAATGGATCAAGAGGCCCAGGAACAATTATATATGGAGAATGAGATATTTAAGGCATACGAAAATGATGAATTTATTCCTTATTTCCAGCCATTTATAGACCTTAAGTCAGGTAAGATTTGTGGACTTGAGGCCTTGATGAGAAGGAGGAATTCCCGGGGAGATATTATTTTGCCCTGTGAATTTATAGGAGTACTGGAACAGATGGGACTTATAGAAAGGATGGAGTTAATCTTCATAGAAAAGGTTTGTTACCAGATTAAGGAGTGGTTAGAAGCAGGTTATAATATTGTGCCTGTGGCCATTAATATATCTCCCCTACAATTTGCCAATCAAAGCCTGGTGAATAAAATCATGGAAATTGTAAATAAGGTAGGTATTCCAAGCAATTTACTTACAATAGAAATTACTGAATCACAATTTATGAAGGATGTAGAACTTACAAAATCAATATTAAATGAACTAAAAGAAGAAGGCTTTATAATATCCATAGATGATTTTGGAACAGGATACTCTTCATTTAGCTATTTGAAAGAATTCTATGCTAACCAGCTAAAGATAGATATATCATTTATAGAAAACATTACAAGTAACCAGGATGATAGAGCTATAGTTAAAGCCATAGTAACAGTAGCAAAGATCCTAGAGATGAAAACTATAGCAGAAGGAATTGAAACAATAGAACAGTTTGATATAATAAAAGACATCGGCTGTGATATAGGTCAGGGACACTACTGGGGTGAAGCACTGCCAGCAGATGAGATTGCAAGTAGATATTTGCAATTATAAACACAGATATAAAATTATTTAAATAAAAGGAGAAATTTGCATTGACCAACATAGATAATATGACGCTTGTCCAATTAAAAACGATAGCAAAGGAAAAAGGAATAAAGGGAGTATCTTCTTATAAAAAGGCAGACTTACTTAAGGTTATAAAAGAGGCCTTAGAGGAACCTAAACAAGTGGAGGAAAAAAAACAAAACAATGTATCAAAGGGTGAAGGTATTTTAGAAGTAATGCCTGATGGCTATGGATTTTTAAGGCCCAATAATTATATGCGCAGTGACAGTGACATATATATATCTAATTCCCAAATAAGAAAATTCAATCTTAAAACAGGAGACTGGGTTGAAGGAGATATGAGGCACCCAAGGAGTAACGAAAAATTTGGGGCCTTGCTATATGTTCATAAGGTAAATGGGGACCACCCAAGTGAGGCAATTAAAAGACCAAAATTTGAAGATTTAACACCTATCTTTCCGCAAGAAAAATTACATCTGGAATTTAACCAAAACCAACTATCTTCTCGTTTAATTGACCTTATAGCACCAGTTGGAAAAGGACAAAGGGGATTAGTTGTGGCACCACCTAAAGCAGGTAAGACCATACTTATTAAACAGGTAGCCAATGCAATCACCCACAATCATGAAGAAATATCCTTAATTGTATTATTAATAGATGAAAGACCAGAAGAGGTTACAGATATTAGAAGGTCTATTGAGGGGCCAAATGTAGAAGTTGTAGCCTCAACATTTGATGAGGAACCAGAACATCATAAATCAGTTGCAGAAATGGTCTTAGAACGTGCAAAACGCATGGTAGAGCAAGGGAAAGATTTAGTAATATTATTAGATAGTATTACTAGGTTGGCTAGGGCCTATAATCTAACGGTCCCTCCAAGTGGCAGAACATTATCAGGTGGCTTGGATCCAACAGCCCTATATATGCCTAAGAAATTTTTTGGAGCAGCTAGGAATATAGAAGAGGGTGGGAGCCTAACAATACTTGCTACAGCACTTGTAGAGACTGGTAGTAAAATGGATGATATGATCTTTGAAGAATTTAAGGGTACAGGTAATATGGAGCTAGTTTTAGATAGGCAATTAGCAGAAAGGCGGATTTTCCCTGCTATAGATATAAGAAGATCTGGAACAAGAAGGGAAGAATTACTTTTAAGTGAGGAAGAGTTAAGTGGTGCCTTTACTATAAGAAGGGAGTTAGGAAGGGGAGGTACAATTGATTCAACAGAAAGAATAATTGATACCCTTTCAAAGTCTAAAACAAATGCAGATTTCCTAAGGCTAATTAAAAGTGTTTAATACTTGCACCAGCTAGTCCACTATGATATAATATTAATGTTATAATGAACTTATACGATAAATTAAGGCTATATAGTTTGTTAATGTTGAAAGAGGTGAAGTTTGATGAAAGCAGATATACATCCAAAATACGATGAGTGTACAGTTAAATGTAACTGTGGTAACACTTTTATGACAAGATCCACCAAGGACAAAATTAGTGTTGAAGTTTGTTCACAATGCCATCCGTTTTACACTGGAAAACAAAGAGCGGCAACAGCTAGAGGACGCATTGACAAGTTTAACAGAAAATATGGTACTAAGTAGGATCGTGGAGGGGTTGAGGATGGCTCAGCTCCTTTTTGTTTTATATGCACTTATATTAGTGTAAGCAAGGGGTGAAAATATGGAATCTAATAAAATAAAGAAGAATAGTATAGGTGGGCAAGCTGTCCTTGAAGGCGTTATGATGAAGGGGCCGGAATCCTATACTGTAGCCGTGCGCAAGGAGACAGGTGAAATTGTAACTGATTCAAAACCATCAAGCAGTGTTTTAAATAAAGTTAAATTCTTTAGGCTACCAATAGTAAGGGGAGTTGTAGTCTTTGTAGAATCCTTTGTTACAGGTTTGCAGACCCTTACCTATTCAGCAGAAATGTTTGGAGAAGAATTTGAAGAAGAACCCTCGAAATTTGAAGAATGGATAACTAATACATTTGGTAATAAGGCAGATAAAATTATTATTTCAATTACTATGGCAATATCATTTATATTGGCTATTGGCATTTTTATGGTATTACCCATGTGGCTTAGCCGTTTTATCAAGGGCATTTTGCCAACCTCTCTTTTACAGAATTTTGCAGAGGGTGTTATTAGAATAATAATATTCCTAGGATATATGACCTTAATTTCTAAGATGGAAGATATTGAACGGACATTTGAATATCATGGTGCAGAGCATAAGACTATTAATTGCCTAGATTCTGGCAAAGAATTAACTATAGAAAATGTAAGGGAATGCAGTAGGCTTCATAAAAGTTGTGGAACCAGCTTCCTTTTTGTTATAATGGTAGTAAGTATTCTGGTATTTAGTGTTTTTACTACACAGATACTGTGGCAAAGAACCCTTATAAGAATAGCAATGGTGCCTGTTATTGCAGGTATATCATATGAATTTATTCGCTGGGCTAGAATTGATGAGGATAGTAAATTAGCCCAGCTATTTAGTAAGCCAGGTATGTGGTTGCAGAAGAAGTTTACAACTAGGGAACCTGATGATGAGCAGCTAGAAGTTGCTATTGTAGCAGTAAAAGGCGTATTAGAATATGGATTAGAAAAGGAAGAAGTTTCTGATGGGCAAGTTAGTCACAGTGCATGAAATGATTGAAGAAGGCAGTAAGAGACTAGAAGAATGCAATAAGGCTAATTTTAAGATTGAAGCAGAACTATTAGCACTTAATGTTTTGGGATATACTAAATTAGAAAGAATCTTAAAGGCTAATAATAAGGTAGCTAGGGAAGATGAGGAGACATATTGGGATTATATTAGCAAAAGATGCCAAGGCATTCCCTTACAATATATTACAAGGGAGCAGGAGTTTATGGGATTTCCCTTTTATGTAGATTCTAATGTCTTAATCCCAAGGCAGGATACAGAAACCTTAATAGAAGCTATAATAGACAAGTCAAGGGAAACGCCTTTTAGGAATATTATAGAAATAGGAACAGGTTCTGGTTGCATTAGTGTTAGCCTTGCTAAATTCTTGCCCTATAGTGAAATTACAGCTATAGATATATCAGCAAATGCACTAGAGGTTGCAAGGAAAAATGCTAAGATTAATCAAGTTGAGGACCGTATAAAATGGATTCAGGGTGATCTTTTAACAAATTATATAAGTGATAAAAAAATAGATTTAATAGTATCAAATCCGCCCTATATTAGAACACAAGATTGCATGGAGCTAGATTATGAAGTTAGGAAGCATGAACCTAATTTAGCTTTAGATGGTGGCCGGGATGGTTTGGATTTTTATAGGAAGATTACAAGACAATCCAAAGAACACCTTATAGAAAATGGAATGTTAGCCTATGAAATAGGACACGATCAAAGCAAGGATGTCTATAATATTATGGATAGAAACGGTTTCACAAATATAAGGCAGATAAAGGATTTGGCGGGCAGAGATAGGGTAGTTCTAGGAAGATTTAAAGGTATGTTAAATGAGTAGTAACGAGGTGAAAATATGTTTGGGCAGATGGATGAGTTAATTGAGAAGTATAATGATATTGCAAAACAGATTAGTGATCCAGATGTTATTGCAAACCAGGATGTTTGGAGACAGCTAATGAAGGAGCATAGTGACCTAACACCTATTATAGAAAAATACAAGGAATATAAAAACACAGTCACAGAAATTGAAGAGGCTATGGAAATGCTAGAGGATAGCTTGGATGAGGAATTTGAAGAGTTAGTTAAGGAAGAACTAGCAGCCAATAAAGATAGTGTTGAAAAATTAGAAGAAGAGCTTAGGGTACTATTAATACCTAAGGATCCTAATGATGATAAGAATGTTATTGTGGAAATTAGGGGAGGAGCAGGTGGAGATGAAGCAGCACTTTTTGCTGCAGACCTTTTCCGTATGTATTCCAGATATGCAGAAAGACAAAACTGGAATGTAGAAACTATGTCCCTTAATGAAAGCGGTATAGGTGGGTTCAAAGAAGCAATTTTTATGATACAGGGTGAAGGTGCATACTCTAAGTTAAAGTATGAGAGTGGAGTGCATAGGGTGCAAAGAATCCCAACTACTGAATCAGGAGGCCGTATTCATACATCAACTGTAACTGTTGCAGTATTACCAGAGGCAGAAGATGTAGATATAGAAATTGATATGAATGATGTAAGGGTAGATGTGTTCCGTTCATCAGGTAATGGTGGGCAATCAGTTAACACAACGGACTCAGCAGTTAGACTTACTCATGAGCCCACTGGACTTGTAATATCCTGCCAGGATGAGAAATCCCAGCATAAAAATAAGGATAAGGCATTTAAGGTCCTACGCGCAAGATTATATGAACTTAAACAATCTGAACAGCAAGCAGAACTTGCAGCAGAAAAGAGGAGTCAAGTAGGGACAGGGGATAGGAGTGAACGTATACGTACCTATAACTTCCCCCAGGGGCGTGTTACAGACCATAGGATTGGATTAACACTTCACAGACTTGACGGAATTTTGGATGGAGATATAGAAGAATTTATTGAAACGCTCACTACCATAGAGCAAACAGAAAAGCTGCAAGAATCTGCAGCCAGATAAGAAACTTAATAGATGCAACCTCTTAATTATTAATTTATAATGATTACTAGGTTGCATTTTAGAATTTATTTTAAAGCAATATAGAAATGGATTGGGGATATGCTATGAATAAATTTAAGATAGTATCAGAATATAAACCAACAGGAGATCAGCCTAAGGCCATCAAAGGATTGGTTGAAAGTATTAATGCTAATAATAGATACCAAACACTACTTGGTGTAACAGGTTCAGGTAAAACCTTTTCTATGGCAAATATAATAGAAAAAACCCAAAAGCCAACCCTAATAATAGCCCATAATAAAACTTTAGCAGCCCAGTTATATAGTGAGTTTAAGGAGTTTTTCCCAGAAAATGCAGTGGAATACTTTGTATCATACTATGATTATTATCAGCCTGAGGCATATGTAGCACATACAGATACTTATATAGAAAAGGATGCCTCAGTAAATGAGGAAATTGACAAGCTTCGTCACTCGGCAACAGCATCCCTAGCTGAACGTAGAGATGTAATAATTGTGGCCAGCGTTTCAGCCATATATGGATTAGGTGACCCAATAGATTACGATAATCAAGTGCTATCCCTAAGGACAGGTATGAATATTGATAGGGATGATGTTTTAAAGAAATTAATAATGATACAGTATACACGTAATGATATAGACTTTGTAAGGGCTACCTTTAGGGTAAGGGGAGATGTAGTAGAAATTATACCAGCAAACCAGTCAGATCATGCCATTAGGGTAGAGTTTTTTGGGGATGAAATTGATAGGATATCAGAAATAGACACTTTAACAGGCCAGGTTCTTGGTATAAGGGAGCATGTATCCATATTCCCGGCCTCACACTATTCTATATCACCAGAAAAAATGGAACTAGCTATACAATCAATTGATATTGAGCTTCAAGAAAGACTAGAAGAGCTTAAAGCAGAAGATAAACTACTTGAACTACAAAGGCTTGCCCAAAGGACTAATTTCGATATAGAGATGATGAGGGAAGTTGGTTACTGTTCGGGCATTGAAAACTATTCAAGGCATTTATCAGGGAGGGAAGAAGGGAGTACGCCCTTTACCCTAATTGATTATTTTCCAGATGACTTCTTGTTGATGATAGATGAATCCCATATGACCCTGCCCCAGGTTAGGGCTATGTATAATGGAGATAAGGCAAGAAAGTCAGTCCTTGTAGACCATGGATTTAGACTGCCATCAGCCCTTGATAACAGGCCACTTATGTTTGATGAATTTGAGGGCAAGATTAATCAAGCCCTATTTGTATCTGCAACACCTGCCCAGTATGAGCTTGAGCATTCAGAAGTAATATCTGAACAATTAATTAGGCCAACAGGTCTACTAGATCCTAAGATAGAAGTTAGACCCATAAAGGGACAGATAGATGACCTAATAAATGAAATTAATAAAAGAATAGAACTTGATGAAAAGGTTCTTATAACCACCCTAACCAAGCGTATGTCAGAGGATTTAACAGATTATCTTAAAGAAATGGGGATAAAGGTTAAATACCTACATTCAGATGTGGAAACATTAGATAGGGTAGAGATTATTAGGGATCTTAGGCTGGGAGTTTTTGATGTCTTGGTTGGAATAAACCTACTTAGGGAAGGGCTGGATATGCCAGAAGTATCATTGGTTGCAATATTGGATGCTGACAAGGAAGGTTTTTTAAGGTCAGAAACAGCACTAATGCAGACAGTTGGAAGGGCTGCAAGAAATTCTAAAGGGGAGGTTATTATGTATGCAGATACAATAACCAACTCCATGGAAAAAACAATTTCAGAAACAAATAGACGTAGGGAAATACAGACCCAGTATAATAAAAAGCACGGAATTACACCAAAGACTATAGTAAAAGAGATAAGGGATTTAATTGTGGCAACTAAAGCTGCGGAAGAAGCAGAAGACTATTTTGCAAAAAAAGATCCTGAATCTATGAGTAAGAAAGAAATAGATAAGTTAATTAAGAAAATGACAAAAGAAATGAGAAAGGCGGCAGATGAACTGCAGTTTGAAAATGCTGCCAAAATTAGAGACCAGTTGCAAGAACTTAAGCAGCAACTGGCTAAAATGGGAGACAGTTAATGAAAAATAAAATAGTTATTAAAGGAGCAAGAGAAAATAATCTTGATAATATAGATCTAGAGCTAGACCGTGGCCAGTTTATTGTGTTTACCGGGCTAAGTGGATCAGGGAAATCCTCCTTAGCCTTTGATACTATATATGCAGAAGGCCAGAGGCGCTATGTAGAATCCTTATCATCCTATGCTAGGCAATTCTTAGGGCAAATGGATAAACCAGATGTAGATCATATAGAAGGTTTATCACCAGCTATTTCTATTGATCAAAAGACTACTAGCAGGAATCCACGTTCTACAGTGGGCACGGTAACAGAGATTTATGATTACTTAAGATTATTATATGCAAGAGTAGGTATACCTCACTGCCCTAAGTGTGGTAAGGAAATTAAGAAACAAACTATAGATCAGATTGTAGATAATATTATGGAATTAGAAGAGCGCACTAGAATTCAGCTTCTAGCACCAGTTGTAAGGGGCCGTAAAGGAAGGCATGAAAAAGTAATAGAAAATGCCATTAAGGACGGATATATAAGGGTACGCATAAACAACGAAATCTATGACCTAACAGATGAGACCATAGAACTTGATAAAAATAAGAAACACAATATTGAGATAGTGGTAGATAGGCTTATTATAAGGGAGGGGGTAGAAAAAAGGCTTACTGATTCCATAGAAACTATTATGGAATTAACAGGTGGCTTACTAGTTGTAGATGTAATTGATGGGGAAGAGATGAATTTTAGCCAAAGCTTTGCCTGTGCTGATTGCAATATTAGTATAGATGAAATTGAACCAAGAACATTTTCGTTCAACAATCCTTTTGGGGCATGTTCAACATGTACAGGACTAGGTAATATGACTAAAATAGATCCAGAATTAGTTGTGCCTAACCCATCCTTATCCTTATCAGAAGGGGCAATAGCGGCGCCAGGCTGGGGATCTATAGATAGCCCGGATAGCTATGCCTATGCCTTGTTTCAGGCATTAATGGAAAAGTACAAGTTTGATATGGAAACCCCTTTTAGGGATTTACCTAAAAAAATACAGAATATGATTTTATATGGAAGTAAGGGAGAAAAGGTAAAGTTTATCTTTAGTGGTAGATATGGAACCAGGGAGTATGAATATGCCTTTGAAGGTGTTATAGCAGATGTTGAACGTAGATATAGTGAGACATCTTCAGAATATATGAAGCAGAATTATGAGGACTTAATGACAGAAACACCTTGTCCGGCCTGTAAGGGGGCTAGATTAAATCCTGAAGCTCTTGCGGTGACAGTTGGCAATACTAATATCCATGAGGTTACTGAAATGCCTATAGGAGATGTACAAGAGTTTTTTGAAAATATTGAGCTTAATAAAAGGCAGTTACAAATAGGATCCCAGATATTAAAGGAGATTAATGAACGAATAGGCTTTCTTGTAGATGTAGGCCTTGATTATCTAACCCTATCTAGATCAGCAGGAACCCTATCAGGCGGAGAGGCTCAGAGAATAAGGCTAGCAACACAAATAGGATCAGGTTTAGTAGGAGTTATATATATATTAGATGAGCCAAGTATAGGCCTTCACCAAAGGGATAATGCTAGGTTACTTACAACACTTGCAAGGCTTAAGGATTTAGGGAACACACTTATAGTAGTTGAACATGATGAGGATACTATGTGGGCAGCAGACTGGATTGTTGATATAGGGCCTGGGGCTGGAGAGCACGGTGGACAAGTAATTGCATCAGGGCCAGTAGAAGAAATAATAGCTTGTGAAAGTTCTGAAACAGGGGCTTACTTGGGCGGAAGAAAAGAAATACCCATCTTATCAGAAAGAAGACAAGGAAATGGTAAATGGATAACTATAAAGGGTGCAAAGGAAAATAACCTAAAAAATATAACAGCATCCATACCCCTAGGTACCATGACCTGTATAACAGGGGTGTCAGGGTCAGGAAAAAGCTCCTTAATAAATGAGATACTAGTAAAACGTCTATCAAGAGATTTACAAAGGGCTAAGGTTAAACCAGGGGCACATAAGGATATAGAAGGAATGGAGAACTTAGATAAGGTGATTAGTATTGATCAGTCACCTATAGGCCGTACGCCTAGGTCTAATCCAGTAACCTATACAGGTATATTTGACCATATAAGAGAAGTTTTTGCCCAGACCCAGGAATCTAAAATGCGGGGTTATCAAAAAGGTAGATTTAGCTTTAATGTAAGTGGTGGAAGATGTGAGGCATGTAAGGGTGATGGAATGCTTAAGATAGAAATGCACTTCCTACCAGATGTATATGTGCCATGCGAGGTATGTGATGGAAAAAGATATAACAGGGAAACCTTAGAAGTCAAGTATAAAGGTAAATCAATATCAGATGTACTAGATATGACAGTAGAGGAAGCCTTAATGTTTTTTGAAAACATACCAGCAATCCACAGGAGATTAGAAACCCTACATGATGTAGGCTTAGGTTATATAAGATTAGGACAACCATCGACAACCCTATCAGGTGGTGAGGCTCAAAGGGTCAAGCTTGCAACTGAACTTAGCAAAAGAAGTACAAGTAAAACCATGTATATTCTAGATGAGCCTACTACTGGGTTGCACTTTGCAGATGTTAAGAAGCTTATAGCAATCTTGCAGAGGCTTATAGAAGGTGGTAACACAGTTGTTATTATAGAGCATAATCTAGATGTAATTAAAACTTCGGATTATATTATTGATTTGGGTCCTGAAGGCGGGGATAAGGGAGGAGAGATAGTAGCAGTTGGAAGTCCGGAAGAAATAATAAATGTAAAGGAATCATATACAGGTAAATTCCTTAAAAAAGAACTAGAAAAAAGAAGGCATCCATAAAAGGAAGCCTTCTTTTTTAAATATTAGTCATATAGTCTTCTACCATCATATCTTGCAACTGTATCACCAGAATAGGTATCTTCGATATATCCTTGGATTGAAGCGTATCTGTAATCATCTAGGATTTCATCACGTATTTCATCCATAGTTCCTTTAACCTTGGAATGGTTATTTTTCATGGCATCTTTAAAACTTTTTTCATCAGCTATCTTGTATAAGTCAACATACACAACAAATGTAATATCATCTTCTGTTCCACTAAGTTCAATATCATCTATAGGAAGGTCTGCACCATCGATTTTTTTGATATAGTTCTTAAGATCCCTTTCAAGTGCTGAGAAAGAAACTGAGCCAGTATCTGTATAAGTAAATGAGTTTCTAGTTGAATAAGAGAATTTAGCTATTTCCTTATCTGTGCGGTTATCTAACACCTTACCATTGATAGGAGTATCCTTAAAGTCATATCTTATTTCACGGCATATATCTTCAAAGAAATTTTCTCTTTGTTTTTTGCTTAAGCTATCCCATCTCTTATCATCATATCTAGAGTCAAAGCTAACTTCTACATTAATACGGGAGCTAGTTTCGGTAAGATCGAAGTCCCAATAGATAGAGTATTCATTGCCAAATTCTTTTTCTAGGTAATCAAGAGTTTCCTTAAGATTACCAGATGATTGGCCACCCTTTCCATCTTCTTTTAGCGCTTCCATCTCACTCTTAAGTTTAGATAATTCAGCATTTAATCTTGCTACTTCAAACTCTTTAGCAGTAAGCTGGGCCTGTAATTGTTCTACTGTAGAAGATGAGCCACCACTTTTATCCGAAATATGAACAGAGTTTGTACTACCTACCCACTCTACATTTTTACCAACTAATTCGGCAACTGCTCTTACAGGTAAGTAAACACTGTTATTGTAAAGAAATGGCTCCTGTGCCATTGTTTGCTGTTGATTATTGGAAAAAACCTTAATGTTCTTAAAGGTAGCATCTATTTTTTTGGTGAGGGATGAAGCCTGTACAACAGTACCTAGTAGTAGGCTGCCAGCAAGGACAATAGAAGCTCTTCTTACAATTTTCTTCTTTTTAAATAAATTCATACTTTCTCCTCCTAAATATTATAGTCATTAGTGTAAATAAATTATAATATAGGAAGACCTATCTTTCAATGAATATACTGGAAATGTAAACCAATTGTAAGAATAAGTATTTTTGATTAATAGTAAGATTAGGGATATAATAAGGCATCATAAGGAAGAATGGAGGGGTATAATGTTTGATATTAAGGAAGAATTAAAAAAATTGCCCCATAGACCAGGGGTTTACCTAATGAAAAATGATTTAGATCAAATAATTTATGTTGGAAAGGCGAAGGTTTTAAAGAATCGTGTAAGTCAGTATTTCCAAAAATCGCAAGGTCACTCCGCTAAAGTAAGAAGAATGGTAGAAAATATCAGTTCTTTTGAATATATAGTTACTGATTCAGAACTTGAAGCCCTTATTCTGGAGAGTAATTTAATAAAGAAACATTCACCAAAATATAATATTAGGCTAAAGGATGATAAAAATTATCCTTATATAAAGGTGGATATTCAAGATGATTTTCCTAAGGTAAGGGTGGTTAGAGAGATTAAAAAGGACAAGGCAAAATATTTTGGGCCCTATACAGATGTTGGGGCTATGTGGGAACTTATAGAAATTATAAAGAAAACATGGCATCTTAGGACTTGTAGAAGGGTATTGCCAAGAGATATAGGTAAAAAAAGGCCATGCTTAAACTATCATATTGGCCAGTGCAAGGCACCTTGTGCAGGTAAAATTTCCAAGGAGGAATATAGGAAAGAAGTAGATGAAGTCTTATCCTTTTTAAGTGGTAAATATAGTAAAATTATTCGCATATTAGAGGAAGAAATGAAGCTAGCCTCCCATGACTTGAACTTTGAAAAGGCGGCTATACTCAGGGACCAGATAAGGAGTATTAAGCATATTGAGCATAAACAATCTGTTTTAAGTAGCTCTATGGAAGATCAAGATATAATTGCCTATGCTAGATCAGAAAATGATAGTTTAATACAGGTATATTTTGTAAGAACAGGGAAATTGGTTGGTAGGGAACATTTTCTACTAGAAGAAACAGCTGATACGGAAATAAAGCAGCTCATATATGATTTTTTACTCCAGTTTTATGCAGATGCGGCCTTTATACCTAAGGAAATTTTGCTCCAATCTGATATAGAGGATAAGAAGATAATGGAAGAGTGGCTAACTATGAAAAAGAGTTTAAAGGTAGAGTTAAAGGTGCCACTTAAGGGAAGTAAGCATAATTTATTAGAGCTTGCTAAGAACAATGCAGAGATAACACTGGCCCAATTTGGAGAGCAACTAAAGAAAGAAGAAATAAGAACTAAGGGGGCACTTAGGGAGATAAAAGAAATAATAGGATTAGAGAAGGATATTATTCGTATAGAAGCCTATGATATTTCAAATACACAAGGAGTACAATCAGTAGGCTCCATGGTTGTTTTTGAAAATGGTAGGCCTAAACGAAGTGATTATCGTAAGTTTAAGATAAAAAGTGTAATAGGGCCAGATGATTATGCAAGTATGAAAGAAGTACTTGAAAGGAGACTGATAAGATTAAACGAAGATAAGGAGGCAAGCTTTAGTAAAATGCCAGATTTAATCCTAATAGATGGTGGTAAGGGCCAGGTTTCAACGGCTAAGGAGGTAATAGATGATCTGGGTTTATCTATTCCAATTTGCGGTATGGTTAAGGATGATAGGCACCGAACAAGGGGATTATTATATAAGAATAAAGAACTTCCTATTAGCCCAGGTACTGAAGGTTTTAACCTTATTACAAGGATACAGGATGAGGCGCATAGGTTTGCAATTGATTACCATAGGAAGCTAATGGGGAGGGATCAGGTAAGGTCAGTAATGGATGATATACCTGGGGTAGGCAAAAAAAGAAAAGAAATATTAATCAATCATTTTGCTAGTGTAGCGAATTTAAGAAAGGCCTCCCTTGAAGAAATTAAGGCGACACCACAAATACCAGAAAAGGTTGCCCAAAATATCTATGATTTCTTTAATAAACATTAAGTTTGTAAAAGTGGTATACTATAAAAAATAGGATTATATAATAGGGAGGTATATTATGTATACAGTAAGTGTAGAGAAGATGGTAGAAAAGTTTGAATTAACAAATCTAACCCCTGAAATATCATATGAGGGCAGGGAGATAAGTCAGTCAGATGTTAACCGCCCAGCCCTGCAATTAGCCGGCTTTTTTGATCATTTTGATGATGGACGTTTACAGGTAATAGGTAAGGTAGAAGATGCTTATCTAGAAACCATGAGCCTGGCAGAGAGGGAAGAGCGTTTTAGGAAACTACTAAGTTTTACTAGCATTCCCTGTATTGTAATCTGCAGGTCTTTAGGTCCATACCCGGACTTGGTAAAAATTGCAAACAAGAATCAAATCCCAGTTTTTCATACAGAAGAAGTAACATCATCCTTTATAGCAGAAGCAAATAGGTGGCTACATGTAGAGTTAGCTGAAAGAAAGTCTGTACATGGTGTACTAGTTGATATATATGGTGAAGGAGTTCTTATAAAAGGAGAAAGTGGAATAGGTAAAAGTGAAACGGCACTGGAACTTATACGTAGAGGCCATAGGCTGGTAGCTGATGATGTTGTGGAAATTAAAAAAGTATCGGCAGCCACATTGTTAGGAACATCTCCAGAGGTAATCCGCCATTTTATAGAGATGAGGGGTATAGGTATAGTAGATATTAAGCAGATTTTTGGTGTAGGATCAGTTAAACAAATGCAAAATATAGATCTTATTATAAACCTAGAACTATGGGATCAGCAGAAAGAGTACGACAGACTGGGTATAGGAAATAAGTATGAAGAAATATTAGGTATAGATGTAGTATCTCACACTATTCCAATTAGGCCAGGTAGAAATATAGCAATTATATGTGAAACAGCTGCTATAAACTTTAGGCAGAAAAAGATGGGATATAATGCAGCCGAAGAATTAAACAAGCGGGTTTTAGATAATTTACAGGAAAATGCATCAAAAAAATAAAACAACCATGTATATAAATATCAATTAGGTAAAAACTAAGATTGATAATATATATGGAAAAGAGGTATTTATATGATGGCTTCAGTAGACATGGATTTGTTGGAGGACCAAATTATAAAGCTTAAGAACGAATTAGAGGAGATAGTAGAGATAAGTCCTTGTGATTTAACCTCGCCAGAAGTATTAGAACTAAACAATGAAATAGATAAGTTAATAAATTCATACATTAAACTAACAATAGAATAGTTGTAGCAAAAAGGAAATGTGCCAGCAAAGGGCACATTTCCTTTTTGGAAGAGAAAAGTTAAAAAAATAACATAACTTGATTACATTGTAAAAACACGGTATAGTAATTAGATATATAAAGTAGACATTAATAAAGGCTAGGAAAGGAGAAAATATGGGAACAAATTTAACCTATTCGGTAGTATTTCTAGAAGGAATAGCATCGTTTATATCACCATGTGTTTTGGCCCTTATTCCCACATATATTAGCTATTTAGCAGGTACTACTATAGATGAGATTGAAAACAATGAACATAACAAGCGGACACTAATTGTAAATGCCTTTGGATTTGTTTTAGGAATATTTATAGTATTTGCCCTTTTAGGTGCTACAGCTACAAGTTTAGGGAAGGCACTTAATATGAATGCAGCTATATTCCAAAAAATAAGTGGTATTATAATAATTTTATTTGGTATTTTTTATACAGGCCTTATAAACTTTAACTTTATGAACAAGGAAAAGAGAATTCATGTTAAGAAGGTTGTCCCAACCCTAGGAGGGTCTGTAATATTTGGAATGTCCTTTGCATTCGGATGGACACCTTGTATAGGCCCGGCCCTAGGTTCAGTACTTATGATGGCAGCCAACTCAGCTACCCTATGGAATGGTGTTTTCCTTCTTAGTATATATACACTAGGCCTAGCTATACCACTTCTATTAATTGCAATATTTATAGAAAAAATAATACCATCTATGCAAAAGATTTATAAACACTTTGGCCTAATAAGGATAATTAGTGGGATCCTATTGATTATTATAGGATTGCTGATATTTTTTAATAAATTAAACTTTTTGATTATATAGGAGGATATGATGAGGAAAAATCTAGCTTTATTATTTATAATTCTATCGGCCATACTTGTTACAGCTTGTAACAAACAGGTTGAGGAAGCAGTCCCAGAAAATGAAGAGATTAGTGTAGAGAATGAAGGAACTCCTGAAACTGAAGAAATCATTGAAGAAGATGTTGAAGTAGGAATATATCCTGGTATGAAAGCACCTAACTTTATATCCCAAGATAGGGATGGCAATGAAATAAGCCTATCAGATTATGATGGTAAAATTAGATTTTTGAACTTTTGGGCAACTACATGTCCATATTGTGTGGATGAAATGCCAGACCTAGAGGAATTCTATAATGATCATAAGGATGAAGATGATTTTGCCCTAATAGGTATAAATATGACTAAAACATGGGAGAAGATGTCTAAAGAAGAAATAGTAGCCTGGGTAGATGATATGGGAATAACCTTCCCTATGGCCTTTGATATGGATGGGGATATGGCCCAGGAATGGCAAGCCTATAGTTTACCAGTAACCTTCATAATAGATGAGGAAGGTATTTCCCATGGTGCAATAATGGGTAAGACAGATGCTAAGACTTTGGAGAAGGTTCTAGAAAAGCTTAGAGAATCAAAATAGTAATAAACAAATAATAGGGTTTGCCTTGGCAGGCTCTATTATTTCTGATATTTATCTTGAAATATGTTATAATAAGCAAGGTTAAGGAGGGAAATGATGAATAACACTATGAAAATAAAGACGAAATTGAGATTTAAAGAAGCCTTTAGATACAACTTACATATAGCCTTTACTAATATTATAAACTATATATTTCTTATCCTTGGCATAATTGGTCTAGTAATGTTTGTTAATAATATGATGACCATGGATGCAAGTATGGATGTAAGATTTTCGAAATCCTTTGTATTTCTTATACCACCATTTCTTTTTATTACCAATGTACCATTAAGAATATGGAGGGAAAGTGTTAAATTATTAAACAATCCCATATTAAAGGATGAAATTATATATATATTTAGTAAGGAAGATATTAGTTTTCAAACATCCCAAGGAGAAGCTAATACAAAATGGGATGACTATGTAAAAATTATAGAAACCAAGCATGATTTTAGGCTATTTATGGACCGTGTCCAAGCTCAAATTGTTCCTAAATATTCATTAAATAATCAAGAAATAGAGCAGTTAAGGGATATTATTAAAGATGCTGCAAATCCACAAACAATTAAACTAAAATAAGCTTAAAGCTAAATTAGAAAGAGGAAAATAGTGCGTTACTTATTTCATTTATCCACAGTGCCTAAGTATTTCGACTGGTTTGATAATGACTGGGACAAAATAAAAGAATTTGCAAAAGAGCACCATATGGATGGTGTTGAGATTATGATTCATAACAATTACGATATAAAAAGGGTTCCTGATGATTTTGCCTATGGAATGCACTTAAGATTTTGGCCCATGTGGCTGGATTTTTGGAATAGGGACTTTTATGCAGTAGCCAATACAGTCGGAGAAAATGATCAAATTAAGAGAATGTATGGGGGGATGGACCCACAATGCCTTATAGACCAATATAGGGAGCAATATAGGTTAGCAAAGGAGCTAGGGGTCAAATACATGGTATTCCATGTTAGCCATGTAATTAACCAGGATACATTTAAATGGGAATATGATTATACGGATAAGGAAGTAATGGAAGCAACTATTGAACTTGTAAATATGGCTTTTCCTAGCAATGAAGATGGACCTATGCTCCTATTTGAGAATTTATGGTGGCCAGGACTTACCTATTGTGACCCAGAGCTTACAAAATGGTTTATAGAGCAAATAAACTATAAAAATAAAGGTTTTCTACTAGATACATCTCATTTAATATTAACAAACCCCCAAATATCCACAGAAGACCAAGCAGTGGATTATATGAGAGAAATAGTAAAAGGCCTAGGAGAAACAAGTTCCTATATTAAAGGAATGCATGTTAATAAAACCCTACCCAAGAACTATATGAGTAAGAACCACCTAGATAAACTAGAGAAATACAAAAATGCAAAAAATCAGTGGGACAAGATAAATATTTTGAAGGATCATATAGGTAATCTTGATATTCATAAACCATTTGATCATTCTGCAATAAAAAAACTTATAGATGATATAAAGCCCGAATTTTGCGTATTTGAAGTAAGTCCAGATACAAAAAATGAGTTAAGTGATTACCTTAATAGGCAAAATAAGGCTTTAGCCAGAGGATAATCATATATACTAATGAAAAAAGTATTGACAAGTAAAAGTTAATACACTATAATAAGTTTGTAACAAATAGTTAACAACTAAAATCTACGTTATTATAGACAATTAAATGCAGGAGGATATAAGGTGAATATAAAAAAGGCAGGAATAATATTTGCAGGGTTTATGGGTTCTTTATTATTTGGATCCACTGTATATGCGGAGTCATATGCAACCCTAAATGTACCAGTACTAAACATTAGACAAGCTCCCCTAGAGTTTGCTTCAGTAGTAGGTGCATATCAGGATGAGGAAATAGTAAAGATTATAGATGAATCCCTACCAGGTTGGTACTTAGTTGAGAGAAGTCCAGGCAGAAGAAACTACATAAGCTCTGAATATGTGGATATATTTAAGGTAAAGGCTACAATAAGCGGAGATGGTATTAATAGTAGAGTTCTACCTAAGGGAGATGCAAGGATTAATAAACAGTTATATGATGGCGAAGAAATTTCAGTATTCTACAGAGTAGGGGAATGGTGCTATGTAGGATTAGTAGGGGAAGAGCTAAATGGATATGTACATAGTAACTATATAGATAGTGACTTCCTTTATTTATTACCAGAAAGGGATATTTCTGAAGCTAAAGAGGTAGAAATTATAGTTACTCCTGAAAAAACAGAGGAAGAGAATAAAGGGACAGAAAGTAAAGAAGATAAACCAGTAGTTAGCTCTAGTAAAGGACAAAGCGTTGTAAACTATGCAAAACAATTTGTAGGAAATCCTTATGTGTATGGAGGAAATAGTTTAACAAATGGTGTGGACTGCTCAGGATTTACACAGCAGGTTATGAAAAAAGCAGGAGTATCATTACAAAGAAGTTCTGCCGCACAATATGCAAGCAATGGTGTTAAGGTAAGTGTTGATAATATCCAGCCAGGAGATTTAATTTTCTATGGTTACAATGGACAAGTATCACATGTTGGAATTTATGCAGGTAATAATAAAATAGTACATGCAAGCAATGCAAAAACAGGTATTACAATGGGTGAGGCATTTAGAACAAGAGGTAAGCCAATTATTGGAGTAAAAAGAGTGTTATAATAAACACAGTGATTATAATAAAAACACTATGTAATTTTTAAATTACATAGTGTTTTTTGTGTTACTTTACAAATTTAAGTTGCAATTAAGGTTAAAAACAGTATAATAATATAAAAGGCAGTAAGGAGTGATTTTATGACATTAGAAGAAATGAAACAGTGGGTAGAATATGTAAAGAGTAAAGATGAAAATTGGCCATCTATGTTAGATGATGAGGATTCAATAATGCATTGGACTGGAAGATTATATGTAGGGATGGAACTATTCAAAAAATATAAGGAATATGACGGAGCATATAAAATCCTCAAGGAACTACACTTAGCTAATGAAATTAGATACAGCTCAGAGTATTTTGGGAGCTATGAGGAATATATAGAAGAAAAGGTAAACTTCTTTATTGAAATGGCAGAACTAAGTTATATAGTAACAAAAGAAGCTGCTCAAAGTATTCCATATGTAGATGAAGCACTTATTATGCTCGATGGCTCAGAGAGTGTAACACCTTATGTAGATGCAAAGGAAATTAATAAGATTAAAGAAGACTATATAGAAAAGGCACAAAATGAATAAAATATCTATTATAAAAATACCAGCAAATCAATGATAATAATCAAGACTTGCTGGTATTTTATATAAAATGTGTTTAGTATAAAATGGAGACGATGGGATTCGAACCCACGACCCTCTGCCTGCCAGGCAGATGCGCTCCCACTGCGCCACGTCCCCTTAGTACATATTATAGTATACACTAATTTATAAAATTATCAAGAGGAAAAAGAGAGGAGTATTAAAATGGCACTTCAACTGGTAATAGGACGAGCTGGAACTGGTAAAACCAGCTATTGTTATAAGGAAATTGAAGAGGCCCTTACAGATAATATGGAGGGGTCCTTAATTATGATTGTTCCAGATCAATTTAATCTTCAAACCCAGGAAGCACTAGCTTATAAGATACATCCTGGCCTCTTAAAGGTAGAGGTCCAGAGCTTTAAGAACCTAGCTATACGTGTATTTAGTGAAATAGGGGGACCGCAAGAGCCAATAGTTGATGATCTAGCCAGATTAATGATTCTGCGTAAAATTATAGAGGAAAATAAAAATGATTTAACATTATTTAAAAAATCAGGAAGAAAAGCTGGATTTATGGAATGTTTAAACCTGCTAATTACTGAATTTGAGCAGTATAGAGTAAGCCCAGAAGTCTTAGATGATATTTATGACAAGTCAAACTCATCTCCAGCCCTACAAAGGAAGATACATGATATAAAGATAATTTATTTAGGATTTATGGACTATATAGAAAGTCAGTTTTTAACTAGCGAGCAGATTATAGATGTGCTTATAGATAAGGTTAAGGACTCAGACTACCTAAGGGGAGCTAATATATGGATGGACGGATTTTATGGATTTACACCGCAACAATATGAACTAATCACTGAGCTTTTGAAGTATGCGGAAAATGTAACCATAACTTTGCCTCTAGGGAAAGCTCCAGATTTTTTAGGAAAACTCAATGATAATAATCCCTTCTATGAAAGTCAAAATGCTTACCAGAAACTATATACTAGCGCCCTTGAGAATGGGATAAAAGTTAATAAGCCAATACTGCTAGCTAGGACAGATATAGATAATAAGGACAAAGAATGCCTGGAACTATCCCACCTAGAAAGGGAATATTTAAAGCATAACCCTAGTGTCTATGATGGTAAATCAGAGTGTATATTAATTGATGAATTTAGCAATCAATACGAGGAAGTTACTGCCCTAGCTAAAAGGATTATCAGGCTTGTTAGGGACGAAGATTATAGGTATAAAGATATTGCTGTAGTGGCAGGAAATCTTCCATCATATGAAGGAATTATAAGAAGTGTATTTGAGGAATATGGTATTCCATGCTTTATTGATGAAAAAAGAAATATAGGCACACATGCCCTAGTAGAACTTATTAAGGGTAGTCTTGATGTGGTTAATAATAATTGGTCCTACAATTCCATATGTAGGGTATTAAAAACAGGCTTGTTTCCTGTAAGCCAAGAAGAGATAGATCTTCTAGAAAATTATATACTTGCTTTTGGGATTAGGGGAAGGAAGGTTTGGACCCAGGAAGAACCGTGGGAATATGAAAATGTAAGTAACTATTCAGAGGATAGAAGAGCATATGTTCTAGGAAAAGAGAAGAAGGTAGATAAGATTAGGAGAGAGATATCATCCTACCTAATAGTATTGCACAATAAACTAAAGGTTTCTAAAAAAGAGGATAGGCCAAATGTTAGGGAAATCAGTATAGCAATCTATGAATTCTTAGATGAAATTAAGGCTGAGGAGCAGATTAACAATTGGATTGAAGAGGCCAAAGATAAACAAAATTTATCCCTAGAAAAAGAGCACAGCCAAATATGGGATAGGGTTAAAGAAATTTTTGAAAGAATGGTAGAGATTCTAGGAGATGAGGTGATACTTACTAGGCTATATGCCCAAATACTGGAATCAGCTTTTGATGCAGAACAGATGGGTATGATACCTCCATCAAGGGACCAGGTTATTATTGGGGATATTGAAAGATCTAGAATTAGCCAGGTTCAGGCCTTATTTGTTATAGGAACCAATGATGGGATGATACCTAAACTTGATGATGGCCCAGAGATATTTTCGGATGTTGATAGGATGAGGATTGAAGAAACTAATGTTGAGTTATTATCAAACTCTAGAAAGCAGACCTTTGAAAGCCAGTTTCTTGTTTATCTAGCTATAACTAAGCCTAGAAAATGCCTAATTGTAAGCTGTTCCTTAGCAGATGAACTGGGCAAATCCATGAGACCATCCATGGTTATGCACAGGCTAAGAAGAATTTTTCCAGATAGAAAGGTATATAAGACAGATGATTTTTTAGACAAGATCCACCATCCTGTTCCCACCTTTGGATATGTAGGACGGAAGATGAAGGAAGAATTAGATGGAAGAAAAGGGCCAGAGGACTGGAAGGATGCTGTGGGTTGGTACTTGGAACAAGAAGAGTGGAGGCATAGGATTGATACTGCCCTAGACCACCTGTTTTATACCAATCAGCAACACTACCTAAAAGAAGAAACAGCCAAAATCTTATATGATAATCCACTGCACTCTAGTGTATCCAAGCTGGAGACTTTTAGGCAGTGTGCCTTTTGCTATTTTATTAAATATGGCATTAAGGCAGAAGAAAGAAGGTTATTTGAATTTAATGCTATGGACCTTGGAATCCTGTTCCATAAGGCCTTGGAAGAATACCCTTTAAGATTAAAGGAAGAGAATTTAAGCTGGAGAGATGTTGATAGTAGCCAGATGGATTTATATGTTGGTGAGGTTGTAGAAGATGTAGTTTCTAAATATGGTGGCAGCATGGGAAGCCCTACTGCCCAAAACAAATATAAGGTAAGGCAGATAAAGAGTATGACAAAAAGGGCCATATCAGTCCTAACTGATCAAATTAAAAAAGGGGAGTTTGAGCCCAAGGAATATGAACTTGTATTCGGGGATGGGGAGCTCCCTCCTATTGTTATAGATATAGACTCTGAGAGAAAAATGCTACTTACAGGCACCATAGATAGGGTGGATGTTTATAGCTTAGAAGATAAGGACTTTGTTAAAATACTAGACTATAAATCAGGTTCGCAATCCTTTGATCTAGTTGAGGTTTATTATGGCTTGCAACTACAACTATTACTTTACCTAGATGCCTACTTGAAGGTTACAAAAGATAATTTGCCAGCAGGAGTATTTTATTTTCATATAGATAATCCAATTATAGAATATAAAGTAGGGATGGATGATGAAGATATTAGGAAGGAAAGAGCAAAAAGATTTAAACTTTCTGGCATGTTACTAGAAGATTTAGAGGTTGCTAAGGCCCTGGAAAAGGATGTTAAAGGAGAAGTTATACCAGCATCACTAAAGCAGGGGGAAGAGTTTACTGCTAACTCATCAGTGGCTACAAATGAAGAATTTGACCTTCTAAGGGAACATATTGTAGAGATGATTAAGGATTTAGGTAAGGATATATTAGATGGCAAGGTAAGTGCCCTCCCATACCAGCTTGATAAGAAGAATCCATGCCAATATTGCAAGTATTTATCCATATGCCAATTTGATATAAATCAAAAAGATAATGAATATGAGGCACTAGAAAAAATAAATAAAAAGCAGGTATGGGAAAAACTAAAAACAAAGAAAGGCGGGGAATAAAATGTCAGTGACATGGACTCCTGAGCAACAGGCAGCAATTGATGTTAGGGATAAAAATATACTTGTTTCGGCTGCTGCAGGATCAGGCAAAACAGCTGTTTTGGTAGAAAGAATTATTGAGAGAATATCAGATTTAGAAAATCCAGTGGATGTGGATAGGCTTCTTATTGTAACCTTTACAAATGCAGCTGCCTTAGAAATGAAAGAGCGTATAGGTGATGGTATAGAAAGTAAGCTAGAAGAAGATCCGAATAATCTCCACCTTCAAAGGCAATTACATCTGCTTCAAAGGTCATCTATTTCAACTATACATGCATTTTGCCTAAGAGTTATCCGTAATTACTTTCACCAAATAGAAATTGACCCCGCTTTTAGGATAGGGAATGATGCAGAGTTAAAAGTAATAAAAGAAGAGGTTCTAGGGGAAGTATTAGAGGAGTTTTTTGAATCAGGGGACAAAGATTTTATAGAATTAGTAGAAGCCTATACTACACCAAAAAGCACCAAACAACTAGAAGAAATGGTACTAACACTGCATGAATTTTCCCAAAGCACAAGATGGCCCCAGGAATGGTTAGAGAGCTCGGTCAAGGACCTTTCTAAGGACTATAAAAACATAGAAGATACCAAGTGGGCAAAAATTATACATGATAATATAGAAACTAAGCTAGATGGTGCAATTATGGCAGCTAATAATGCCTTATCCTTATGCAAGGCCCCGAATGGTCCAGGGCATTATGAGCCCATGATAGAGGATGATATAAGACAATTAAAGGATTGTAAAGATGACTCACTACTGCAAGTAGTAGATAATATATTTGCCATCAAATATATGAATTTATCTAGAAAGGGATATGAATGCGATCCTGACTTAAAAAAAGAAGTTCAGACTATAAGAAACGATAGCGTAAAGAAAACTATTAATAAGATTAAGACTGATTTTGCCCTAAGGTCAGAAGAAGAAATGCTAGATGATATTAATAAGAGTTCAAGAGCAATGAAAAGCTTGGTAGAATTAGTAGTGGAATTTAGCAATAAGTATCAAGAGGCCAAGGCAGAAAAGTCCATAGTTGACTATAGCGACCTAGAACATTACTGCCTGGAAATTTTGCTAGATAAGGAAAGCAAGCCAGGACATATAGTGCCCTCCATAGTAGCTAGGGAATTACAGGAATTCTATGAAGAAATTTATATAGATGAATATCAAGATAGTAATATAGTTCAGGAAACTATGCTTAGGGTCATATCAAGGGATGATGAAAATAGGTTTATGGTTGGAGATATAAAGCAAAGTATATATAGGTTTAGGCTAGCTAATCCACTTCTTTTTATAGAAAAGCATGATGAATATGAAAAATATAAGATTAATGAGGAACTAGGTAATAAGGTTTATATTGAGCTTGTTAATAACTTTAGAAGTAGGGGGAATGTATTAGATGGAATTAACTTTATCTTTGACCAAATAATGAGCAGGAAGGTTGGGGAGGTAGAGTACGATGAAAGCGTGGCTTTGTATACAGGGGCAAAGTACCTTGAACCTAGCCAAGGGGAAGAAGTAGGCGGGCCAGTTGAGCTACATATAGTTTCTGGTGAAGATTTAGAGGGGATGAATAAGAGGGAGGCAGAGACACTTCTTGTTGCAAATATGGTTAAGGAAATTTTAGATGGTGAAAAATCTCCTACACATGTTTATGACAAAAGGTTGAAAGGTTACCGCAGGGTGGAGCCAAAGGATATAGTTATACTTCTTAGAACTACTGTAAATACTGCTCAGGACTATGTAGATGCCCTTGTAGATGTTGGTGTGGGTGCCTTTGCCGACGTTGCAACAGGCTACTTTGAAACTATAGAAATCCAAACCATACTAGCCTTATTAAGTATTATTGATAATCCGCTGCAAGATATTCCACTTTTAACTGTACTAAGATCACCTATAGTTGGTCTAACACTAGATGAACTAGCTATTATTAGAAAATCAGAAAAATATGGTACATTTTATGAGGCTCTTAACAGCTACATTAATGAGACTCAGGTAATAGATAAGGAAGATAAGTTGTTAGGAAAGTTAGAGTCTTTTATAGAAAGCTTAGATAAATATAGGAGATGGGCAATAGATTTTCCCATGGATCAGCTTATATCAAAGCTTTTTATAGATACAGGCTACTACCAATATGTAGGCATGCTAGCAACAGGACCACAAAAGCAGGCCAATCTAAGAATTCTTAAAAGTTATGCAGCAGAATTTGAAGAAAGTAGCTTTACAGGTTTATTTAACTTTATGAACTATATAGATAGGGTTAAAAGCAGTTCAGGTGATTTTGCAGAGGCTAAAACAGTAGGGGAAAATGAAAATCTGGTAAGGATTATGAGTATCCACAAGAGTAAAGGTCTTGAATTCCCAATTGTAATACTAGCAGTAACAGATAAACAGTTTAACAATAGGGATTTAATAAATCCAGTGCTACTACATCAGGAACTAGGCTTTGGGGCTAAATATATAGATGTAGAAGATAGGGTTAATTATAATACCCTAGCTAGGCTAGCTATTAGCCAGCAAATTAGGGCAGAAAACCTGTCAGAAGAGATGAGGGTGCTATATGTCGCCCTAACTAGGGCCAAGGAAAAGTTAATAATAACAGGTAGTGTGGATAACTTCGAAAAAAGTGTTAAGTCATGGGGACAAAACCTAAAAAGAGATAGGAAAGAAATTGGAGCATATGCTACAATGGATGTGAGATGTTATTTAGACTGGATAGGTATGGCTTTTCTTAGCCATCCAGATGCAAAAGAAATAAGGGACCTTATCCCTGATGGTAATGAAGGCTATATAGTTAATGATGAGAAATCCAAGTGGGCCTTTAAGTTGTGGGATAAGTCTAATCTACCAAGCCCTATTGAATTAGAAAAAAGTGATATAGAGAAGAAAAAGGATGAGATTTTAAACTGGGATAAGGATATTGTTCACGGAAAATATAAGGAAGAAATAGAGGAAAGGCTCAACTGGACATATAGGTATGAAGAAGCAACAAAACTACCTGTTAAGATGAGTGTAAGTGAAATTAAGCAAAGATGGTCTAGTCAAGACGAAGATTCTCAGATCTTAAGCTTTGCCCAAAACAAACCATCAAATTCTCCAAGTTTTATGGAAGAAAGAAGAAGGCATAGCCCAACTGAGAGGGGGACTATGATTCATAATGTTCTGCAGCACCTAGATGTAGGAAATTCTGCAAATACGGAAGATGTAAAAGTGCAAATTGAAAAAATGATTTTGCAGGGAAGGGTAAATAAAGATGTTATAGATCTAGTAAATCTTAATAGGCTGGTGGAATTCTCCAAGAGTGATATTGTAGGCAGGATGATAAAGTCAAATGAAATATATAAGGAGCAGCAATTTGTTTTCCTTATGGATGCCAAGGAGCTAATTCCTGATTTTAAGGATGCGGCCTATAGTGAGGAAGTCATGGTTCAGGGAGTAATAGATTGTTTTTTTAAAGAAGATAACGGTTATATACTTGTAGACTACAAGACTGATTATGTACCAGAGGGACAGGAAAAATCAGCAGCTATAGAAAAATTAAAAAATAATTATAAGAAGCAAATAGAGATATATGGAAGGGCGATTAAAGATATTACTGGTAAAAAAGTAAAAGAAAGTTACTTATACTTATATTCAATTAATGAATGGGTGAGAATCTAGTAAAGGGGGATACACATGAAGAAAAGTTGTGCAGGCAGAGTCAGAAGGAATATCACACTAGTAATTGCTGCAGTTTTTGTATCAGTTACAATAAGTTTTCCAGTAATGGGAACAGGAAGAAGTCAGCCCCAGATAAGCCAGTGGTCAATAGGTACCCTTAATGAGGGTGAAAGGTATGGGATTTACCCAGTAGATTGGTACTATGATGGGTTTAGGGAGACCATAAGCCAGGAGAGACTAAATGAGCTAGTAGATGGTGTAGATTCTAAGCTTTCCCAATTAGGTTTAGAGAAAGACCAAGGATTCATACCATCAACATATAAGGAAGATGGCACAAGAAATACTGTCCTTATTAGGCTTTACAATAGTATAGGAACCTATAAACTGCCAGATGATTTGCAAGATAGTAAGGTTAACGCAGTAGTCTACATGCAAGAAAGAGGCATTATAAATGGTACTAATAAAGGCTTGGCACTTCAGACAGATTGTACAGTAGAGCAGGCAGTAGTGTTTGCAACTAGATTAATTGAAGATAGCTATAGTGCAGTAGGGGCTGGGTCTAAGGGTTTAATGTGGCAGGTTAATAATAAGGGAAATACAGTCTATCTTTTAGGATCGATTCATGTAGGGGATACAAGTTTATACCCATTACATAAGGATGTCAAGGAGGCTTTTAAGGACTCAGATATGCTTCTTGTGGAAGCTGATGTCTTTAATGTGGGTGCAGAGTTAGAAGAATTTATGAAAATGGGAATGTATACAGATGGGACAAGCATTAAAAATCATATATCTGAAGAAACATATGGTAAGCTAGTAGAATTTCTTGAACTTATAGGTTTACCAGATGATGCTTATGACGGATTTAAGCCCTGGATTATAGCAAATGAACTATCAACCCTTATGATTGCCGACCCAAACTATGTTGAAGGTCAAATAGGTGCTAGTGAGTTAGGAGTGGATATGTATTTTCTAACTACAAGTACGCTTATGAATAAGCCAATTGGGGAGCTGGAAGGAATGGTATCCCAGGGTAATTTATTTAATAATATGCCAATGGAAGTTCAGGAGGAACGTTTAAACCAAATATTAGATGATATTTTAAATCCAGAATCACAGGCTGGTGTAGAATCAGCTGATTTAATAAAACTATGGTTTGAAAAGTGGAATAAAGGTGACATTGATGGATTTGCAGAGTCATTCTTGGAAGAAAGAGAAGAAGCTGCAAGTGAATTTGAAAGTCTTTTATTCGGAAAAAGAGATAAGGATATGTCAGATAAGCTAGTTAACCTACTAGAAAAGGATGGGGAAACTACATATTTTGTAGTGGTAGGGGCAGGTCACTTAGTAGAGGAAGGCACAATAGTGGATATTCTAAGTGAAAAAGGTTATAAGGTAGAAAGATTTTGGGAATAAATATTATAAACTCAACATATTAAAATGTCGTGCTTCTCTTGTGAAGCACGACATTTATTTTACTTACTAGCTAAAAGCTCAAGCACTTTATTACTTCTTTCTATAAAGGCAGTCATCTCATTAGCCTCAAGCTGCTTGTGTGATAACTGGGCAAGATCATATATTTGCTGGCAAAGGAGTTTGGATGTTTCCTTATCATCTGCCTTCTCATTTAAAAGCTTGATTAATGGATTGTTTTGGTTAAGCACCAATTTTTCTTCAGCATCTGGCATATCTGGTCCTAGGTTCATACCGTACATTTCCATCATCTCTTGCATTCTACGATCATCTTCAGATAGAATAATCATTCCTGATACAGATGTAGATTTTAGGTTTTCAACTTGTACATCAAGCTTATCTTTACCTAAGGCTTCTTTAAATAAGGAACTTAATTTTTCTTGTGTATCTTTATCAACTTCCTCACCCTTCAATGTATCTGATAGGTCAGAGTCAACCCTGGCAAACCTAACCTCCTGGTTATTCATTTCAATATGGGACATAAAGGGGGTATCGATTGAGTGTGTTAGAAGTATTGCTTCTAGCTCATTTTCCTTAAGAAGGTTAATGTATTGAGCTTGTTGCACTTCATCTGATACATAAAACACCTTATTTTCATGTTTTTCCTTGTTACGTTCTAGGTATTCAGTAAGTGAAACATAATCATCAGAGGTTGTCTTATAAATTACACTATCTTTTACCCTATCAAAGAACTTAGGTTCACGTAAGCATCCATATTTAACAAAGGGAGAGATATCATCCCAGAACTTGGTATAATTTTCATTATCCTTTTTGTAAAGTGAATTAAGCTTATCTGCTACCTTTCTAGTAATGTAATCAGAAATCTTCTTAACAAAACCATCATTTTGTAGCAAGCTTCTTGATACGTTAAGTGGTAAATCTGGGCAATCTATAACTCCTTTTAAAAGAAGTAAGAATTCAGGAATAACTTCCTTAATATTTTCAGCTACGAATACTTGATTATTGTAAAGTTTAATTGTACCTTCAATGGTTTCAAGCTCGTGATTTAGTTTAGGGAAGTATAGGATACCCTTAAGCCTAAAAGGATAATCCATATTTAGATGAATCCAGAATAAAGGATCATTAGGGTCCATAAATGTTTGGTGATAGAATTCTATATACTCTTCATCTGTACATTCATTAGGTTTTTTAGTGTACAAAGGGTTAGTATCGTTAATTGGTTCAGCTTCTAAAGCCTCCATATCATCAAAGCTATCACTATCTTCCTCCTCTTCATCCCTAATAACATTAAGGAAAATAGGAACAGGCATAAAGTTACAGTATTTATCAATGGTGCTTCTTAGCTTATATTCATTTAAGAATGTTTCGCCATCTTCACCAACATGTAAAATAATATCAGTACCACGTTCAGTTCTTGTACCATCAGAAATTTCAAAGTCGGTACCACCATCACAAACCCACCTAGCAGGTTCAGCACCTTCCTGGTATGATAGGGTATTAATTTCAACAGTATCAGCAGCCATAAATGATGAATAGAATCCAAGGCCAAAGTGTCCTATGATTTGGTCTTGATCCATCTTATCCTTGTATTTGTCTAGGAAATCTTCTGCACCAGAAAAAGCAATTTCATTAATGTATTTTTCGATTTCTTCCTTGGTCATACCTATACCGTTATCAGAAACAGTAATAGTTTTTTCTTTCTCATCTAAAGTTACTTTAATTTGAAATTCTTCATCTGCAGGGCATGTAGCCTCTCCTATGCTGCATAATTTTTTAAACTTAAGTATGGCATCAGACCCATTGGAAACTAGCTCCCTAATAAAAATATCATGATCTGAGTATAGCCATTTTTTTATAATAGGAAATATGTTTTCGCTATTAATTGATAAGGTTCCTTTCTTGGACATAATATTCCTCCTAAATATATTATAATTATAATTGTTAGCAGTCCGAACAAGTGAGTGCTAATCATATTTAATATAATAACTAAATTGTGCACACTTGTCAACAGATAAACATCAAACTAGCTTATTTAAAATTAAGAATTGGGTGATTTTATCATCCCAAGTCTTTTCAGGTGACTTATCAAGGGAGAATGAAGAGTAGGCAGTGCCAGTTACACAAGTGGTCTGTCCTTCCTTAAATGTGATATTTAGGAAAAATGTTGATACCTCATTAGATATCTTTTGTGTATACTCTGGAGAGGTAGATAGGACAATCTTAAAATAAGTGGGAGTTTTATTCCCCTTAATTAGTTCAAAGATACTAGGACGAAGCTCTGACCAGCTTAAGTATTTACTAAGGTTTTCTAATTCCTCATCATTGTAAAAATCCTGATTTCTGCTGCCATCTAAGTGGATTTTATAGGAGGTGTGGAGGGTAACTTCACGAACCTGAAATTTATCAAAAAGAGTATTTTTCAATAATTGATTCATAAACAAATTATTATTAGTAATTGAAAGTGATACCATATATAACTTCCTTTCGTAAGAAAATAATCAACATTAGATATTATAACACAAATAAAATAAAAAGGTGTTGACATAGAAAAACATCTATTATATAATGAGTTAAATTAATAAATTAAAGTCTAAGAACAAAAATAGTACTTATTATGGAAGTGTCTAAGCGAGCTAGCGGTGGTGGAAGGTCTAGCACACAAATAATAAGGAATGGCTTTGTGAGACGCCAGGCGAAAGTATATACAAGTAGCTGTAGCCGTTACCTTACGTTACAAAGGAAAGATATCGAATACCGTTGTATTCCGTGTCGGATTAACTTAGAATTTTAAAGAAACAAACGGTATTTTGTCTATATTATTATGGAGAAAATACTTTTTTTGTTATTAAGGATACTTTAATTTGGGTGGCGCTATAACCATATAGTCCCGATTTGGGGATTATATGGTTTTTTTGTTTTTGGATTATGTAAATTAGAAAGGGGCAGAAGCTATGATGAAACAGGTTTTTGGAGATTTTGGGGGACAATTTGTACCGGAGAAGAACAAGTTAGTATTAAAGGAATTAGAAGAGGCTTTCCTAAAGTATAAGGATGATGAAGATTTCAAGAAAGAGTATGATTATTATTTAAAACAATATGTTGGAAGGCCATCTCCTTTATATTATGCAGAGAGGCTAACAGAGGATTTAGGTGGAGCTAAGATTTACCTTAAGAGGGAAGACTTAAACCATACAGGATCTCATAAGATTAATAATGTGCTAGGACAAATGTTACTTGCCAAGAGAATGGGGAAAACTAGGGTTATAGCAGAAACTGGAGCTGGCCAGCACGGAGTAGCAACTGCAACAGTGGCAGCGCTTATGGATATGGAATGTGTTATCTATATGGGAGAAGAAGATATAAGAAGGCAATCAATTAACGTATTTAGGATGGAGATGTTAGGTGCAAGGGTTGAAAAGGTTTCCCACGGAACTAAAACACTGAAAGAAGCTGTAGATGCAGCTATTAATGCTTGGGTAGATGCTGCAGATGATACATTTTATGTTTTAGGATCAGCTGTTGGTCCACATCCTTATCCTACAATAGTACGAGAGTTCCAAAAAATTATAGGGGAAGAAGCAAAGGAGCAATTAGACCAAGCAGAAGGAAGATTGCCAGATGCAGTTATAGCCTGTATTGGTGGGGGAAGCAATGCTATAGGGGCATTTACAGCCTTTGTACCCCATGAAGAAGTTAAGCTTATAGGCGTAGAGGCTGGAGGAGAGGGAGTAGATACAGATAAGCATGCAGCTACTATTACAAAGGGAAGATCGGCAGTTTTACATGGTATGAAAACACTTTGCCTTGTTGATGATGAGGATGAACCACTTCCGGTATACTCTATATCGGCAGGATTAGATTATCCAGGTGTTGGGCCAGAACATGCATTTTTAAACCAAACAAATAGGGCTGAGTACCATGCTATTACAGATGATGAGGCCATTGAAGCCCTTCAAGCCTTATGCAGATTAGAAGGAATACTACCAGCTATTGAAAGTGCCCATGCACTAGCATATGCAATGAAATATGCCCCAACTAGGGATAAGGACGAAATTATTATTGTTAATGTATCAGGTAGGGGAGATAAGGACGTAGTAGAGGTAGCAAGATACCTAGAAGAAAAATAATAACAAAAAGGTAGCTAATTTTTTAGCTACCTTTTTTGCTAGGTTTTGCTATAGTCCATTAACATAGATAGCTGTAGATGATATAATTGTATGGAATATAAAACTTAATATGTTTAGGAGGTTTCATATTGACTATACAAGAAAATATTGAAAAACTAATTGAATTTGCAAAAGACAGGAAAATATTAATTTTGGAAGATGAGGATTATATAAGAAATCTATTACTTGATCTCTTTAATTTGGATGAGCCATGCCTTGATGAAATACAGGGCGAAAAACCGGCAAGTATTAGGGAGGCCCTGGACCCTCTTTTAGACTATGGTTTTGAAATAGGACTTATAGCTGAGAATACTATAACTTATAGGGATTTATTAGAGGCTAAGATTATGGGGATAATACTACCAAGGCCTTCCCAGGTGATTGGCCAGTTTGAAGAAACCAGGGAAAAAGAAGGTATAGAACAAGCCACAGATGATTTCTATGCCCTATCCCAAAACTCTAATTATATTCATACAGATAGGATTGCAAAAAACCTATACTGGAGGAGTCAAACAGACTACGGTGAGCTTGAAATCACTATTAACCTTTCAAAACCAGAAAAAGATATTAAGGAGATAGAGGCGGCAAAGAATATGCCCCAGTCAAGCTATCCTAAGTGCTTATTATGCCCAGAAAATGTAGGTTTTAGTGGACACCTAAACCATCCTGCAAGGCAAAACCATAGGATTATACCTATTGATATGCTAGGTGAAAAGTGGTATTTACAATACTCACCTTATGTATACTATAATGAACACTGTATTGTTCTATATGAAAAACATAGTCCAATGAGTATGACTAGGGAAACCTTTATAAGATTACTAGCTTTTGTAGAACAATTTCCCCACTATTTCCTAGGTGCAAATGCCCAGCTTCCTATTGTAGGTGGGTCTATTATGAGCCATGAACACTACCAGGGAGGGCACCATACATTTCCAATGGAAGTAGCACCTATAGAATATAGTTTTAGCCATAAGGATTATCCAGGTGTTAAGATAGCTATTGTAAAATGGCCCCTATCAGTAATCCGTATAGCAAGTGATAATAAGGAAGATATAGTGGATGTAGCAGCTAAGATTTTGGAGGCTTGGGAAGGGTATACAGATGAAGATGCGAATATAATACCCTATACTAGGGAGGAAGATGGGACAATTACACCCCACAGCACAGTTACACCTATTGCAAGGAAGAATAAAGATGGGCAATATGAATTAGATCTAGCTCTTAGAAACAATAGAAGAAGTGAGGAAAGTCCAGATGGTATATTCCATCCAAGACAAGAACTACATCATATTAAAAAGGAAAACATAGGCCTAATAGAAGTTATGGGACTTGCAGTTTTACCAGGTAGGTTAAATGAAGAGTTAGCCCTAATAAAAGATGAACTTAGAAGGGACAAATTAGATATAGCAGAAGACTCAGAGCTTAAGAAGCATGAAGGCTGGATTAAGGAGATGAGGTCACGCTATGGCAATAAAATGTCCAAAGAACAGGCAGAGAAAATTCTAAAGCTTGAGGTTGCCAATAAGTTTACCAAGGTACTAGAAGATGCAGGGGTTTATAAAAATACCCAAGAGGGTAGGACGGCATTTATTAAATTTATAGAGAAAATGGGTTTTATCCAGGAGTAGAAGATTGAATTAATAAACAATTGCAAAGAATAGCAAGATAATACTAGAGATAACAATTAAATCATACCAGTATTTTCCTTAAAATGTTATACTAAAAGGGACACTATAATATTATCCTAATAATACTAGAAAATAAAAAGATTAAAATAGAAATATTAAGATTCTTATAGGGGGTATGGTTTATGAAATGGAAAAAGGGTTTAGTGGTAATGTTTGCATTCTTTACAATTGTAGTGGTGAATATGGAGGGGGTCTTTGCTAGTAATAGATACCCAGCTAATGATGCTATAGAACTATTGTATGAGGGGAATGATGTAAACGATTCATATAATTATTACAGGGTAGCTGTTAAGTTTACAGCCGCGAGTAGCGATAAAAGAGAAACACCTGAAAGTTTAGTTATTTTTGAAAAAAATCTTGAGACTGGCCAGATAAGGAGAGCACATGAAGTAACATTTGAAGATGCGGGTAAAACATTATATGATAATACTATGAATGATCAATCATTTTTAGCTAAACAGGATGCCTTTTATTATAGGGCTTTTACTGCTAAGCAAAATTCAAAGGGGCTAAGGGCTGACTCGGAAAATATAAATGAAACCCATGAAAACCAAAAGTATGAATACACTTGTACTTTAACATGGAAGGGTGAATCAAAGGATAAGCCGGTAATAAGGAAGTCTACAAAGCCTCTTATTGTTAATGTAACAAGGAAACTTAGTACAGAAATATTAAGAGCTGGAACACCCAATATGTTTGGTCTTGTTCAAGAGGGAGAGACATTTATAGATAATGGGGTTGAATACACAATAGATAGTAAAACCTTTCCTAAAGAGTATATTCCAGAAAAGAATCAGGGGTCAACACCAAATAAAGATAAAATTTATGGTATAGATGAGATATATCCTGAGAAGGAGATATATATATCTAATATTCCTTTTGGGGTATTTGTAAGTAATGCTAGTATGCAGACCCATGTAATGTACACTGGAGACAAACTACCAGATAGTTCCAAGGTAAGATTTATATTACGTAGTTACTTAACGACTGATAACTCTAAGGAGCTCGATGTTGAAAGGGAGATTCCTGATATATCAGAGTACCTAACTAATCTTGCAACCAAAGATATGGAAGGTATTCCAGAAGATATGTATCCTAAAACATATATGGATGTATATATGGGGATGGGTAAAGGTCCACAGGGTAGTTTAGCGGAAGATGATAATAAAAATGATGTATCATATTTATTTACTACTACAGATGGTATAGTTCATGAGCAATTTGCATTTAGAATAGTGGATGAAAATGACAATATGGTACCAGGTTTTATGTTTGACTTTATTAATGTTAAATATAACCCATATTTATTCGGAGAATATGAATCAGTTACAGCTGATGGCTTTGTTAAACCAATGGGTTATACAATGCTCAAATCTAATTTTAAAGTAGAGAATGATATAATAAGGCCAGAGTTAAAAATATCTATGAATAAACTTTTAGGCAGCGCAAGTGACTTAGTGGAACTTATAGATTTTAATGAAAAGGAAATGAAGCTATTATTTAAAGAAGAAAAGGGAAAAGAAATAGAAATTCCAGTTAAATTTGCTGTCAATGAGGATGGAATTGATAATAAGGAAATCATCATTAGTGCGGATGAACTGCCAAGTGAGTTCATAATAAATGCAAATAATCCGGATAAGCCCGGCCAAACCGTAAAAGCATTCAAATCAGGGAATTATGAAATTAAAATGTATATACCAACCACCCTAAAAAAAGGATTTACTATGAAAGATTATGAGGACTTAGTTAAGCTAGCAGAAAAGGACCATGCAGAAAGAAAAGTATATCCTATAGACTTTGAGATAATCCAATATGAAGAGCCTCTTAGGGATAGAGAAGAAAAGTTAGTTAAAGTAAAAATGGAATATGATATAATTCCATATAGGATGCCAGGAATTAACTAATGGAAAGGAACATAATAGATGAAATGTATATTCAATGGAATTATTTTATTAGATGGCAAGCAGCTAGAAGGCAAGGCCCTGCTATACAATGAAACAATTCAAGAGATTATAGATGAAGAGGAAGCCTTAGATCTTCCCCAGGTAACAGAAAGAGTCGATGCAAGAGGGGGCTATATAGCCCCAGGCTTTGTTGATATTCATATACACGGCTATGATGGTGTAGACACTATGGATGGCACAGTAGAAGATATTCAAATAATAGCCAAGGGGATACCAGCTAATGGTGTAACCTCATTTTTGCCTACAACAATGACCATGTCTAGGGAAGAAATAACTATGGCTCTTGATTGTGTTAGGCAGGCAAAAGAAGTCCAGGATACTATGATAGGGGCAGATATATTAGGTGTCCACATGGAAGGGCCATTTTTAAATGTTAAGTTTAAAGGTGCCCAAAATAAGAAGTATTTCCAAAAACCAGATGCTAAGTATGTTAAGGACAATCAGGATATAATTCGCCATATAACAGTTGCCCCGGAGATTGAAGGGGCAGATGAGTTTATAGGAGATATAAGCAAAAATACAGATATATCATTATCTATGGGCCATACAGCAGCCACATTTGAGCAGGCTATGGAAGCAGTGCAATCAGGAGTTAATCATGTAACCCACCTATTTAATGCTATGACAGGTCTTCATCATAGGGAGCCTGGTGTAGTTGGGGCAGCCTTAGCTAGTGATATTAGCTGTGAACTTATATGTGATAATATCCATGTTCACCCAGGGCTTTTTAAAATGATACATCAAGTTAAAGGACCAGATAAACTTATACTAGTTACTGACTGTATGAGGGCTGGTGGTAAGGAAGATGGAGAATACTCCTTAGGAGGACAGAAGGTATTTGTTAAGGATAATAGTGCAAGGCTAGAAGATGGTAACCTAGCAGGTAGCGTTCTTAAACTTAATGATGCCCTCAAAAATATGATAGATTATACAGGAATCCCAGTAGAAGAAGCTATTAAGTACGTAACCATAAATCCTGCAAGCGTAATTAATGTCCAGGATAGAAAAGGTACACTAGATAGCGGGAAAGATGCTGATATAACTGTATTAGATGAAAATATGGAAGTGCAAATTACAATTGGAAAAGGAAAGGTTATCTATGCAAAACATTAAGATTTTAAATATGGACATTTACATTACTAAAGATTATGATGAAATGAGCAAGAAGGCAGCTGAAGTAGTGGCTTCAGTAGTAAAGGAAAAAGAAAATCCTATCCTAGGCTTAGCTACAGGTGGTACGCCAGCAGGTCTTTACAAGGAGCTTATTGCTATGAATAAGGCAGGGGAAATTGACTTTAGCAAAACCTCAGCTTTTAACCTAGATGAGTACTACCCAATAAGTAAAGAAAGTGACCAAAGCTATTACTACTTTATGAGGGAAAATTTATTTAAACATATTAATATTGATACGGATAAGACATATATTCCAGATGGATCTGCTGAAGATGTTGAAAAAGAATCTGAGGCTTTTGATAAGCTAGTTAGGGATACTGGTGGGGTAGATATGCAGATACTAGGAATTGGTACAAATGGTCACATTGCCTTCAATGAGCCAGCAGACAATTTCCCAACTAAGACACAAAAAGTAAATCTTACAGAAAGTACAATAGAAGATAATGCTAGATTTTTTGATAATATTGATGATGTGCCAAAAGAAGCAATAACTATGGGAATAGGTACAATAATGAATTCAAAAAGAATTATCATGCTAGCAAGTGGTGCAAATAAAGCTGAGGCAATAAAAGAAACTGTACTTGGCAATGTAAGACCACAGCTTCCAGCATCTATATTACAGTTCCACAAGGATGTAACTATAATATTAGACGAAGCAGCAGCTAAGGATTTATTAGAATCATTGTAATAATGCACAAAGAACAGGCAGAAAAAGTGTGAAAAATGAAGGTGTTGACAAGAGCCTTGTCCCTTGTTATAATAGTCTTAATTAAATGAATACTAAGGTGTGTAACTGAGTAGTATCAGGCATAAACTTTTCCATTGACAGATGAGGGGAGTTTATGCCTTTTTTGCTTAAGTGGCATCTTAAATTTAAAGATAAGGAGGTAGAGAAGATATGGTAGAAGCAACAGCCACAATTAACGTATCATCAGGTTTGCATGCAAGGCCAGCTAATCTGTTTATTAAAACAGCATCAAAATATAAGTCTGACATCAAGGTATCCAAAGATGGTAAGGAAGTAGATGGTAAAAGATTACTTGCAATTATGACGCTAGGTGTTCAGCAAGGGGAAAGTATTACAATTAAAGCTGAAGGGGAAGATGAATCTGAGGCAGTAAGGGCGTTAGAAGACCTTATAGAAAGGGATTTTGAGTAGGCAACATTAAATATTAATTATATATTATTAAGAAACGGGGGAATTCAATATGAATAAGGTACTTGGAAAGCTTCAAAGATTAGGAAAGGCACTTATGCTACCAATAGCAGTACTGCCAATAGCAGGGCTACTACTAAGGTTAGGTCAGCCAGATGTTTTTAACATACCCTTTATTGCTAATGCAGGGGATGCTATATTCGGTAATCTGCCACTTATCTTTGCAATTGGTGTAGCAGTTGGTTTATCAGATGATGGTGATGGAGCAGCAGCCTTAGCTGGTGCAGTGGGTTACCTGATTATGATAGGTGTAACAGAAACTATTGATCCAGATATAGATCTGCAGGCATTAGGTGGGATTATAGCTGGTGTTATCGGCGGATTAGCCTATAATAAATATAGTGGTACTAAACTTCCAGATTTCCTAGGTTTCTTTGGTGGAAGAAGATTTGTTCCTATTGTAACTGGCTTGTTTAGTATGATTACAGGTATTGTATTTGGATATGTTTGGCCACCAATACAAAATGTAATAGATATATTTGCTAATTGGATGATGAATAGTGGAGGAGTTGGGGAGTTTTCCTTTGGACTTTTCAACCGTCTATTAATTCCTACAGGGTTACACCATGTGCTTAATAATATGGCATGGTTTACCTTTGGTAAATTTAATGGTGCATCAGGTGATCTTGGTAGATTCTTTGCCCAGGTTCCAGCAGAAGGTCTTATGGACCCATCAGCAGGTATATTTATGACAGGGTTCTTCCCTATAATGATGTTTGGACTGCCTGCAGCAGCTTTTGCAATGTATGTATGCGCTAAGAAAGAAAATAAGGCAGTAGTTGGTGGGGCTCTATTTTCAGTTGCATTTACAGCTTTCTTAACAGGTATTACAGAGCCTATTGAATTTATGTTTATGTTCCTAGCACCAACATTATATTTGATTCATGCAATATTAACAGGTGCTGTTCTTGCATTAACTAGTTTGATGGGAATAAGACATGGGTTCTCATTCTCAGCAGGTGCCATAGATTATTTCCTAAATATGGGCCTTGCAACAAAGGGATGGCTACTTATTCCAATAGGTTTAGTTGTAGCAGTAGTTTACTTCCTCTTATTTGTATTCTTTATTAAAAAGTTTGATATTAAAACTCCAGGACGTGAAGATGATGAAGAAGCAACAGGAGTAAAGGAAGCTATAGCAAATCAGGGTGTAGCGGAAGTAGCAGCCGCCTACCTAGAAAAATTAGGTGGAATAGATAACTTAAAGAGTATAGATTCCTGTATAACAAGACTACGCTTAACAGTTTATGATCCTGAAATAATTAAAGATAGTGATATGAAAGCACTTGGTGCATCAGGGGTGATTAGACCAAGTAAGAATACAGTCCAGGTTATAGTAGGGACAAGTGCAGATTTAATTGCTAGAGAAATGAAAAAACTAAGTAAATAAATAGCACTATAATTAATTGGGGTATAGGCCCTTTGTAATCAATTGGCAAAGGGTTTATACCCTATTATTAAGTAGGAGTGGTGATATGATAGAAATAAGAGGTATAGGAGCTTCCAGGGGAGTTGCCATAGGTAAAGTATTGCTAATAGAAGATGGTGATTTTAGCTTACAAAGAGAAACACAGTTATCCCTAGCAGAAGAAGTTACTAGATTAAATAAAGCTAAAGACAAGGCTATAAGACAATTAGAAGAATTAGAAAGCTATGCCCTATCTAATGTAGGTGAAGACGAGGCTGCCATATTTGAAGTTCATCAAATGATGATTATGGATGGTGAATTGACTGAGAGGGCTGAGGAGATAATTGGAGATGAAGGCGCTACAGCTGAATATGCTATAAACCAGGCTTGCCAAGAGTTTGTCAAAATATTTAGGGGTATGGACGACCCCTATATGCAAGAGCGTGGTAAGGATATAGAGGATATTGGTAAACGGATTGTAGGCATATTGACGGGTGAACAAGATTATGATTTATCTAAATTAGATGAACCTGTTATTATAGTAAGCAAGGACTTATTACCATCAGATACAGTCCAACTGGATAAGGAAAATATTCTGGGGATTATTACAGCATTGGGAAGTAAGATGTCCCATTCTTCTATTATTGCTAGAAGTATGCAAATTCCCGCAGTAGTAGGTGTATCGGATATATTAGATAAGCTTACTAATGGGGATGAGGTTGTGGTGGATGGGTCAAGTGGGGAGATAATTATTCATCCTAAGGAAGATATAAAAGCCATATGGGTAGAAAAACAAGATAAATATAAAGGAATGCTAGAGGGTTTAAACCAGTTAAAAGGTACTAGAAGTATTACAAAATCCGGGGTTGAAGTTAAGGTTAATGCCAATATAGGTTCCCCAGGGGACATGGACATGGTGATAGAAAATGACGCTGAAGGTATAGGACTGTTCAGAAGTGAATTCTTATATATGCACAGTGATAAAATGCCTGATGAAGAAACCCAGTTTAAGGCATATAAAGAAGTATTAGAAAAGATGGGTGATAAACCTGTTATTATTAGAACTATAGATGTTGGGGGAGACAAGGAAATAGATTACCTAAAGATTCCTAAAGAAGAAAATCCCTTTTTAGGATATAGGGGTATAAGAATATGCTTAGATCAAATAGATCTTTTTAAAACCCAGTTAAGAGCGCTAATAAGGGCAGGACAATATGGTAATCTTGGGATTATGTTTCCTATGGTGTGTACATCTAATGAGCTATTAGAGATACAAAGAATTGTTAAAGAGGTAAAGGAAGAGCTTAGGGCTGAGGGTGTAGCTATAGATAGGGAAATACAATTAGGTATTATGATTGAGACACCAGCAGCAGTCATGATTTCAGATGAACTAGCAAAACATGTAGATTTCTTTAGTATAGGAACTAATGATTTAACTCAATACACCATGGCTGTAGATCGTATGAATCCTAAAGTGGAAAATCTATACGACGTTCACAACCCAGCAGTAAAACGCATGATAGAAATAAGTGCAAAAAATGCCAAAAAAGAAGGCATATGGGTGGGAGTATGCGGTGAAGCAGCTGCAGATACAAGCCTAACAGAATTCTTTGTGGATATAGGAGTTGATGAATTAAGTGTTAACCCAGGAACCGTACTTGAGGTAAGGCAAAAGATTCAGAGCATATAGTGAGGGTGGATAGATTTTGGATTATAAGGTAGTTAAAATATTTAATAATAATGTAATACATGCAAAAGAAGATAAGAAAGAAATGATTTTAATAGGTAAGGGTATAGGTTTTAGTAAGAAACCAGGTGACCTACTACCGGCAGATTCTAAAATTATAGAGAAGATCTTTCATGAATCTAATTCCAACTACTCAATAGAATACTTAGAAATGATACCACAATACAAGAAAGAGATAATTGGGGTTAGTGAAGAGATTATAGCAAAAGCTGAAGATATATTAGGGCCATTAAGTCCTAACATACATGCGGCTTTAGTTGATCATATAAGCTTTGCACTAGATAGAATTAAAATGGGGTTACCCATTGAAAACCCTTTTATTGATGAGATAATAATCTTATATCCTGAGGAATATGAGGTGGCAGAATTGGCAGCTAGTTTAATTATGGAACGACTAGATGTAGAAATAGGGGAAGATGAGAAGGGGTTTATTACCCTTCATCTACACTCTGCTAAAACCAACAAGTCTATTAGGCAGACTATGCAGGATACAAGAATATATAAAACTTGTATGGATTTAGTTGCAGATAGTATAGGTCAGGTTTATGATGATAATGACTATATCCATTATAACTTTATACTTTCATTAAAGCTAATTGTCCATTCCTCTAGCAAGGGTAATAAAATAAGCAATCCAATTAAGGGTGAGATAAAAAATAGATTGGTAGAAAGTTATAAAATTGCAAATGATATAGCTAGCTTATTTGCAAAAGAGAAGAATATAGTATTAAATGAAGATATGATAGCCTATATAGCAATGGATATTGAAAAAATAAGGCAAATTAAAATATAAGGAGGGATAATAATGTTTAGTTTTTTAAAAAGAAAAGATATAGAGATTTTTGCACCTATCACAGGCAAGATTGTAGGTATTGAAGATGTGCCAGACCCAGTATTTTCAGGCAAAATGATAGGTGATGGGGTTGCTATTGAGCCCACAAATGGAATGGTTCTTGCGCCATGTGAAGGCAAGGTAGTGCAAATATTTCCAACCAACCATGCTGTTGGAATAGAAATAAAAGAAGGAATTGATCTACTGATTCACCTTGGAATAGATACTGTAGAGTTAGCTGGTAAGGGATTTGAAAGATTAGTAAAAGAAGGAGAAACTGTTAAAGTTGGTACTCCTTTAATAAAAATGGACTTAGATATATTAACAGAAAATGAAAAAAATACAATTACTCCTGTAATAATAACAACTATGGACCAGATAAAGGATATAAACACATTAAATGGTGATGTTGTGGCAGGAAAAGACTTAATAATGACAGTTAAGATTAAATAATCAGACACAAATATTAAAACTCTAAAAATTTATTAATAATATTGTAATAAATAGTTGACATTTTTTTCCCCTTGGAATATAATAGCTTTAGGTAAAGAAGTTATACAAAACCATAGGGGGAAAAATTTCATGTCTAGGAATATAATTCGTAAGATGGCATTAAGTACTATGATAGGAGCAAGTATTTTCGGAATGACAGTATTTGCAAATCCAGTTGAAAATACAGACTTTACAATAGAGAAATCAGGAGTGGTTCTTAAGAGTGAATTAGGAGCACAAGCGGCAGATGTAAGGGAATTAAAAAAAGGTGAAGTTATTCGTTTAGGTAATAAAGTAGACGATTCTATAGAAGTAATTTTAGACTACGGTAAAGTAGCATATGTAAAAACTGATCAAATAGTAGAACCAAAAATAGACAAAGGTCAGGAAGTAGTAGACTTTGCAGTTAAGCATGTTGGAAATCCATATAGATATGGTGGCAATAGCTTAACTAATGGAACAGATTGCTCAGGATTTACAAGCCAGGTATATAAAAACTTTGGCGTTAACATAAGCAGAACCTCAGGAGGTCAATACGCAAGTAATGGTACTCACGTAAAGAAATCCGACCTTAAACCAGGGGATTTAGTATTTTATGGTTATAATGGAAGGGTAAATCACGTAGCTATTTATATGGGTAATAACAAAATAGTTCATGCAGGTACAGCTAGAACAGGTATACATATAAGCCCACTTACTCAAAGGGGAATGGCACCATATATGGGAGCAAAAAGAGTAATATAATATAAGTACTTTAAATAAATCACTTCTGGAATCTTTGTTATCAGATTTCACGGGAGTGATTTTTTAATAAAATAATTCTAATAAGGAGTGGAGAATAAGTATGAAAACAAATATAAAATTAAAGAAAATTAGTTTATTGGTAGCAATATTAATTTTAGCAAATACTGCCCTATTAAGTGCAGAGCCAGCTATAAAGACAGATAATACTACAGTAGCCCAAAAGGAATTTAGGGGAGCCTGGGTATCAACTGTATATAATCTTGATTGGCCATCTAAAAAAGGACTAAGTGTTGATCAGCAAAAAGCAGAGTATATTCATATGTTAGATGAATTACAAGCAGCAGGGATTAATGCAGTAATTGTTCAAGTTAAGCCAGCGGCAGATGCCCTTTATCCTTCTAAGCATGCTCCTTGGTCAGAATACTTAACAGGAACACAAGGGAAACATCCAGGGTATGATCCGCTAGCATTTATGATAGAAGAAACCCATAGAAGAGGAATGGAATTTCATGCCTGGTTTAATCCTTTTAGAATTACAACAAGTGGTACTAAAACAGATAAATTAGCAGCTAATAATCCTGCAAAACTGCATCCAGAATGGGTTCTAAAATATGATAATAAATTATTTTTAAATCCTGGGATACCTGAGGTACGTACTTATGTAAAAAATACAGTTCTTGAAGTTGTCAAAAATTATGATGTAGATGCTATACATTTTGATGATTATTTCTATCCATACCCAGATAGTAAGAAAAATGATATCCCTGACCGTCATACCTATAAAAAATTTGAAAAGGCTTATAAAAATATAGGTGATTGGAGAAGATATAATATTAATGCAATGATTAAAGATATATCCTTATCTATTAAACAAATAGATAAAGATGTAAAATTTGGAATTAGTCCTTTTGGAGTATGGAGAAATTCATCGGCAACTCCCAAAGGGTCAGATACAAGGGCGTCAATTACAAGCTATGATTCTATATATGCAGATACCCGTTACTGGGCTTATGTAGGCTGGATAGATTATATTGTTCCGCAGATATACTGGAATATAGGATTTGGCCCAGCTTGCTATGAAAAAACATTAAACTGGTGGATAAAGGAATTAGAAGATAAACCAGTAGATTTATATGTTGGACATGCTCTATATAAGGTTGGTACAGAAGATGCTTGGTTAAATCCTGAAGAACTTCCAAATCAGATTTTAATGAATCGTAAAAGCGATACTGTAAAGGGTAGCGTGTTTTTTAGATCAAAGTTAATCCTAGATAATATGTTAGGATTTACAGATAGATTAAAATATGACTTATATAAGCATCCATAAAAGGATGGATTTCCCTTCATAAAATTTAGGTTTTTCGATAAGAATATAGGTAGGTTAAAGAATATTTAATTTATAACCGCATATAATCTTACAAGATACAAGCTTAAATAAGGAGGATATTAATGAAGTGGAAACAATGGGTTATACTTACAGCCACTATCTTTGCGGCACTTATATTATCTAGGCAGCATGTTATAAGTGTATTTAATGATGTTTCTCAGGCTGAGGAAGCTAAGAGAAAGATACCTATTTATTCAGTTGATACAAAGGAAAAAAAGGTAGCCCTATCATTTGATGCAGCCTGGGGTGCAGATGATACAGACTCTCTTCTTTCAACCCTGGAGAAGCACGATGTAAAGGCTACTTTTTTCCTTGTAGGAGACTGGGTTAGGAAATATCCAGAACAGGTAAAGAAGATTTATCAGGCAGGTCATGATATAGGCAACCACTCTGATAAGCATCCACATATGAATAGTATGAGTAAAGAGCAGATTAAGGCAGATGTTATGGAGGCTCATAAGGCCACCAAAGATTTACTAGGTATAGATATGGACCTATTTAGGCCACCATTTGGGGAATACAATAATACAGTTATGGAAGCATTGAAAGAGTGTGGATATTATATTATCCAGTGGGATGTAGATTCCCTAGATTGGAAAGAATATGGCCTTGAAAACTTAATTGACACAGTTGTAAATCATAAGAATCTAGGTGATGGATCAATTGTTCTTATGCATAATAATGCAAAGTATACTAAGGATGCCTTAGACTCTATTATAGTTGGGCTTAAAGAGCAAGGCTACGAATTAGTGCCTATTTCGGAGCTTATTATAAGGGAAAACTACAAGACTGATCACACAGGAAGACAATTTAGTAATTAATTGTAATAAAAAGAGGCTACCCCGATGGTAGCCTCTTAGATTTTGCTTATTTAGTAGGAAATTTAATAATCTTTGCTTTAGGGAGTTGATTATGAAAAAATGGAACTAGTAATGAATTAATTTCATAACTTATACTTAAAACTTGGGGATGTTGTAAGTTGAAGTTATTTGCAACAAGTATTTTATTTAAAGTTTGTTTCAAGTTATCAACTATAACCATGTTAAGGGGTTCGCCCATGTAGATCGCCTCGTTTCAGCAATACTAGAAGTTTCGGTGCTGTCAATCTTGATGTCTAGTATATATTATGTTGAAATTCAAAAAAGGTGCATGATTTTTAACTACATCCTGTGGTAGTTCCACAGTCAAGGCAAACCTTGCAAGTACCATTCTTTACTAGTTTACTACTTTTGCAAGATGAGCAAATTTCCCCGTATAATCTTTCTTCCTCACCGCTATCTGGCAAAGGTGGATTACTTATAGGAACTGATGTTGATGGTGCTATTGGGCTAGTAGGTGTAACCTGGCAAGTAGAGTAGTCACCTAGTTCAATATCAATAATTTTACTAATTAAATCTGATATGGAATCTGCCATTTTTATATAGGGATGTCCATATACAAATCCGCTAGGTTCGTATTTTTGGCCCCTATACATTTGTGAAATATCCTTAGCAGGAACCCCGTATTGTAGCATTTTAGATATGGTTGTAGATATGCTATCTAAAAGTCCTTTTGCCAGGGAGCCTTGCCTACCAGCTGATACATAAACTTCCCCTAACCTTCCATCTTCATAGTATGAAATAGTTACATATAATTTAAGTCCAGCCATTTGGGCCTCGTGAACATGGGCCCTCCTAATTCCTGTAGGTTTAATTCTCCTAGGTAGGTGGGAATGTTTTTCATGCTCTTTAGCTATCTCTAGTAGCTGCTTATAGGATAAGTCTTCAAGCCTTTCTTTAGAAGTATCTGAAATACTAGTATTTAATGGCTGTGATTCTTTACATCCATCACGATAAAGGGCTATAGCCTTTACACCTAATTTCCATGAAAGTTCATAAATATACTGTATATCCTTGGTTGTTGCATCATGTGGTAAATTCACAGTTTTACTAATAGCTCCTGATACATTAGGTGCAAGTGCTGCCATCATTCTTACATGGCCTTCTGGTGCTATAAAACGCTTACCTGTTCCACATTTATTAGCTGTATCAAATATAGGGTAGTGCTCTGGTTTAAGGTGAGGTGCCCCTTCAATTTTGCCATCTACTAAAGTTTTATATCCATTACTATCTTCTGTTCTAAGGATATAGGCAATTATTTCATCTATTTGATGTTCTTCGTATCCAAGTTTTCTAAGTGCTACTGGCATAAGCGGGTTTATTATTTCCATGCTGCCACCACCTACTAGCTTCTTGTATGCCACGTGGCTAAAGAAGGGTTCAGAGGAAGTTGTAGCGCAGTCCATAGCAAAGGCTATTGTGCCTGTAGGAGCCAGTACGGAAACCTGGGCATTACGGTATCCATGTTTTTGGCCACTATCATAGGCTTTTTCCCAAACTTTCTTAACTATTGAGCTTAGGGAGGATAAACCCAGTTCCTCTAATGTTTCATGATTAATCTTCACTGGATCATAACTTAGGTTAAGCTCCCCATCATCTAATGCGCCAGCTACTACAGCATGATTATTAATTACATTTAACATATAGTCTTTGTTAGTATGGTAGTAGGTGAATGGTTGAAGCTTTTCGGCAAACAAGGATGAGATATAGTAGGAATACCCTGTTAATGTGCTCATTAAGGATGATGCAACATTCCTAGATTCTTCACTATCATATGGCAGAGCCATAAGCATAAAAAGTGCACCTAAATTAGTAAGTCCAAGGCCTGTAGTTCTAAAATGGTAGGACTTACGTGCTATTGATTCAGTTGGGAATTGCCCCCAATGAATAGTAGCTTCTAGGACAATCTGTGCCATCTTAATACAGTGCAGATAGCCTTCTATATCAAATGTATTATTTTCAGGATTATAAAACTTAGTAATATTAATACTTGCTAAGTTGCATGCGGTATCATCTAAGAACATATACTCTGAACATGGATTGCTAGCATTAATTCTGTTATGCTTTGCATTATAATCCCCATCTTCACCGGCAGGGCATGTATGCCAAGCGTTGATTATATCATCAAACTGAATACCTGGGTCACCACATCTCCATGCAGCCTTACTAATGCCCTCCCAAATAGAATCTACACTAGCTTCTTTGGCAGTGGTCTTATCTAGTCTGTTTATTAGTTCTACAGTAGCTTCAGGATTATGTAGTGATTTCATAAATTTATCATTAACACGTACGGAGTTATTAACATTCTGACCTGATACAGTGTCATAGGCTTCACCATCAAAATTAGTGTCATAGCCCATCTTACCAAGTGCAGCAACCTTATCTTCTTCATGTGACTTCCAGGATATAAAGTCTTCAATTTCCGGGTGGTCTATATCTAAAACATTCATTTTTGCAGCTCTTCTAGTAGTTCCTCCAGATTTGATTGCACCTGCATTACGATCAAATACCCTAAGGAAACTCATAAGACCTGAAGATTTACCACCACCAGAGAGATCTTCGCCTTTTCCCCGTATTGGTGACCAGTTTGTCCCTACGCCAGAACCATATTTAAAAAGCCTGGTTTCTGTTACTAGTTGGTCTGTAAGAGATTTATCTCCTAGTAGTGAATCTTCAACACTTACTATAAAACAAGCGGATCCTTGTGTTCTGGTATAGGCGTCATCAGATAAAAGGGTTTCGCCTTTTTCAGGATCAAAGTAATAGTGGCCTTGGCTTGGACCCTCAATTCCATAGGCTGACTTTAGGCCTGTATTAAACCATTGGGGACTGTTGGGAGCCCACATTTGTTCGATTAACATATAGGCTAGCTCATCATACACAATTTGCTTTTGTGATTCATTGATTAGAGCCTCATCGTAGGCTGAGTCAACCCAGAAGGTAACCATTCTATGTACAAGTTGCCTAAAGGAGTTTTCATAGCCCTCTTCTGTTGGGATACCACTTTTCCTAAAGTATTTGCTTGCAATTATATCGCAGGCGGATTGGGAAAAATGTGCTGGAAATTCTAAATCTTTCATATCTAGAATTGTCTCCCCTGTACTATAATTGAGTAATTTTACATGGACCTTCTGCCATTTAAAAAGATCATATACAGTCTGGGAGGAGTTCTCTAATTCGCTAGTATAATGGCGGGTAATTAAATCATCTAATTTCATAAATACATCCTCTTTTCATTAATGGTACATATTATTGTGCGTAATATATATTGTATCACAGTATCATGGCAATAAAAAGATGAGTTCTAAATGAGGCTATATGGGAATACATATTATAGAGATAAAGTTATTTAAGAACATAAAGATAATAAGGAGTGTGTTTGAAATGTCAGATCATTTAGTGAGAAATAATGAAGTTAATGTAATGGGTAGGGTAGTGGAGGATTTAAAGTTTAGCCACAAGGTATACGGAGAGGGCTTCTATACTTTTAAAATTGAGGTGGATAGGCTAAGTGATTCTGTAGATATATTACCTATAACAATCTCTGAAAGATTATTACCCGATATAGGCAATATACTAGGGGAAACGGTGGATATATTAGGTCAATTTAGGTCATATAATCAATATGATGAAGGTAGAAATAGATTGATTTTAACAATTTTTGTTTTGGAGCTTAAAGTTATAAAGTCCATAGAGGGAGAAAGAAGTAAAAATAGTATAGTCTTGGATGGCTATGTATGCAAAGACCCAGTATATAGGACGACCCCATTTGGTAGGGAAATTACTGATTTGCTTATTGCAGTTAACCGATCATATCATAAATCTGATTACATACCATGTATTAGCTGGGGGAGAAATGCTAGATATGCACAACATCTTGAGGTGGGGAATAATATAAAGGTGTGGGGCAGGATTCAAAGCAGGGAGTATCAAAAAAAGTTTGAAAATGGTGAGGTAGAAACTAGGATTGCCTATGAAATGTCAATTTCCAAAATGGAACTTATTGATGAAAATTCCTCTGACTTATTGTAAGTAATTGATATTCATACTATAATAGTACAAGAGGTGATTAAGTGTGGATAATGGACTTGTACAAATTTATTGTGGCAATGGTAAAGGCAAGACAACAGCAGCTATTGGCCTAGGCATTAGAGCAATAGGACAAAATTTAAAGGTCATTATGATTCAGTTTTTAAAAGATGCCGATACTGGAGAATGCAAGACTCTAAAGTCCCTTGAGCCTAAATTCAAGGTGTTTCATTTTGAAAAGGCAAGGGGCTTCACATGGACACTAACTCCTGAGGAAAAAGAAGAAAAGAAGGAAGAAATAAAAAATGCAATAAACTTTGCTCGTAAGGTTTTAGATACAGGAGAATGTGATATCCTAATATTAGATGAAATATTAGGGGCCATTGAGGCGGGGCTTATTGATGAAGAGGAGATTTGTGATCTTATAGATAATAAGCCAGAAGGTAGTGAACTAGTTTTAACAGGTAGGGTGCTGCCGGATGAGATAGCAAAAAGGGCAAATTATATTAGCAAGATTAACGCTATTAAACATCCTATAGACCAGGGTATAGGCGCAAGAAAGGGAATAGAATTTTAATTTAATATATAATAAAAACCACTTACAGGAGTTTATTCGAGTAAGTGGTTTTATTTAATTTAACTATCTATTAGGTGCTCCATATTATATAATCCAGGAGTATCTAACCTTTCATACATAAATTTAGCTGCCTTAAGTGCCCCTACAGCAAAAACCTCTTTTGATGTAGCGCTATGGCTTAAGGTAATAAGCTCATCTTGCCCTGCAAAGATAACATCATGTTCACCTACAATGGTGCCACCGCGAATTGCATGGATACCAATTTCATTTTTAGTACGCTTTTCCCTTATTTGTGACCTATCATATTGGTAGGAATATTGGTTATCTAAAACATCATTAATGCCATTTGCGATAGCAAGGGCAGTGCCACTAGGGGCATCAATTTTTTGATTATGGTGCTTTTCTATAATCTCAATATCAAAACCTACATCTGATAATATTTCGGTTGCTCTTTTGGCAAGGCCAATAAGAAGATTTACACCTAGTGACATATTAGCAGAATAAAATATAGGTAGGCTTAGGCTAAGCTCTTTGATGTAATTTATATCATCATCACAAAGGCCAGTTGTACACACTATAACAGGAGTTTTGCTGGCTTTAGCAAAATCTAATAAAGGTCTGACTGCACTGGCGGTAGAAAAATCAATAATAAGATCCCCTTTTACGGTGCACTCATCTGCTGTAGCAAATACTGGGTAAGGGCTTGGAGAACTTACATTAGGATCTATACCTGCAACAATTTCCATGTCAGAGCTGCTTTCTACAAGCTTGGTAATTACTTGCCCCATATTTCCGTTACAACCGTGCATAATAATATTTATCATATAAGCTGCTCCTTTCTATGGAATAAGCTTTAGTCTTTCCATTTCTGCCTTCAACAGTTTACTGTGGGATTCTTCCATAGGAGTTAGTGGAAGTCTACAGTTTCCAACATCCCATCCCATCATATTTAAGGCTGCCTTAACAGGGATTGGATTAACTTCAGAGAATAATAAATGAACTAAATCAAGATATTTTAATTGAAGTTCCTTGCTTTTTTCTACATCCCCATCTAAGAATGTACGAACTATATCATGTGTTTCCTGAGGTAAGATATTAGCAATAACAGATATAACACCCTTGCCACCTAAGGAAAGAAGGGGTGTAATCTGGTCATCATTACCGGAATAAATATCTAGGTTTTCACCACATTGATTAGCTATATCGGCTATTTGACTAATGTTTCCACTTGCCTCTTTAATGCCCACGATATTATCAATTTTCGAAAGTTTAACTGCAGTGCTTACATCGATATTAACACCAGTACGGCTTGCAACGCTATATACTATCATGGGTATATCAGCAGCCTTAGCTATTTCTGTAAAGTGAGCTACTAAGCCGTTTTGTGTACACTTATTATAGTAAGGAGTTATCTGTAAGGTAGCATCTGCTCCTATTTCTTTGGCCTCCCTCGTAAGTTTTACTCCGTATGCTGTATCATTACTTCCAGTTCCTGCTACTACAGGAACCCTTTTATTTGTTGTTTCAACTGCTGTTGCGATACATTTTATGTGCTCATCATGAGTTAGTGTAGGAGCCTCACCTGTAGTACCACAAATTACAATACTATCTGTGCCATTTTCAATCTGGAAATCTATAAGTTCTGCTAATTTATTATAGTTAACTGAACCGTCTGCGTTAAAAGGCGTTACTATTGCAACACCTGATCCTTCAAAAATTGTCATATTATTCATCCTTTCAATTACATCAAATTGTCTATAATCCATTCTGCTATTTGAATAGTATTTGTTGCAGCTCCTTTACGGATATTGTCTGCAACTACCCATAAGTTAACTCCATTTTCAAGGCTTTCGTCTCGGCGAATTCTACCAACGAAAACTTCATCTTTACCTGTTGCATTAGCTGGAAGAGGATATACATTATTTGCAACATCATCTTCCACAACTATGCCAGGTGCCTTTTCAAGAACTTCTTTTAACTCATCTAGTTCAAATGGCTTATTAAACTCTAGGTTAATAGATTCACTATGGCTATTAAATACAGGTACACGAACAGTTGTTGCTGTTATACCTAGGTCTGGCTTATGAAGAATTTTTTTGGTTTCCTCAATCATTTTCATTTCTTCTTTTGTGTAGCCATTATCTACAAAGGAATCTATGTGAGGTAAGCAGTTATTGGCAATAGGGTGTGGATAATTTGTTGGAGGATTACCTTTTAGTCCTTCTTCTAAATCAGTCCAACCAGCAAGCCCAGAGCCAGATACAGCTTGGAAGGTAGTGTATATTACCCTTTTAATATCATAATACTCATCTAAAGGTTTAAGTGCCACTAAGGCCTGGATTGTAGAGCAGTTAGGATTTGCAATAATCCCTTTATGATTTCTGATATCCTCCCCATTTACTTCTGGTACAATTAAAGGAACATCATCGTTCATCCTAAATGCAGAACTGTTATCAATAACAATACATCCCTTTTCTACAGCAATAGGGGCAAATTTTTCACTAATTCCGCCACCGGCAGAGAATAAGGCAATATCTATACCACGATCAAAAGATGTTTCTGTGAGTTCCTCAACAGTGTGCTCTTCACCTTTAAATGTGATCTTCTTGCCTGCAGAACGGGCAGAGGAAAACATATAAAGATTTTCAATAGGTAAATCCTTTTCCTCTAGAACCTCTAAAAATGTCTGACCAACCATTCCTGTTACACCAACAATTGCAAGATTAATTTTTTTCACAATACAGCCTCCTAAATTTTTATTATAATTTAACAAGTAAAACAGCTAGCGCAAGCGCTAGCTGTGAATAAATCTTAATGTAAAAAAGATTAATATATCCCTATGTTCACAGTAGCACTCCACCTTATTATTTTACCTTATAAGATGACAGTTGTACAGTTATTCGCTATACAACCAGGAACAAAATAATTGCAAGACTATCCGTCCTTCGGCGTTATCCCCTTTCGGTATTTATCCCTTTCCCTTGCAGAATCAAAATACTTACTATTAAATAACGCGGCCTCTACTTATATTTAATTGTCTAGATAGTATCACTAAATTATTAGCTTGTCAACTACCTATTAGTTTTATTTTATTAGCTATCAATATTATTATATGAAGAAAAAAGGAAAAGTTGAAAGTATATTAATATTTAGGCATAAAATTTAAGGAATAGGCCCATACTCTACATATGGAAGATAAATTAAGATATGAAAATGGAAAGGTGAGATAAATGATTGAAAATAATAATACGGGAAAAGTGGATAAGGAAAAATTATACGATGCCCTAACAGAAGACCAGAAGATGAAACTTGAGATTGCATCAGAACTAGGACTATTAGAAAAGGTTCAAAGAGATGGCTGGAAATCCCTAAGCTCCAAGGAAACAGGACGTATAGGCGGCCTAATGACCAAAAGGAAAAGAGAAATGAAAAAAGATAAGTAAATTTAAGGGATGTGCTATATGGGATGCACATCCCAATATTACATATACACCAGTAATCAGAGTAAAACTTAATATTAAAAGGTCATGTTTCATATAGAAACACAATTGCAAGATTACCAATATACTAAAAGGTTCATATGTCATACGAATCAGTAATCAGAGTAAAAGCAAATATTAAAAGGACATGTTTCATATGCGAACACATTTGCAAGATTACTTAAAGTCTCTGAGAAGAAATATTGTTTTTGCGTATAAAAAGCTATATGTCTGAGCGAAGCGAGTTTATAGCTTTTAGTAAAAAAATATTTATGATCAGTAGGACTTGTAGAAACCTTGCACAGGGTGAAGTATATGAAACATGACCTTTACTTATTGATTTTATCAACTTTAAAACCTATAATTAAAGAACATCAATTATGAAAAGGTGATTAAAGTGGAGGCATATGGTGATTTTGCCCAGGTATATGATTTATTTATGCAAGATGTACCTTATAGAAAATGGGCTAAACATATAGAGACAGTATGGAAGAAATATAATATTACTCCCAGAATAATAGCAGAGCTGGGTTGTGGTACAGGTGAGTTAACTAATTACTTTGCTAAAAAGGGTATAGAAACAATTGGGATTGATAACTCAGCCCAGATGCTTGCTGTGGCAAAGGAAAAATCACTAGTAGAGGGCTTGGATGTATTATACTTGCTACAAGATATGAGGGATTTTGAATTATATGGGACTGTTGATAGTATATATAGCACCTGTGATAGTATTAATTATATTTTGGAAGAAGAAGAATTACTTCAGACTTTTAAATGGGTTAATAACTACCTAGACCCAGGGGGCATATTTATATTTGATATTAACAGCCAATATAAGTATGAAGAGATTTTAGCAGATAATACCTTTGCCTATAATATTGAAGGTGGCTCATATATATGGGAAAATTATTATGACAAAGAAGAAGGAATTAATGAATATCTAGTAACCTTCTTTGTAGAAGATAGTGATGGGAGATATTCTAAGTTTGAAGAATTGCATTATGAAAGAATGTACACATTAGATGATATTGCAAATCTACTTGAAAAGGCTGGAATGGGTGTGGAGGGGGTTTACGATGGCTACACCTTCGAAAAACCAAGGCTAGACTCAGATAGATTAGTATTTATTGCTAAGGAAAAGGAAAAGTGAGGTATACTATAATGAAAGATTATGTTGTAAGAGGAACTGATAAAGGTGGTAATTTTAGGTTTTTTGCAAGTGCAAGTAAGGATATAGTTCAAACGGCATCAGACCACCATCATACATCGCCAGTGGTAACGGCAGCACTTGGACGAACTATGACGGCTGCTGCGATGATGGCTCAAATGCTTAAGAATGATAATGATAGAATGAGCGTTACTATAAAAGGTGACGGCCCCATAGGAGGGGTGATAGTAGAAGCTAATACTAAGGGAGATATAAAGGCATATCCTTATAATGCAAATGTGGACCTACCTTTAAATGAAAAAGGCAAGTTAGATGTGAGCGGGGCATTTGGTAATGCTGTAATGACTATAATGAAGGATATGGGTTTAAAAGAACCCTATATAGGTCAGACTATATTAGTATCAGGTGAAATAGCGGAAGACTTCACCTATTACTTTGCAACATCAGAACAGACGCCTTCAGCTGTTGCTCTAGGAGTCTTAATAGATGTTGACCATAGTATTAAGCAATCAGGTGGCTTTATTATACAAGTAATGCCAGATGCATCTGATGATGCAATAGATCTACTAGAGGAAAAGCTAAATGATTTCCCATCAGTTACTACTTTGTTAGAAGAGGGTAAGACGGTAGAAGAAATAATAGAAGAATTATTAGGGGAAGTAACATTCTGGGAAAGGAAGGAAATACAATTTTCCTGTGATTGTAGCCTTGATCAAATGGAAAGAGGCTTAATAAGTATTGGCGAGGAGGATCTTACTGAGATACTAGAGGAAGATAGGGGAGCAGAATTAACCTGTCATTTTTGTAATAAGAAATATAATTTTAATGAAGATGACCTACAGGGTTTACTAGATGAAGTTAAAAATAACAAATAATTATCTTAGATGGACAAGGTAAGTAATAGCTAGCCTAGGCATATATTTAAAGTAAGTATGTCAATAAGGGTGATAAATATGAAGCAGATAGTTATTAACACATATTCTTATAGGCATCACATACAGGAATATATAGAAGGAAGAATAAATAAGCTAGCTAGAGAAGAATACTTTCCCAACATAAGTGTAGAGGAGACAGGTAGTGTTGTATTTGTTATCTGTGAATTTCCACAGCAAATGTCCCAGGCTAAGCAGGAGAAATACTTTCAAGAATATTTAATAATACCCCTCGCTAGGGCTATGGTAGATATTATACAGAATGAATTTACAAAAGAGTATGCTAATAAAATAATGGAAACAAGATATAATTTTACTGGCATAAAAATAATGGGATTAGCCCCAAATAAAAAGCAAGCTGAAAATTTATTAGATCCTATTACTCAGGAGCTTGCTAAGGAAAATAGTTTTTGTTTAGATGGTTGGATTAGGTTTAGGCTAGCTGATTATAGAGCATATATAGTCAGGATGGTAGATGATTTAATTTATGAATACTATGAGTATAAGGAATATGAAGAATTTATAAGACTTTTAAAAGAATTTGTTATAGATCAAACACCACTAGAAGAAGTAGTACATTTTGTAACAGGCTTTAAGGGAACGATGAATTTATATAATAAAAACGCGAAAAAGATAATGTCAATAAGTGAAGACGAATCTAATGATTTTATTTTGGGGACCTTACTTACAATAGCACCTAGGAAAATTATTGTTCATAGAGTAGAGGGATGTAACAACATAAATGCCATAAGTACAATAAGGAGGGTGTATGGTGATAGGGTAAGTTTTTGTAAGGCTTGTGAGATTTGTAATAGGCCTAAATGGTATAAAAAAATAGTTAATAAGATAAGGCCACCTACTAAATAAGGTGGCTTTATCACTTATCTTGACACCTAAAAAACTATGGTATACAATTAATTTAGCTAAAAAGTATATACACTTTTATAAACAATGCTCCGTACTATAAGATGATGTAGGAGGAATTATAGTGATTAAGATAACATTAAAAGACGATGTAGTTAAAGAATATAAAAAAGGCATGACTGTACTTGAAATTGCACAGGATATAAGTGCAGGTCTTGCCCGTGTGGCGACTGCAGGAAGGTTAGACGGTGAATTAGTAGATTTACGTACTACTGTAGATAAGGATAGCAATTTAGAAATCCTAACCTTTAATGATAAAGAAGGGCAAGAAGCCTTTAGGCATACAGGTTCCCATATACTAGCCCAAGCTGTTCAAAGACTTTACCCTGAAGCTAAGCTAGCAATAGGACCAGCTATAGATGATGGCTTTTACTATGACTTTGATCATGAGCGTCCATTTACAGAAGAGGACTTCGAGGCAATAGAAGCGGAAATGCGAAAGATTGTTAAGGAAAGGCTGGAGATTACATCCTTTGAGCTTCCAAGAGATGAAGCCATTAAGCTTATGGAAGAAAAGGGTGAATCATACAAGATAGAATTAATTAATGAATTACCTGAGGATGAAGTAATCTCATTTTATAAGCAGGGAGAATTTGTGGACCTTTGTGCAGGACCACACTTAATGAATACTAGAGATGTAAAGGCCATAAAAATCCTTTCAGCAGCAGGAGCCTACTGGAAGGGTAGCGAGAAAAATAAGATGCTTTCCCGTATTTATGCAACTGCTTTTCCAAAGAAATCAGAGCTAACAGCCCATTTGGAGAGGCTGGAAGAAGCTAAAAAGAGGGATCACCGTAAACTAGGTAAAGAGCTAGAACTTTTTACTTTATTAGATGAAGGCCCAGGATTTCCATTTTTCCTACCAAAAGGAATGGAACTGCGCAATACACTGGTTAATTACTGGAGAGAGATTCATAAAAAAGCAGGCTATGTAGAAATTTCTACACCTATTATCTTGAATAAAGAACTCTGGATAACTAGTGGTCACTGGGATAACTATAGGGAAAACATGTATACAACAACCATAGATGAAGAAGAATATGCAATAAAACCAATGAACTGCCCAGGTGGTATCTTAGCTTATAAGACTAAGAAACATTCCTATAGAGACTTCCCATTAAGGATGGGAGAACTTGGACTTGTCCATAGGCACGAGTTATCAGGAGCCCTTCATGGACTTATGAGGGTTCGTAACTTTACCCAAGATGATGCTCATATTTTTATGTTACCAGAGCAAATAAAAGACGAAGTAAAAGGTATAGTTAATATTATTGATGAAGTGTATAAGGTGTTTGGTTTTAAATATCATATAGAACTATCCACCAAACCAGAAAATAGTATGGGATCAGATGAAGACTGGGATATGGCAATTAATGCCCTTAAGGAAGCAATAGAGGAGCTAGGGTATGATTATATTATTAATGAGGGAGACGGTGCTTTCTACGGTCCCAAATTAGACTTCCATCTAGAAGATTGCCTAGGTAGAACATGGCAGTGTGGAACAATTCAGCTAGACTTCCAGGAGCCTGAACGTTTTGAGTTAGAATATACAGGTGCAGATGGTAATGAGCATAGACCAGTGATGATTCACAGGGTAGTTTACGGAAGTATTGAAAGATTTATAGGAATATTAATTGAACATTTTGCTGGTGCATTTCCAGTTTGGCTAGCGCCAGTTAAGGTGAAAGTACTTCCGATTTCAGAGAAATATCATGACTATGCTAATGAAGTTGTAGCTAGGTTTGAAGAATTGGATATAGATGTAGAAATGGATAACAGAGCCGAAAAAATAGGCTACAAGATTCGTGAAGCAAGAAATGAGAGGGTTCCTTATATACTTGTAGTAGGCCAAAAAGAGGAAGAAGACAAGACAGTATCTGTTAGGAGTAGGCAAGGCGACGAAGGAGCTATGGACTTAGATGTCCTTATAGATCGTATTCAGGATGAAATCAAAACAAAATATAATCATCTAGTTGACAAATAAATCTTATAATGGTAAGATAGCATAGGTTAAAAGATATAATTAAATTTTCAAGTAGGAGTATCCACTTCTCACCTTACAACAATTAGGTTCGTATGGTTATTTATAATATTGATTCTATATGTGTGCCGTGCATACATATATATGACGATGTTTACAAGGTGGATAGATAACTCTATCCACTTTTTTATATTAACATAATTAAGTGGCAAGCAAATAATAGGAGGTGCCCGTTATTAAAGGCGTATTGGTAAATGAGCAAATTCGTGCAAAGGAAGTTAGGTTAATTGGTGAAGAGGGAGAGCAAATAGGAGTTGTATCCATAGCTGAAGCTAATAGGATTGCAGCAGAAAAGGGTGTAGATCTAGTAATGATATCCCCTAAGGCAAACCCACCAGTTTGTAAAACAATGGACTTTGGGAAACATAAGTTTGAAGTTGCAAAAAGGGAAAAAGAAGCTCGCAGAAAGCAAAAAACTATTAATGTTAAGGAAGTTAGGTTTTCCGCAGGTATTGAGCAACATGACTTTGATACTAAATTGCGTCATGCACAAAGATTTCTTAAGGCAGGAGATAAGGTTAAAGTTTCTGTAATGTTTAGAGGTCGAGAAATGAGGCATACGGAGCAAGGTAAGGCGCTACTTGAAGAAGCTGCTAAGGTGTTGGCAGAATATGGTGAAGTAGAAGGAAAACCAAGGCTAGAAGGTAGAAACATGGTTATAATGGTGCTACCTAAGCAATAGATAATTTAAATATATATTTAAATATATATTTTGATACGAATTAAGGAGGAATATAAAGTGGCTAAGATGAAAACAAACAGATCCGCTGCAAAGCGTTTTAAAGCAACTAAATCAGGAAAATTAAAAAGAAACCAAGCAGGTATGGCTCATATTCTAGGTAAAAAGTCCCAAAAAAGAAAACGTAACTTACGTAAGTCTGCAATTGTGGCTAAATCTGATGAAAAACAAATGAAGCGTTTATTACCGTATATATAAGGATTAGGAGGAAGTTACAATGGCCAGAGTTAAAGGCGGAACAAACAGTAAGAAAAGACATAACAGAGTTTTAAAATTATCAAAAGGATATAGAGGAGCTAAGTCTAAACAATACAAAACAGCTAACCAAGCAGTAATGAAATCTTTAGACTATGCATATGTAGGAAGAAAATTAAGAAAACGTGAATTTAGACGTTTATGGATTACACGTATTAATGCTGCAGCAAGACTTAATGGAATGACATACAGTCGTTTTATGAATGGTCTAAAGGTTGCTAACATTAATATTAATAGAAAAATGTTAGCTGATCTAGCAGTTAACGATGCAAAAGCATTTTCAGAATTAGTAGAAACTGCAAAAGCACATGTATAATATAAATCCAAGGTAAGCAATTACCTTGGATTTTTTATTTTATAAAATATTCTCCTTTTGCCTATAAAAGCCAATGACTATGAATAAGTAAATGTGTATAATAAATATAATTTGTTAGGGTGATGGTATGAGACTGAGAAAGTGGTGTGTAACTAATATTATTATATTAATAGCATTTATAACCTGGATATTGACCCTATTTGCAAAAGGCAATCCTAGTAAAGTGGAGAAAATTTATTCATCTACTATCTATCCTTATGTAGGAAAGACTGTTGGTAAAATAAGTGGAATTGTGCCATTTTCACTAGGAGAAGTTATGATTTATATAGTAGTCTTAATAGTACTAGGCTTTATCTTGACTATTATTGTAAAACCTAGGTTAATTATTGTAAATATAAAAGAAGTATTACATATTATTATTAGGGCCATATGTTTGGCTTATACACTTTTTTATTTTTTATGGGGCTTTAATTATTACAGACAGGATTATATGGTGCTAGCTGGTATAGATTCGGCAGATCCAACAATTGAAGATTTGGAGTATTTTACCCTGAAAACTATTGAAAGTGCTAATAGGATAAGGGTGGATTTGGATGAAGATGAAAATGGGATATTTAAGCTAGATAAAAATTTTAAAAACCTTGGACTTTCAGCAAACCAAAGCTTTTCAGGGGTTTATATAGGGGATGTAGGATTAGATGGTAAATATGGCAGGGCTAAACCTTTGATGATTTCTAAGTGGATGAGTTACACGGGTATCACTGGGATTTATTTTCCCTATACAATGGAAGCTAATATAAATACTGATGTAGCAGATGTGACAATACCTGCTACCATATGTCATGAAATTGCCCATCAAAGGGGATTTGCTAAGGAAGAAGAGGCTAACTTTATTTCATATTTAATATCTGTTAATCATGAGGATCCAAACTTTCAATATTCAGGGCATTACTTAGCATTACAATATCTTCTAAGCGATATTAAAAAACAAGATATAGATTTGTATTATGATATTAGAGAAAAGATAAGTGAAGAAATAAATAGGGATATGGAAAACAACTATTTATATTGGAAGGAAAAAGAGGGGAAGGTTGAAGAGGTAGCAACAACCTTAAATGATAATTACCTAAAGGCTAACAATCAAAAATCTGGTGTAGAAAGTTATAATGGTGTTGTGGAGCTATTGTTAACTACCTATAAGACACAAGGCTATCCACTATATCTTAAAACCAATTAGGGCGGAGAATATGGAGAGCAAAACACTAACTAGGGCTAAGGTAAGAAGGGTTTGGTTTTGGTCAAATATACAATACAGGGAAATACCTACGCTTATGGCTAAGAAGGATGTTGAGATAATATTTGCATAGGGGAATAGGATGTTAATAAAGATATAGATGCAGAAAATTATAAAGGAAAGTAAGGTAATGAAAGAAATTCGTTTTGTATTCATAAAATCTCCCCCTAGATATAAACTATTTTTATAATAGTATATGCCTAAGGGGAGATTTTATGAAATCTTATTTTTGTGTGATTAGGTTAGATTTAACCAATACTGGATAGATAGAATGTATAGTTATAGTTGCAAGCAATACCTTTAATAAATCTAGGGCAATAAAAGGTAACACCCCGGCTGAGATAGCCTGTAAATAAGTAAGCTGCATAACGAACTTTAGTTGAATGGTTCCTATTAAATAAGAGACTGTAAGTCCTAGTGTTATAACTAAAAAGGTAGAAATAAATTTAAGTTTGTTATTAGATATTTTATAGACAAAATTGTGTAGAAGGTATCCTGTAATAAAAGTTGACATTATAAATCCAATGATATAGCCGCCTGTTGGGCCAACAAGTACCTGGATACCGCCTTTCATGCCAGAGAATACTGGTAAACCAATTACACCTAGCATTATGTAGATAATCATAGATATTGCACCTAAAGTTCCACCTAACAATCCACCTGTTATAGCTACACCAAAAAATTGCAGTGTAAAGGGTACTGGCGTAGGTAGTGGGAGGTGAACAAGTGTAAATATACACATTAGGGATGAGAATATAGAAGCAAGTATTAAATCTTTGATTTTCATATAAATTCCTCCATATAAGATATATTTCTTGATAATTCTATCTCAAATAACTATAATAAATTATCTACTTATTGTCAACTATCATGCCTTGATACAATTAGGTATATGTTGTATGATATGTTAGGGTAAGTTAGACGCCCTTAAGCATTAAATACTAAAGATTAACGGGGGGTTAGTAAATGGGAATAGTAGTAATGATATTGACAGGAATTAGTTTGGCAATGGATGCATTTGCTGTTTCAATTTCTTGCGGATTGGCACAGGGTAAAAAGTCCAAGACATTGTCAGTGGCTATGAAGCTAGCATTGTCATTTGGAATTTTTCAAGGAATGATGATTTTCTTAGGTTGGGCTTTTGGTCTATCCTTTAAGGATCTTATATCATCTTATGCACACTGGATAGCCTTTATTTTACTTGCGCTAATAGGAGGTAAAATGATATACGACTCTAGGAGTGAAGAAGGGTGCAGTATATCATTTGATAGTCTTGTAACACTTATGGTATTATCAATTGCTACAAGTATAGATGCCCTAGCCGTGGGAGTTAGTTATTCTGTTATTAATATATCTTTTATTGATATCACTATAACAGCTTTGATAGTGGCAAGTGTAACTTTTGCTTTTTGTTTTGGAGGTACATATGTAGGAGCTAAGATAGGGTGCAATCCTAAATTTAAGGCTAGAATAGATATTACTGGTGGATTAATATTAGTGTTTATCGGAGCAAAAATTTTATTAGAAAGTACAGTGTTAATATAAAAATCTAGTATAGCAATTCAAATCTAGGTAATACTAAGTACGTAGCATATTTTTAAGATTAAAGGTGGTGTTATGTATGGAAATTAACTCTAGTATAGAATGTGAAGTTGATGAGTGTAAGTTTCATAGTGAGGCTACGGATCACTGCACGCTAGATAAGATTAAAGTAGAGAAGAATGAAATGGAAGCAACTACAATAGAGTCTACTGATTGTGGTAGTTTTGAGGTAAAGTAAGTAAATGTCAGGGAGGTCCTATATTGCAATTGCAATATAGGACCTATTTTGAAAAAAGAGTTGACTTATATGTAGAATCAAGTATAATTATAAGAGTTGTGAAGTTAATAATAAGTTGCCGGAGTGGCGGAATTGGCAGACGCACAGGACTTAAAATCCTGCGAGACTTATACTCTCGTACCGGTTCGATCCCGGTTTCCGGCATACACTTAAAAGCCAGCCCCAGAACTTACCAAGTTCTGGGGCTGGCTTTTTGCTAAGCAATATATGTGTTTATGTTATTTTCTTTAAATTTATTTAGGTATTCCTTAGGAGCCTTATCATCTACGATAATGTTATTTACACCATTTAAATCAAAAAGGTGGGCAAAGGTTTGTTTGTTAAACTTACTATAGTCTGCCAATAAATAAGAAGTTTTACAATGGGTGGTTAAATAATCATATAAGGGAATTTGTTTTCTGTTCTTTATAGAATATCCAAATTCAAAATCTATACCATCCACGGTAAAGAAGGATTTATCGAAAAACATGGTGTTTAATATCTCAATAGTATAGTCCCCTAGTGTTTCTATGTGGTTTTTTCCAACTACAATATCACCACCAAGAAGTATAAGTGGTATATGAGGTGCTAGTTCATTTACAATATCGATGCTTGTAGTTACCACCGTTAGGTTACTAAGATGTTTAATCTCCTTTGCTAAAAAGGCGCAGGTAAGACCAGAACCTAGAAAAATAACATCACCTGGAAGTATAAGTGATGATGCTAGTTTAGCAATTTCTTTCTTCTCGTTTATATATAAATCATCCTTGATTGATAAATTATCTAGCCGTGTATTGAACATAGAAAGGTTTGGGGTGGCAGTAGGCTTATTGTTAGCTATTTTTTTGGCGCCACCATGTGTTTTTATAATTAACCCTCTTTCATTCATTGAGTTAAGATCCCTGCGTATAGTTGAAATTGAAACACCCACTAATTCACATAAAAATGATGTTGTCGCAATTTCATGTTCTTCCAAGTAATCTAATATTATTTGTTCTCTTTCTAAGACAAAGATAATTTCACCCCTTTTCGCTTTAAAGTAAGCTGTTTTAATCATATATATTGACAATGATAATATGCTATAAATAAAAAGTCAAGCATAGAAAACTTAATAAAATCACAATAAATCATAATGAGGAATAATAAATCAACAAATATAATTAACAATATATATTATTATAAAATATTTATGTAAGGATGGGGAATTTGTGTTATACTTTGTTTGCAATCATCATAATATGAGTATAAAAGATTTATGGGGTGATGAAATTGAGATTTGTAGTGAAGCAGAAGATATTAACCTTTTCAGATGATTTTATTATTTATGATCAAAATAAACGTCCAGCATATAAGGTGTATGGACAGTTATTCACGTTAGGAAACAAATTAACCATTCACAGTATGGGGAATGGTGATGAAATTTATATTAAGCAAAAGATATTTAAACTTTTGCCAGAATATCATTTATATAGGAATGGGGTTAATCTGGCAGTTATAAGAAAGGACTTTACATTCTTCAAGCCAAAGTTCAGTATAGACTCACCTTCAGGTTACTATAAGGTTTCAGGAGATTTCTTCAATTATAATTTTAAAATCAGTAAGGATGGCAGGATAGTTACTACAGTAGGCAAAAAGTTTTTTGCAATGAAGGATACCTATACAGTTGATATTGTAGAAGGGGAAGATGAAAGTCTTCTATTAGCCATGTGTATAGTTATCGATCAGGTATTTCATGATAATAACCATAACAATAACTAGGTTATATAATGTAAGCTTTTAATTACATGGGTACATATACTATACAATAAAAAAATTAAATTAATTTTATTGTCGATTTATGTTGACAAGAATGATTGAACGTGATACTATTAATTTCGTTGCCGCAAAACACAGCTAAAAAAACAACTTGAAATAAAATAAAAAAAGGTGTTGACATTTAGTTTGTAATGTAGTAACCTAGTAAATGCTGTCAGACCAAATTAAAACTAACAGCAAAAGAAATTAAATCTTATTTGAACTTTGAAAACAAAATAGCAAGATTAATAACACATGAAATCAATTCTTTATATGAGAATCACGTCAGTGATAAAAAGAGCTATACAAACTTTTAAAATGAGAGTTTGATCCTGGCT
>JAAYSX010000092.1 GCA_012518255.1 Candidatus Epulonipiscium sp. | reverse complement strand
CTTGCAACAAAGGGAATTGCTGCTATAGATAAGGGTACAATTGAAGCAGTTGTTCCCAGGCTTGTCCCCACAATAAGACGTGTAAGGGGAATTATTGCTACCATTAGTATGGAAAATGGGAAGGACCTACCAATATTAACTATGGTAGATAAAGCCTGATTGAGTGGAAGGTTTTCCCTTATCCCGTCCTTCTCGGAAATAACAAGGATGACTCCTATGGGCGTACCTACAATAACAGCAATAAGTGTTGAAAAGAACACCATATACAAAGTTTCCAGTGTTGCAGCTGGCAAAAGTTCTAACATTAAATCAATAGATTCCTTCATTAGCGCTCAATCCTTTCACATATAACTTCATTTTTTTCTAGATAATTAATTGCAGCCTGGATTTTATCACCATCACCAGAAAACTCAACAATAAGATTGCCAATAATATTTTTATCTAAATTATCAATACCACCAAGCAGGATATTAGCATCAATATCAAACTTCCTAATAGCCTTGGAAAGTAGAGGTTTTCCTACCCTTTCTGATTGATAACTAATGCGGGTTAGAACATTATCAGGATTTTGGGTAAGTAAAAACTTAGGTAAATCATGGGGCACACTACTTACAAACTGACTAGTAATAGGGTGCTTTGAATTGGCAAATATATCTGTTAAGGTACCCTGCTCTATAACAGATCCCTTATCCATAACAGCAACCTTATTACAAATCTCCTTGATAACCTCCATTTGATGAGTAATCATAATTATAGTAAGGCCCAGCTCCTTGTTGATCTTCTTAAGTAGCTGTAAAATGGACTGGGTAGTCTTGGGGTCAAGGGCTGAAGTTGCCTCATCGCATAAAAGTACTGATGGATTATTGGCAAGGGCCCTAGCAATTCCCACCCTTTGTTTTTGTCCTCCACTAAGTTGGGAAGGATAACTATGTCTTTTATCCTCAAGTTCAACAAGTTCAAGAAGCTCAGTAATCCTTTCCTCCTTATTAGGTATATCCGAAATCTCCAGGGGAAAAGCAATATTTTCCTCAACTGTTCTCATATTTAGAAGATGGAAATGCTGGAAAATCATACCTGTCTTCTTCCGCATTTCACGCAGTTTATCCTCAGATGCGCCCGTGATCTCCTCCCCATCTATGTATATATGGCCACTACTAGGTTCCTCCAGCCTATTTATACACCTTACAAGAGTAGACTTACCTGCACCACTAAGGCCTATAATTCCAAATATATCACCCTTATCAACATTTAAAGAAACATTGTTAACGGCAGACACAGTTTGGTCCTGGGCATTAAAATCTTTGTACAAATCTTTAATAACAATCATAGACTATTCCTTTCTTAATATAATAAAACCTCTTCCATTAATAGAAAGAGGTTAGTAGGCAAACAACAATCATCTTTCTGTTTAAACAGCTGGAATTAGCACCTTACAATGTAGGTTGCTGGGTTTCATAGGGCCAGGCCCCTCCACCACTCTGGATGATAAGTCCAAGTATTAAATTTATATTTAAGTCATTATAGCAAAGTAGATGATGAGTGTCAAGCAACTTACTACTTATTTCCCTTCAAGTAACAATGAATCTTTGTCAGGAGTAGTTATAATTTCTAAGATTAGTAAGAAGCAGTCCTTTTTCCGTAATTATAAGTATATATATAAGTGCTTATGATACAATAATTATGACAGTCTAATAGTAAATTATAAAGTATGCAAACAATAGGAGGAATTAACTTATGAAATTTTGCTGGAGTACACTAACGGTGAACGATATGGAAGAATCCTTAAAATTTTATCAGGAAATAGTAGGCCTGAAAATAAATAGGAGGTTTAATGCTGGCTCAGGGGTTGAGATTGTTTTTTTAGGTGATGGGGAAACCCAAATAGAATTAATGACAAATACAAAAGACACAAAGGTTAATATAGGTGAAGATATTGCATGGGGGTTCGAAGTTGAGTCCCTTGATGAAATGTTAGCACTTGTAAAGGAAAAGGGAATAAATATTCATAGCGGGCCAGTACAGCCAAGCCCACAAATTAGGTTTTTCAATGTACTTGATCCCAACGGCCTAAGCATTCAATTTGTTGAAAATATAAAAGAAGACTAATCTACACAAATTTAATAATTTACCTAGGATGGCTATTGCCATCCTTTATTTTTTGTGAATAGTTGTAAAGGACTACCCCTATTTTCTCACTTATGTTATCATATATATAAGGGTAAGGGGGGATAAAAATATTTTATCGAATAAAGCAATTTTACCTGTCAATAACAGCTAAAGTTACAGAAAGTGAAAGAAAATTTGCATTTTCTTATTTAGATAAGGATGAAGAAAAGCTATTTGAACAGCTTCAAATATCAGAGCAAAAACACGCTATTAATATAGCTAAGGATATAAAAAATAATGTTGAACATGAAAATAAAAAGGACTTAATTAGGTTAGCCCTTTTACATGATATAGGAAAAATACAAACCAAACTAACACCTATAGACAAATCCATAATTGTGATCTTAGATAAGCTTACAGGAGGTAAATTAGCTAAGCACAGTAAATACAAAAAAATAGATAGCTATTATAACCACGGGGAAATAGGCTATAAAATCTTAAAGGAAATAGGCCAATATGATGAAGAATTTTTGCAAATAATTAAGAACCATCATAATAAGGATATAAGTAACAATGAAGTCTTATGTATACTGCAAAAATGGGATGATAAAAATTAAGGGAGAGTTTTATGAAGAAGGTAGGAGTTTTTTTAATTATTTTGGTAACTATTATAAGTGGATGCACTAAAGTTGAAAAAAAATTATCTCAGGAAACTAGTCCTCCAGATGAAAAAAAGATACTAGATAAGGTGGAAACACCAAGTACAGTTAACATTCCTAATAAGATTGAAAACTATATAAATAAAATGACAATTGAAGAAAAAATAGGCCAGATACTTATGCCAGCATTCAGGGACTTTAATTATAATGACCCTGTAGATTATATGTCAGAACCAATGGAAAAAGCACTTGAGGAATACAAAGTGGGGGGAGTTATTTTATT
>JAAYSX010000091.1 GCA_012518255.1 Candidatus Epulonipiscium sp. | reverse complement strand
TTTTTGCTAGCTTAAGACAGAATTAGGACAGATTGCCATAAAATAAGCATCTGCCCTAATCATCTAAACCCTTGTATTGCTTAAAAGGCACCACCCAGATTTGAACTGGGGATAAAGGTGTTGCAGAACTAATGACACGAATTATATAAAATAATAGAATTTAATATAGAACCTATACTCCTTATAAAATAGGGACTATCTCAATATCGTGATTTAATATAATTAAGCCTAGTTTATTATATTTCCTTAATTACTCCACAATTTTTCCACAAAAGAGGACCTTAGCTTAAGGCCTTTTATAATGTCTTTTTTCGTTAAAATTAAAAAACATGTTTACTTCTCATAGATATTTGGTATAATAAAGATAAGAAAGCACCAGTGCTGATAACACTGATGCTCCCTGAATGTTTTGTATTTGGGGCTATGAATAGCAAAATAATTTAAAAACTATTTTTTTGAATTAGAACGGTCACTTTTGTTGGGTGGGCCGTTCTTTTCTTTTGTACTTATATCAACTTCTATGCCTTTAAGCCCCGCTGTGAGCTTAAATTTTTCAATAAAAGTATTTCTTTGCGGATAGATAACAAAAGCTATCACCACAATTATCATTAGTACATCCATTCATAACACCCCCTTCGCCTATGATATGGACTTACCATTCATAGCCTCAGGAGGGTAACATACAACCCCCGCACCACCCTATACGGATTACTGTATTGATTATATCATAATAGCTACCTAAAAGAAATAAAAAAGACCTAGCCAATTAAGACTAGGTCCATGTATCGCTTTGTATTCACTTCTGTACCAGATTGTATCGGCTACATCCCCTGGTTAATGTAATCTGCCGTTTTAATCACAAGTGATCTAGCACTAGATGCCTTAATCTTACTAGCATCTTGCCATGCCCCAGGAGAGCCTATTACCTTATGTTTTACTAAAGTATCTACTGCATCATTATACACTTTATCAACAGCCCCCACTGGCTTATAGGCTACCCCCAAGTTGTTTAGTAACCCCTTAGCTACTGCACTAGCTAATTCATCTTGTTTGTTTTTTAAGATAGCTGCATCTTCCTTATTACTTATAAACCCTAATTCCACCAGGCACGCGGGCATTTGTGTATGCCTAAGTACTGCAAAGTTAGCAGTTTTAATACCTCTATCTTTAGTATATAGTTTGTCCTTTATAATATTATCCTGAACCGACTTAGCTAGTAACTTACCAGCTCCACTGCCAGGATAGCTAAATGTCTCAACCCCCTGTGCGTTAGGGTCACTATAGCTATTACAATGCAGTGATGCTAATATATCAGCCTTAGCCTTATTTGCCATCTGGGCCCTATCTCTTAGCTCTACAAATACATCTGTAGTCCTAGAATGGGTTACCTTAACCCCATGGTTTTTAAGTATAGCAGTAACTTTATTACCTACACTAAGTACTATATCTTTTTCTTTTAGTCCATTTCCAACTGCCCCAGGATCATGCCCTCCATGACCATAATCTAAATGTACAATCTTCATTTTTTCACTCCTTCTCTATTGTATTTTTCGTACCTGAATAAAGTCCCACCGCACTAAGCCCTACGGCTATTCCTACAATAATACCCTTAAGTAGGTCATTTGGGGATGTCGCTACCCCTATGATAACCCCCAGGAACACAGATAGTAGAGGGGCAAATCTATTTGATAGTCCTAAGGTCTTAGCTACCTGGACTACCCCCATAACAAGGGGTACTAGTGCTACGTCATAAATTGTAATGTCCATATGTCACTTATCCTTTCTTTCAAGGTCACTAATCCTATGATTAGCAACCTTTATCTTTTCATCTTGCAGCTTTTGATATTCTTCAAGCCTATATGTTTTTTCCACTAAATTATTATGTTTTTCTACCTTTTTTTCTAATTGTTCAATCCTATAATTTGTTAGCCTAGCAGACATTATTACTCCCCCAAATGTACCAACTGCCACGCTAAGAAAATTAAGCCATACTTCCATACCTCACCTACTTTCTTTGCATTAAAAAAGCACCTACCATCTGTAAGTGCTTAATCATTAAATCTATCGCCCGTTATTTCTTCATATTCTAATTCTGTAATTATTGTAAGTGGTATCAGCCGCTGTAATTGCTCTTTGGTCGCAAAATTCATTTCGTATCGTATTTTCCATTTTTCAAATTTTCTACTCATATTATAGACTCCTCTCTAACATTGATATTTCTAAATCTGATAGCTGTTGCCCTAGAAATTCACGTTCTTGTGTAGCCTTCAGGTTGTACTCTAGTTGTTGTATTTCCATGTCAGAAAGTTGCTGTCCTAGAAGTTCAACCTTATCAGGTTCTTTTATAACTACCTCATCCTCCAGGTACTCATCAGTCCATACCTTGTTTTTGATATCGTATTTTCTGCCGATAAAATCAATATCATATTTGTCTATTTCCGTATGGTAACTATCATCAATCATCCCTTTAACTTGCTTAACGCCTATACAAATGTTATCCTCATTTAATTCTGCTAAAATAATCATATACCCCTCCTTTAATAAAACTCAATTACTTCCCATGCCACTGAGCCATTAGTGCTTGAGTCCCATCTTTGCGACGAATCACATGTAAATCTTAAAGTTGTTGAGTTTTTTAAGCTCGCATGTAAATTATTATACATATGTGAACCAGCACCCATAGCATACAATGTTGACAAACTAATAAATGATTTCGATGTATTTACTGATGATATGAGGACGTCATGGTACTCAGATGTAGATAAAGTTTTACTAAATAACCCCCTCTGCACACTCTTTACCATACTTATTCCTCCATTCTTCGACATATATTCCACTGCTGCCTTCACTAGTGCAGGTGTCATGTATAGATTGTTAGCCGTGCCAGCCTGGGCTTGCGTAGTTGTCGCAATCCCATAGTTTTGTACACTACCCAATCCTACATCTGCCTTATTCAAGGCTATATCTTCACTGAGCTCCTTGCCATTTACCTTCCTGGTAGTAGTTACCGCTCCTACATCATTAGCACCTAACTCTACATCACCTGTTTTCTCGTTTACTGATGTAACAGGTACATCTATATCTATCCCTTCTATAACATTATCTACATATTCCTTATCAGACTTCTCTCCAATCGCTTTATCTAGTTTATCCCAGTTCTCATTAAAGTCTTTTACATCGTAAAACTCATCTGGGCTAGGCTTTTTTAAATCATAATTTGTTGTATAGCTTGCCATTAGCTCATCACTTCCTCTCTAATTTCTTTGTGACTATAATAGCTTAAATCCGTATGAGTATAGTTAGCCAGTTTAGAATATTGATTATATCTCAATTCCACAGTAAATATCATATTTTGTGGTACCATGGCATCTAATACTTTCTCTACTTCTTCAAACATTTTTTTCTTAATTAGTTCTATTTTTATACTTAAGGAAAAGTCTCCTACATTTCTATCTATTTCATAGCCGTCTTCACCACATAATTGATTAAGTCTTGCAATTAAGGCCTTATAGGTATATGGAAGCTTATCATTCTCCCTCGCTAATACCCTAAACCTTCTACTCTCTAAATCATCATCAGCAAAGGGGGTTATCCCTATAATCTTCTCTCTTTTTGCTATTCCCCTTTCAGTAGCGGTCTCTATAAATTGGTCATCTAAGATATCCTCTAATTCTTCCCACAAAGAAATGAGCTCTAGATTTTCAGTATCTCCAATTGCTTTAAACTCCCTGAGCTCACTAATTTCATCAGGCAAATACTCTAATATATCAACCATTTATCTCACCTCTTACTGGTATTGCATCTTTATCTAAAATAATATTCTCTGCCATACCATTAATCTTTGTGTTTTCTATATCCAAAACTCCAGTAAGATTTAAGAGCCTGGTCTCTATCTGACTTATCCTAACTACCAAGTTTTCATTATCAGCCCACATACCATCCAATTCTGCAAAATAATTATCTATAGCAGTCTCTACATTAGTTTTTATATCCTCCCAAGTATATCCTTCCTGGCATGTTATATCAGTAGTTACATGTATAAGTTCCTCGCCCACGGGTACTACAGTAACTATATGATCTATAGGAGCAATTCCCAGACCTTCGCCTTCATTAACCGTTGGATCTATGGCAGTCTGTACTTGTGATATAAGCTCATTAGTAGGTCTATTATACTGTGAGTCAATCACAACTAATTTAACAGTACCTGGACCATTCCATGCCCTATATACCTTGGTCCCCCCTACACCTGGTAAGCTATTGGTTTTTTCTTTGTAATCCGCCTTATTTCCGCCAAAGGCCTGCGCATTATAGCTATCTAAATATCTAGACCTAAGACTTTCTGTACTCTCTTCATCTTCCCCGGGTATCAATAGCTCCACAAGTTCAGCATTTTCCAGACCATCTATATACTCAACAGGTATTAAGTCCCCTAAATTATTATTTCCTATAACTCCCTTACTTTCACACACCATCCTATATTGATTATCTGCTATCTTATCTATAGTTTCATAATGTAAATCGCCTAATGAAAATCTTGCACCTATAGGTATATCTATATTAAATACACCTTTTAGAATTGCATTAGTTGCGGGGGTAGGCTTTAACCCCCTTTCATAAGCTCTTAATATTAAGTATTCTCTTGAGGATGTATCAGCAAAAGTCTCTAGCATTATCCTATTCATTTCAAAATACATTTCCATAACTTCCATAGCTACTGGCGCTAAGGCGTTATAAATTATGGAGCTTTCTCTTTTATCTAAGTTATTGGGCACCCTATCTAGCATTCTTTGTAAAATTAATTTAGGTGTGATATCTTCAAAGTTCATATATTCACCACCTTTTCAAACTCTAAATTCCCAAATACAGTCTCTACAACAAAGTTTGTAATAACTGTATCCTTATTTGATATTTCAAACTCGAAGCTATTAACATCCAATATTCTATCATCTTGTAGTAGGGCCTCTTTTATTCTTCTTTCAAGTTCTGGACACACATAACTAGAATGCTCACCATATAAATCACTTAGCTCTATCCCATAACTAGCTGTGTATATGACATAGTTATATCTTTCAGTGTTTAAAATAAAGTATATAGCTTGTTTAACAGCGTCTAGCTCATCCGTGAATCCCATTACTATTTCATCATCTAAAATTGCCTTATGCACCTTGCTAGGTTGCACCTCAACCTCAAAATCTTCTATCAGATAGTCTTCTGTATTTGGTATCATGCTATCACCCTATCCACAACCACATATTTTTGGCCACCTTGTACCTGAATTAAAATTACTTTCTCTCCTAACTCTAATGCATTATGGACTATAAATTCCTTCTTGCCCTTATATCCATGATTATGTGAAGCATATGCAGCCTCACCACTGCCACCACTTCTATTTTCAGTTAGATGATCAACTGTCATTTTTACCTTGTAGTCTGTAACGTTCCTTGTTAAAATCAATTGAGCCTTAGTAAGGGTTTTTTTCTGATCCACCTGTATTTTAAGGGGAGATGTACTTGTAACCTTGCCATATTCAACGGCTGTTGGTTTAGATGCTTTCACTGCTTCTACTGATGCCTTTTTAATAAGTTGTATAAATTCATTAAAGTCATTCAATGAATTCTCCTCCTCTCAAAGTTAAATCCATAACATGCTTATCTAGACTAAAGGTATGCTTGCATTTTTCTACTAGCATATAATTGTTAGCCTTTATATCTCCTAAGCTTAATATCACAGGAATTAAACTCCCTGCCCTTACCCTAGGGTCTCCAAAAGCATTTTTTATTGCTAGCTTTCTTCTTTTATTTTTATAAAGCGCTAATAATCCCTCTGCTTTAACCTTCCCATTCTCTTTTTCTTGTAAGGTATCAAAATATTGTAGCACGCCCCACTTATTCATATTCTCTGAATGCTGTGCCATATATACTTCCCTTTTACCTGACTCCTCATTATCTCTAACTAATTTAACCTTATTATAGGTGTCTGAATCAATGCTTGATGTATAATCAAAATTCTCTCCTGTCTCTTCATCAATTAGGAGATCCAGTTTCATAGATTTAATATTTTTTAACGTAATTTTACCAAAATCATCATATAGTATAAATATTTGATTGGTATTTTCCAGGGTTAAACCCAAAGCATTCTCCATCATATCAAACAAAGTAGTGTTATCTTCAACTCTTGATGGTATCTTATATCTGGTATCTTCTACATCACCTATTTGTAGTCTAAAATCATTAGCTATGGTTTTTAAGAACTCTGTGGCAGTCTTATTTGTATATACATAGGTATCTTTATTTTTGAAATATCTTAACTGATCATAAGCTGTAACACTGATTAGACCCTTTTTATCCCTCTTTTTAGTAAATATAAAGCCATAAAATATCTCTTTACCATCTTTTTTCAACCTTACAGGGTTACCCTCCGTAAAGTTTAAAGCTCCACTTTTTAATACATCAAAGGTTAACTGGCCAGGACTACCTTTTCTATCGGTAGACCACACTATATCCCCTACCACTGCAGGAGAATAAAGCATGCTACCATTCTGTATTAGAAGTTCATAAGACATAGTTTCATACCCCCTTAACACTACTAGCAGTTACCCATCCTTGCCATCCACCACTAGGAGTGGTTATGTGGTAGGGGTGAGATCTACCTTTTTTAATAAAGTTGACCTTACCTCTATAGTTAGTCCTCATTTGCCCTGCCCCTTTGCCAAAACTATCTCTGTGGAGCCTACCATTAACTACTACATCAGAACCTATCACTATTATCTTTGTATCCGTAGGCCTTTCTTTTTTTGACATAGCCTTAGGTTTCTCATCTGGCTTTTTGGGAGGTATAATTTCAATTACTTTAGTCCCATAATCCTCATACTGCTTTAGGTTGATATTTACCTTTAAATCAAAACCATTTTTGGCATCCTCATCTATTTTATAATCTTCCAAAGACACCTTCATGTTAGTATCAAACAGTAGCGCACCATCTGGTAGTGTCCTAGTAACAATAAATTGAAAAGCTTTTTTTGTTACCTTTAATCTTTCGAACTCATCCAAATAAACAGATGGTCTCATAAAACTAGACTTATATAGTGCAAAAGGATATTCTACTGATGGTATAAGCACTTCAAAACTTATATCTGTTAAACCTGGTGTCTTAAGCAGGTTAACTTCTCCTTCATTTATTAAGGTAACTGTTTCATTTTTATTCCTTATTGATAACTGCATTTTAGGAGGCGCTACAGGTAATAGTAATTTATCAAAATAAAAATAATATGACATTATAACACCCCCTCTGCAACTCTATCTAACCCTTCTTTTACACCCTCTGTCATGTAGTCAATCACACCATCTAAGTCCATGTTGCTATCTATTCTATTATTATTAGTTAACTCAACTTTCACCTCTGCTGTAGTAAAACGATTAATAGCCTCCATCTCTGCCAAGTCCCTTAACCACTTTAGATCCTCACTGGATTTGTCTACACTCTTTTTAATATCCTTACCTGTGCCATCAATTCCCTTACCTACATCATTAAGATTGTCTAAGCCTCCATTGTGCATCTGATTCCATGCATCTTCCTGAGCAGCAAAATTATTAATAACACCCTGAATGCTATCTAATCCTGAGCTAAATCTATCTGGTATCGATGCACCAAACTCATAGCCTTTACTAATTGAATCTCCAAAATCTTTGTACTCCATCCTCGGTGCCTTCCAATAATTATCAGGGGTATCACCTAACCACTTATTAATATCTGCCTTCTTATCAACCATAGAACTGGTTATAGAACTTGTTGCTTTAAACTTACCTGCTTCGTTTATATTAACCCCCGGAATTTCATTAAGTTTCCTGATTATCCAGTTAACCGCCCCTACAGCGATATTAGCGCCCTTAATAAAAGCATTAGCTAAGTTTGTGGCCACATTATCAAAACTACTCGTCATAGCAATTGCCATATCTAGGGCATTTATTGCAAGATTTGTGAATAATGCCTTGACTGAATAAATGGGGTGCTGCCACACATTGACAAAGAACTCTGCTAGAATGGCAAATTTATTAGCCATCTTAGCAATCCCATTGTTTATGGCTGCAAAAAGAAACCCAAAGGCTCCTCCTATAAATCCTGTTATCTGCCCTGCAGTCACCCCTGCCTTGATTAAAACAACAATAAATAAAGCAATAGCACCCACAATTAATAAGATTGGCCAGTTTAATACAATCCATGCCCCTGCATGGGCAATTAAAGCTGATGTAGCTGTCCAGATTTGCCCTATCATTTGTATTAGATAAACTGTAGTTATGGCAAGTAAAATAGGGCTTATTATATCCCAGTTACTCACTATAGTATTAGTCAGCCATGTTATTCCCTCTATAATCATTGTAACTCCAGATGATATAGCTCCAAAAAACTGATCTGCACTACTGGAATTGAACCATTCATTTAGCCTATCTAACAACGGGCTTAATTGCTCCAAGGCATCTTCTCCCGCCCTAGCCATACCTAATTTAAATTGGTCTTTAATTTTATCTAGCTTTTGAATAGGGCTGTTTTGATAGGCATCTACAACAGCATCAGTTAGCCCTGCTGTATTCATAGCATCATCAAAGCCTTTTACAATCCCATCTAGGCTACCCTTAGCAATGGCATGCTTCAAAGGTTCCATTTGCTTATCTGTCAAATGTAATGTCCTTTGCAATCTACTAAAATTACCCCTCATGGCCTCTTGCATTAAATTCTCAGCACTTCCAATATTCCCAGTTCTTAAGGATAGTTTATTTGCGGCATCAGTTAGCCCCTTCAGATGCTTAGTGTTTTTCGTCACTTGCATAAAGTTCCTAGTAACATCCGTTAAAGTTTCTATATCATGCCTAGTCTCTATAGCATACAGTTGCATTTGATTAAAATAACTTTTACCTATATCCGCATCACCAAATGCAGCTTGCATTATCCCAACTCTGCGTGTAAGCTCTCCAGCTTCACCTATGGTATTCTTTAATAGACCTTTTATGGCTTTAAAGCTAAGGTAAGTCTTTAGCAGATTAGAAAGCTTCCCAGTTAGCTTATCACTTGATTGCAGTGTGTTTTTCATAGCATTATCTTGGTGGGAAAGAGCATCACTAGCTTTTTGTACTGATTCTGCTAGCTTTAGCTGTTGCAGTTGGGCCTTTGTTAGTTTTTCCTTATATTCATCCATCGTCCCTACTCTAGCATCCAATTCTTTTTTTGTTATCAGGGCTTTAATGTCATCCTTATCTGCAAACTTATCATATGCTTGCCTTAACTGCCACACTGCCCTTAACTCTTGCCGATATGATTTAGTTAGCTGCTCAACCTTTAAAGCCTGCTTTTCATACTGCTGAGATACAAGTTCTAGTCTACGCCTGGTAATATCCATGTTCTGGGCAAGATTGGTTCTTTGGTTCATCTGCTGTTGACTTCTTTCAATGCTATTAGTCATCTTATCTGAGCTCCCAGTTATTCTGTTTAACACTTTGCTCATATTATCTATTAGATTTATGCTACCTGTTAATTTCGCCATACCATCACCTCCTTATTTTAAACATGATAAAAGCACTTACATAAGTAAGCGCTCCTAAGGTATCAACCGAGTTTTTCTTTTCTGCTATCTTTTAACCTTCTTCATTTCCTTTTTCTCATTTTCAAGTTTAATATCTATAGAAGCTATGATAAATGCCTTTTCTCTTCTATCCATTTCTTCAAATTCTCTAGGCAATATCCTCAGTTTATGGAGAGCATAATAAGCATAGTTAGCTTCGCCATCACCCCCCCAAAATTAGTTTTTTGCTTCATCTACTAAATCATCATCAACATCAAAGCCATTCACCTTTTGCACGCATTCTAATAGTTCACTATACTCCCCCGCTGTTAGCATTTTTTTAACAAGTGCCTCGGCGCCCAATACCCCATAAGATTCTTGTAACTCCACATCTTTAAGGTTTGGGAAAACAACACATTCAACCATCAGTTTAGCTAGGTACATCTCTGTATCCGTAGTTTCTATGATGCTTCTCGTTTTTTTATCTCTCTCACGCTTAATGCATGATTTCCTAATAGTCTCATTAAAATCTTCATCTATAGCCCTTATTTCCCATGGAATAGGGCTACCACTTTTATCAATGAACCTTTTAGATATGATATGTTCCTCATTTTCTGTCTGTATTGCATTCTGACTTAGAAATGCACTTAATCCACTCATTCTATATCCTCCTTTAAATTACGCCAAAGGCCTAAACAGGTTCGGCATATCCACATCATTGTAAGTAAAGCTTAACTCTTCATCCAGTGTTTCAGATTCTACATCCAATTTTGCCATTATGACACTATCAAAGTTTACTCCCTTTAGTATTGTTGTTTGTTTTCCGACACTTGACGTCGGATCCTCATTTTCTATTAATATATCAACATAGATATCCTTTCCGGTCTTGATATACTCTAACATCAGTTGTCTAAACTTACTAGTAACATAATAGACTGTACAGCTTCCTGTTCCGGCCCAGCCCCCTGCTTTGTGTTGGTCGCCAGTCATACCTAGTACTGGAACTTCCACTTTCTTTTTATCCGCAGTAGCTTCTATATTTTTTAGATACATCATCTCTTCCACATTCCCATCTATAGTAGCAAAGGCTCTACCTAATTTACCACTTATAGCATCTTCTGCTCTCATAAAAGCCATAATTATCTCCCCTTCCTACTTTACTTCTATACTCATGTACAATTTATCCATTGAATCCGTGGGCTGCACCACCTCATTAACTATCACATCCTGCTTATTAATACCAGGCAGAACTATGATATCTTCCTCTGCAAAACCTTCTATGGCCCTGATATTTAATAGTTGCTCATGGTAATTAACTAACTCAGCCTTAAATAAATTTCTACCAGTATCATCATTAGTAACTTTACCGAGATAATAGTCACTGAATATTCTAGCTGTATCATTAGCTATTTGATCTAGTACCCTAATAACCCTAGACGAGCTGAAATCTTGATTCTTCCCCGGGGAGTAGTCAGTAAATGTATTAATGTCTGCCAACACCCTTACCTCTTCCCCATCCTGATAGAAGGCAAAATCTCCAGCCTTAATAAACTGTTCGAATTCACTCTTCTTGAACCTAGTATTTACCTCATATTCTCCATTGTAGACCTTGTTAGTAAGGGATTCATTTACATTAGCCCCTGCCTCTTGTCCTGCTGACCAGTAGACTAGTTCCTTATTATTTTTAACTGACTTAACCCCTTCAAAGTCAGCCTTGCTATAGTCAAATAAGACTGTAGTAATCTTGACCCCTTCATCATCTCTTAGCCTCTTTGTAAAGCTATCAAATAGGGCCTTGGTTACTTCATCTTCCCCAGCATATAAAAGGGTGGTAAAGTCTTCTGCCTCTATTCCATCTAGGAATCTACTATAGGTAACCCCTGTTACTTCCCCATTAGTCCCCCCTGTAAGATTTGTTCCAGCTGTCACCTCTAGGTTCCCCTCTCCAGTAAATACTACAAAGTCATTATTTACTAAGTCCGCTATAGTCTTTACTGTCTGAGTATCCACCTTAGATGCTCCTAAATAGGTTACTACATCGTAAGCCTCTTCACTGTCTATATTAGCTTGGATTGCTACCCTAATATCATTCCCCCTTGTGCCTGTATGCTTAGCAGTTACTGTTAGGCCTTTTAGTGTTGCTTTAGCCTTATCTCCATCAGCATTAAGCCTGTATAGCTTAATGGACTTAGCACCTAGGAATATTTCCCTTAATGGTCTTAGCTTATCATCCGAATATCCATATCCTAATATACTCAGTGACTCTTTCTGAAACTCTGCTAGTTCTATGGTTATTACTTCACTAGGTCCCCAATCTAACTCTAATGGCAGGGCTACCACTCCCCTCTCCCCCATAGACCCTAAAGCTCTGGCTGCTGATACAAAGTTAATATATGCACCCGGCAACACCTTGTTAGGTGCTGTAAAAGTTCCTCCACCTAATGCCATACTATCTCACCTTGCCTTTCAAATATTTACTTGTAATTGACTCAACTTCTTTCAATGTATAAGTCTTGTCTTCATCTAAAATTGCAACAAGAAGATCCCTACTGTAATTTAACTTTTTACTAGTAAGGATCTGTTCTTTCGTAAATCTTCTTTCTATTTTCTTGGTAGTCTTTTTAGTCGTTTCCACTGTCAATTTTCAGACCTCCTTCTTGCTTTAACCCTTCCATAGAAGGTGTTTTAGCTTTTTCTTTGTATAGTGATATAGGGTATCTTACAAAGAAATGTAATACCCCTCCTACTATCTCATGATTTAATTCAAATCCCATTAAAGGCCTGCCGGATACTTCTATGAGCTCCATTTCACTATATAAGATTTCAGCCATCTTTCTTAGGTCAGAATTAGTAGCTTTACTCTCAGGATTGGGAAAGTAGTGTATGTCGTATAGGTGACTTCTCCTATACCTATTTCCTAATTCCTTCTCTTGACTAGACCTTAACTCTTTAATATAAAAACAAGGTTCCTTGAATTTCTGCTCTGACTCCTCACTATATAACTTAGTGGTAGACTTATCCCTAAAGGTACCTATTTTCTTTGATATAGCTTTCCTTATTTCATCTGTCATCCTAAATACTCTCCTAGAAAATCCTTCATTTTTTTCTCCATAATGGCAGGAAGCTCTTCTTGCATTTCTTCCATTGATATAGTCATCATAAATTGTCCATCAACCCAACCACCATTGACTGTCCTATGGCCATATTCTACAAATGGGCTGTAGAATACGTTATTGCTAATTATAATGGTATAGGTATCTCCCTTCTTTATTACTTCGCTATTAGCCATAATAAAAGTATATGGGTCTATATCTTCCTCAGCTGTCCATCCTCTTCTTAAAGTCCCTCCAACTTTACCACTACTAGCTGGATATTGACCTACTGGAGTCCTGGCTATAATTTTAGCTAGCGTTCTGGCTGCAATTTCCTTAATGGTATCTTCATTAAGCCTTTGTATGTCTTCTTCAGATATTCCTTTAAGCTTACCCAACCAATCTTCAATTTCTTTAGTATCCCATTTAGCGTTAATACTCATGCCCTATCAATCCTTTGTAAGACTATTTCTTGGTGGGTTTTATATAGAAAAGGCTCTCCACTTCTCCTATACTCCCTAGTAACTCCGTGTTGGGTTACAAATATTTTAGATCCTGCCTTAATTTCTATATCGGGATTTGTGTATAGCACTGGCTCATACTTAATAGTATTATTAATATCTGAGCTACTTACATTGTTTATAGTCTTCCTAGATAGTCTACAAGGTATATCCTCATAGACTAATACCTTTTCGTGAAGTGTTTCTCTTGTGTCCTCGTCCTCTATCTCCATATACTCATATATAGAGCATAGACCCTCATATCGGATTTCTATGGCTTGCCTTGCCTTATTAAATGCTCTATCCATAATCACCACCTTAGCCTTCTGAATGGATTAATATGGGCCTTGTAGTCCTTGAAGTATCTGTTGAGTTCTTTTCTATAGTTATCATTACTGGAAAAATCAAAGGTTACTGTAGTATCTCCTTCTACTATAGATTTAACCTCTCCTGTTCCTGTGCCACCTTCTGTGGAGTTGACCTTATTGATTTCAATAACATCTACCACCATTTCACCTGCGATTTCCACAAGTTCCGGGGGTAGGCTAACTATGTTACAGTAGATAAGTATTTTTCTAACAGTAACAGCTATATAGGCATCTAGGTTATCCATAGCACCCAATTCAGGTCTAAGGAGCAATATAAATTCTTTTACATGTTGTATATCCGTAGCCATCTTATTCACCCTCTAACAGTTGAATTAGTTCATCCTTCTTTAGTCTAGAGTATCCTTCTAAGCCTTTTTCTTTAGCTATTTCCTTTAATTCCTCTACTGATTTTTCAAATAAGTTTGCTTCATGAAGTTCTTCTGCTAGTTCTTCCTTTTCCCCATGACTTAATACATGGTTTCTTAGTCTTAATACCCTTTTTTCATATCTGGTCATTCTTCTTCCTCCTTAACCAAAAAGAGAAAGGCCTTAGCCCTCCTCCTAGTTATTTTCTAATTTAAATAGGAACTTAACAATCCTTACTGCCTTTTCCTCATATACCCTACTCCAGTTATCCCCATCTTCTAACTCTTCAAAAGTTGGGAAGGTTTTATCTACTGAAGCTTCTGTGAACTTAATCCCCCTTGGATGTAATATAGATACTTTTCTATTAACTAGAATATCTTCTCCTGCTAATGATAGGCTTTTCCTAACTACTTCTGTTTCTAGTATCTTAGGGTCAGAACCATTGCCCCACGCGATAGCTCCCTTGCCAAATAGGTACATTTCACCTGCTTTGGTTACTGGGTCATATGCCATAGAATCATCAACTATAACTCTTTTGCCCTTGTAGACCTTCATTACTACATTCCCGTCAGAATCCCTTATGGTTTCAATTGCATCTTGCTTTACTAAATGATTTTCCACCTCTGAGTGCATCATGACCCCAGTTAATAGCTCCTTGGCATCCCCCATTAATTGTTGGGCATCTAGGAAGGTGTCCGAGCTTAATACTGCTTTTTCTCCTGTCTCCCCAGTAATATCATGCACTTTACCACTCATATTAGTAGCTCCAAATACACCATCTAACGTAGAAATTAGTACACTTTGGTATACCCGATTCCAATAATCTCCGAACCTATCTGCTATAACCTTCATAGGATCATCACCAGCTAAGTGGCCTGATAGTGCGTTTGCTCCAAATGACTTAACAAATGCTAGTTTTCTAGCTATGTCTTGACCTGCTGTTAATTTTCCGGGTGTTGTGTCTCCTTCATCATCCATTATTTCTGGGTCGCCGGACAAATCATTCCAAAAAGGCATATGGATTAATGTATTGGGTCCACTGGCCAGGGCATCAAATTCTGGGTCATGCTCAGCTATCCCCGATTGGATAAGTTCTGACAATTCCATTGTCCTTTGCACTACATAAGGTGTAAATACCTCTGGTTGAATGACATCTTGAATCCTTGTTACGGGACTTGCAAAATGTTGTATGTTTAGCTTCATTAACTTTCTTTTCATAGTTTTTCTCTCCTTATAATTTTATTTTGCTGCTGCTTGTAACTTGGCAGCTAGCTCTGGGTTCTCTTTAACTAATCTACCTTGTTCCGTTAAGTTAAAAGTATCCTTACTAAATGGATTGTTTTTATACTCCGGATCCATTGGGTCCTTAGGCGGATTAGGATTCCTTCCTTTTAGGGTATCTGTTCCAAATAAATAAGACTCTGATTCTTTCAAAGTCTTTAATTGCTCCTCTAACCCTATTAAGTTGTCTCCATCTAACGAAACCTTATCTAAATCTAGCAAAGCCTTTACAGCTTTGATATTTTTAGCTTTTTCATCTTTTAAAGCCAATTCTATTGACGTTTCTTTCCTTAATGCTGTAATCTTACTTTCATACTCCTTTTTAGTAGTATTATTAAGATTTTCCAGTTCTGTAATCTTACTAGTTAAATCTTCATTGCCAGCGGCCTTAGCTTTCAACTCTTTAAGCTGAGCGTCTCGCTCCTCTAGCTGTGATTTTAGCTCCTTCTTACCCTCGTTTACTTCATTGAATCTTGCTATAGGTATATGCTGATCCCTAATCATGTCCTGATGGGCCTTTAATACCTTCTTAGCTGTTTCCTCGTCTAATCCCATTTTCATCAACTGCTCTAAATTCATTGATATACTCCCTTCTATTAATCCTATTCGTTTTTTACAAGTTCGACTTGATAGGCCTTTGTTCTTTTACATCTACAAATAGCAAAAAAGATGAACCTTGGAAACCTATGCTATAATTTATCTAAGTACATGCCAATTAGAATTCTTAGACATACTCTTATTTTATCTAGGGGGTGATTAAATGGCTGGTAAATGTTCCGAAAAACCTCCACGCAAAGGACCAATGACTGTAAAAGTCAAAGGCCATACCAGAAAAAATGGCGTTAAAGTTAAGCCACATAAACGTCATAAACCTAAATAATTAAATATATTGGCATGTGCTTCCCTTGCTTACTTGCTTAGTCCTTCATTATCCAGTAATATTTGGTGTAACACTACTGCCATGTTAGATAAATCTTTATGCTGCATCTCAATGTCATAAATTGATGTTACGGCCTCTAATATTTCATGTATAAGAGTTTCTTGGTTTTGCTGCTTAGTATTATCTTTATCTAGTTTTATCGTTTGAGTTCTTGGGTGGTACTCTCCTAAGTTACCTCTTTCATTTACTAGGTGCTCGACTAGTTCTATTCCTATTAAAAAACCACCTATCTTTATTTCTTCTGGTATTAACACAAAATCACCCCCTTATTTTAGGCATAATAAAAGCACTCACCGTTTTTATTTAGTAAGTGCTTTTATCTTTTACTTGAATGAATTACTTTTTCAATATCATCTATGGAGATAACAATATCTTCCCAGTCATGTGGCCCATCTCCTACAGTCACTATAAACTGGTCCTGCCCCCCCAGTACCTCCATAACATCACCTTCTCGACCATCCTTTAGCTTAATCGTATCAAATTCTTTAATCCTCATTACTTTTCACCTCATTAATATAAGCTGATGTCATATGTGTTTTATCCCTATCTACTAGCCAACCGATTTCCATATTGATTGGTTTTCCATCTTTTGAATAAAATATTGCCCTTGTTTCATATTTATCACCATATTTTGTTTTAATTCCAAAGCTAGAAGGGTTTATTTTAGCCTTATCTAGTATTTCCGTTTTAAATCCCTTGTAATTATTAATATCATACCCTAGTTTTTCAGTGATTAGATTACCTTTATTTAGTCCTCTTTCATATATTCCACCAAATAAATACTCTGCAAATTTTCTATCATCTATTGTAGCTGTGTTAATATTAGGTAGTTTTAATTCGGGATTTTCAATTAATCTGTTTCTTCTAGAATAATCTAGCTTTACAAGCCTGTAGTCCTCTCTGTTATTGTACTTTAAATCCTGGAACTTATCAAAGCTATTTGGTACATCTTTACCCAATATTTCCTTATATTTATCATACTGTCCCTTATCACTAGCTTGATTTTTAATCTTCTTTTCCATGGCTTCAGTATAGTCTTCTCCATACTCATCAACTACATGTTTCTGATACCAGTCTTTATAACTCATATCACCGGGAACCTTATAGCCTTTACCAGTCTCGGGATCCCTTGCCCATCTTTCTTTTACATTCCCTTCAATGTGGGGGATTATTGTACTCCTGCAGTATACGTGTAAAGGAGGCCAGTTAACTCCTACTTTCTTATCCGATACCCTAAATACCTTTAAGTCCATATCCTGACATATATCAGATGTCCTGTTATCTAGAGTAGCTATAAATTGATACTCCTCTACCCCTAACTCTTTAAAGGCTCTTGCCCTTGATTCTCCAGCAAAGAAGGCACTCTCTGTCATTATAAGTCTACCTGCTGACCTCTTGGATACTTCCATCTTCCTAGATATATTCTTTATGGCCGTATCTGGAGCATCTCCTCTTATGAATGATTGAGCTAGTTCTTTCTGTAGCTCATCTACTAATACCTTTCTATCTTTCCATATCCTTTTAGAGAAGTTAGCACCGTCTGGAGCCCAAGGCTTAGATATTATAGACTCTACTAGCTTGTTATCTAACGCAGTGAGGGCATCTCCTATTCCAAATCCTTTATGGATCTCATATATAGTCTTATAATATCCCTCCTTAATAAGCGCTTCTGATAGTTTAGTTAGACCCTGCAGCCTACTAGCAGATATTAACTCTACCTGTTGTCTTATTTGATATTCTAAAGCCTGTAGCCTGCTTATCCTTACTCTCGTACTTGCATTTTCTAATTCGTCTATCCACAGCTGATCAACTACATTCTTTTGGCCCTTGGCAATATACTCATCTACAGTCCACTTAAACTCCTGTAATTCCCTATTATCTAATATTCTCTTAGCCTCTGCCATAGATATTTCATTATGCTCAGCGAATCTTATATAAAAATCTCTTATATCTTTTTCTATTATAAGTATAGCCCTTTCATATTCACGCTCTAATTCCTTATAATATTCCTCACTTTTTCTAAATAAAGAGTTTGTTAATCTAATAAACCTATCGCTCCAATATTTACTCGTTTTGGCCATCTTCCTCACCTAACCCTTGGTAGTCATTGGAATACTTATCTAGCTCAGTTTTTTCCTGTTCTTCTAACCTTTCCATTTCTAATGCTACATCTTCTACCCAGGGATGATTAGCTATTATAGTTCTATCTGATATTATTCCTTTGGATTCCTTTCCTATCTTCGCGTTTTCTTCATCATTGGTAATCATGGTCTTCCTAAAGGTTACCTGTACTGTAGTGCTGTCATAATCTTTTTTATCTATGATGTTAATATATTCTGTAGTGAACCATAGAAGTCTTTTAATAGATTTCCTAAACTTCCTTTCCATTATGCTAGCCTTTGAGTCTAACATTGAATATAGAAACTTTAATGCTACCCCAGATGGGCTATTCCCAAATTTATCAGTCTTCATATTTACGCCTTGACCAAATAAGAAAATATTTTCTTCTAGTCTGTCCAGCATTTCCTTCTTGGCCTCTATTGGAATACTAAGTTCGAGCTTATCAACCCCACCCTCTGAACCTACCTTTATAGCTTTATAATATCTTAAATTCTCATTAAATTCTGCTAGGTCTACACCTTCATAACCCCTTAGAATTGTTATGACCTCCTGTATCTCCTCTAGATTATTGCTTAAATCTGATACATTCATATCATAGTTATCTATTAGTTCTTTATAAAATTTTAAGTCAGATACTCTTTTCTCATTGTTAGGGAATTCTATAAAAGGTACCTTACCCCATCCATATCCCTTATCATTATAATAAAAATGATAATCTGGATTCCGCTCTTCTGATGTATCTAAATCAAAATCTCCCTTATCATTTTCTAAGTAGAACGTTACCTTATCCCTAGTCCACCATTCCACCCTTATCCTCTCTTCACCGTTAACTTCCATGAGATAGTACCTAATTATTCCCTCTAGGTTCTCTTGAAGGCTTGTATCGTATATAGGAATAACCTCTTCTGCTGGAATTATAATAAATTTAAAAAGTCCCTCGTGATTAATATATACATGTAACCATTCTGTCCCTTTGTTGGAGCTATTAGTAGTTAATTCATTTAAGCTATCATGCCATTCTTCCCCCAAAATGAGATTCAGCCTATTCTCATACTCCTCCTGTTCTTCTGCCTGCATGACCGGAGCTTTCCCTACCAAGTATCCAACCTTTTGGTCTACCAATAGCTTATGGTAATTATGAGGTATCCTATTATTAGCTTTTGTTTCGTCTACTGTCTTGGTGCCGTTCCTATAGTAATATTGCTTCCTTTCTAGAATGTCATTTTCATTATAATAATATTTCTCACCTTGAATCATTTGACTGGTATCATGACCTTTAATAAGATCCTGGATAATATAGCTATCTGTTACAGTTGACTCATTTAATAATTCCTTGCTAATTATATCTGTATATGTTCTCACTTTATCACCTTCTTATCTTAAGAATGATATTTCATTCTTGTTAAATATTATTGTATTTATAAAGTATCTATCCCCATCCATGTGATGATCATTATCTTTAATAGGTTTATCTTCTCCCCTATCAGCAGCCTTTTCATCCCACACATAGGAGTTGAGTTCTTTAAAAGTCTCTTTGCAGCAGTCATTATACTTGATAAGCCCTTCATTTAACGCCGTAGCTACGTTCCTGATGCCATCTACTACATCATTCTTTGCATTTCTAACTACTAGTCCGCGCTTTTTTAACTCAGCTATAAAACTTGCTGCACTTGGATCCACTATTACAGATTTAATTCTTATATTTCCTATGAACTTTTGTAGATCATCAGCATATTCAGTATCCGTTTTCTGCTTGCCCTTATCTCTGCCAGAATAATGATATTCTTTAACCTTATACCATACCCCATCAAAAATCCCCCACAATCCAAATGTTGTGGGGTTCTGGGTGCCATAGTCTATAGAAACATAATATTGCGCATATGCCCTGTTCTTTGTTGGCACGACATGCTTATCCCTGTCAAACATATCATAGATAATACCCTCTGCCATGACCCATAGCCCTAGGATATATCTTTGGAAGAATACACCGCTATACATTGACCTATACCTGGCTTTAATCTTCTCTGAAAGGCTTAGATTATCATCCATGGTAAAATGTAAGTGTATTAGGTTCTTTTCTTTTATCTCATCTATCCACTTAACTTTAAACCAATGAAATGGGCCTTCCGGGTTACAGTTAAACCAAAATTTAGAACCATCAACTGAACACCGTCCTGTAGCTTGGTTAACAAATGATTCTGGCATTAAAGCCACTTCATCGAAAAAACAGCCTGCAAGAGTGATACCTTGTATCAAATCTTGTGACCGTTCGTCTTTACCACCAAATATATAAAAGAAATTGGTCTTACCTTTCCTTGTTACTTCTAAAAGATTATCAGCCCTATGATCCTTATACTGATATCCCCTAGATAGCAGCATTAGTTTTAGCCAAAACACCACATTCCTTCTAAAAGATCCTATAGTTTTACCGCACATACCAAAGTTCTGGCCATCAAATACTTCCATAGCCCATATAATATATGATAAGGACATAGATAATGTCTTGCCACTCCTTATAGAGCCATCTGCTATTATGCCATCTTTGTCTGATACAGGTGATTCGGGGAGCCACCAAGTAAGTACTTTTTTTGTTTATTAGAAAAAGGTTTGAATTCGAATATAGTCTTTTTAATTTTCTTCATCGGCCCATACCTCACTCATCTCCCCCTTGAGAGCTTCAATAAATCCATCATCTTCAATCTCTTCATCTGCCCCAAGTGTCTTGGCTTTTTCCATTGCTAGCCTATCTTTCTTAAGTTGTAGCTCAATTTCAGTCCTATACTTCTGAAATTCGAACTTTTCCTTTTCTAACTGTAATTTTTCTGTATCCCCTAACGTTGCCGCCTTAGTTTCTATTAACTTTCTTAATTGATCCATGCAAGCATTTATACCAGCTACTCTTTCCTCTTCGGTTATATCCTTATTGTACTTTTTTCCAAATAGGTCATAAAAAAACGTCTGCTCCCTATTAAGCAAACGTGCTATCTTTAGTCTCAGCAGTCTAATCTCTTCATCTATGTCTACACTAGCCTCTATTTGCTCATATAAGGTCTTGTCCTCGTCACTTAACATATCTGCATAGATAGACTGATACGCACCATGCTTGATTGCGTTAAGGTTGCCCACTGGTGCAGACCCCCCTGAGTTACCCACTGCATTCTTATTATTTAAGGGTGCACCCCTTTTATTCTTGGGTGCACCCTTTTTGTTTAGGTTTTTTCTTTCATCTGACCAACCATATCTTTTTATCCATGACTTAAGTGTATTTATACTCAAGTCATGTTTATCACATATGTCCTTGTACCTGAGCCCATTCATGTAATCTTGTTTAGCTAATTCTCTAAGTGCATCCAATGATTACCACCTACCGTTTTTTATAATTGTGTTTGTTTTTTTGTATTAAAAAAGAGCCCGGAGGCTCTTAGATTTCTGTTTAATTATGTCTATAAAGCTATTTCCCTACTCAAGATGCTTTTCTGCTACCTTAAAAATTCTTTTTAATAGCATGAATAAATTAACTACCAATGTAAATAGTAAGTAATAGATTATAATGCTTACTATGCCATTTATTTGATCTGTAAATAAATATACAAAACACATTATTAATAGTATAATACTTAACATTATTTCAAACATAACACTATAATATGTTTCTTTTAGTAGTTTTTTTAATATGTGCGCTTCACTTGCTGATAAGCCACTATTATCCTTCACCTTGCTATTCATATCAAGTATCATGGCTAGCAATGTAAAGAACATTGATGTTAGTATTGAAACTATTATTGTAATAATATTTATTGCATCATCATCAATCAATTGTACTTTACTTATAGCATATGATATCGGCATAGGTAAGATAAAATAGATAAGTATTGGTAACCACAGTATTTTATCCTTATTCCTAAAACAATTAATATATTCATTAATGATATCAAAACAATTAATGTACTCCAATTTAAAAACATATCTTGCTATCATAAGAACTATGACACTAAAAAATAAAATCGCATAAGGATCCTGGATGATTTTTATAATAGCTTTCATTTTATTACTCCTCTTCTACAATGAGCCCCATCTCTAATAAATATTCTCTTGCTGTATTGATAAGTATTGGAAGAATGCTTTCCTGAGTAGGGTGTCCATTTTCTATTTCCACATCTGCTGTAATGTCTTCATTAATATTCAAACTGTCAATATTATTAAGACTTATTGTCTTGCTAGTATTTCCTAATTTAAATTCTAATTTAAGTGCATCATAGTCAAAATCATCTATTTCTATTATAGTATTACACAAACGTTGTCCTCTTAAACATTCTTTAATTTGTTGTTCTTTTCTTCTTATGAATCCAGATGGCTTATGTATGATACGCTCTTCATATGTCGCTTCTACTCCATTGTTAATACCCACTCTATCTGATAAATCGTGGGGGATGTCATATCTAATCATTCTTATTTTCTGTAGGACTCCATGTTCCATATACCTATTGACGTATTCCATTGGAACAATAGTTCCAATATTTAGCTTTATATCGTCGCTCAGTTGCTTTATATATTCCTGTAATCTTTTTTCAAATATTGTTTTTATCCCATACCTGCCCAAACTTTGAAATATAATAATTCCCCGCTCTGCCGCACCTACTGGCATAGCGATAAAATAGTAAAATGGTAATACATCAGCATCTTCAATCCCTTTATTATATTCCGTATTACCCGTTTCTATATTAACAATCTCGGAGACTACTCCGTACTCCCCTGTTTTCACAATACCACATATATATTTAAAAACTGCTCTCCCTTCATCCTTAAATATACCTTCCAGACAATCATCACACTTAAAGAGCCTTTCTAAATTTAGGTCATTAGTATAATTAGCATTGTTAATATCAACAAACTCTCTTACAATTTCTATAAATTCATACCCTTCAATATCGTATAATTTCAACTGACGTGTCTCTTGTATCAAGTTAAAGCCATAGATAGATAATCCAATTTTACTCATACTCACCAATCCCCCCTTTAGCTTTATCACTATTCTACTCTACTCCAAGAATAATGACAATACAAAAGCCCCTATCCATGATGCTGATAAGGGCTAATGCCAGGAGGTATTACAATGCCAGTACTTATTTGCACCTAATACCATAGTAACACATGATTCCATGTAAAAAGGGACATAAAGGGAGCATAAAAGGAGCATGATTTTTCATTATCTCTTTAATATATGCTTGACTTTATCACTGTACCGTGATATAATGTAATTATAGAAAGGAGGTGGAGGCAATGGATGATATAATAAAAGCCCTTACAATAATCTGGTTAACGGTTCAAATCGGCGCCAAACTGATAGAACTAACCAAGAAAAAGTAAGGGCTAGGGGCGAAAGCCCCTACCTATAAAGGTAACTATATTATATCATACGTGCTAATAAAATGAAAACTTCTAATAATATATTCTCTATCTTTTTATTATTATTTATCGTTTTAAAGCTTGTAGATTTATCTAACCCAACCTGGATTGATTTTATTATTATTATATTATTTTTAATCAATTCTATACTAAGCATTATTAGCCATAGAAAGTAGGTGATCTTTATGGAAAAAAATCCATTTTACGGACTAATGAGTTTTAAAGAAGCAACGGATCTTTGGGGACTTAATGAAAGTACCTTACGTAAAGCTGTCTCTTACGGCAAATTTGAAGAGGGCATTGATATCAAAAAATTTGGTAAGCAGTGGATTATCACCATTGCTGCCATGGAACGTGAATATGGCTTAGCCCCTAAGAAAGACTAGGATTATCCCTAGTCTTTTCTAATGTGTACTGTATTATAGGCAAATCTGAACATGCCTGGATACCAAATAGTAATGTACTTATCTTGCGTACAGCATTACCTCCCATCCTTTGGCAATGCTTTTCACTATACCCTACTATATCAGCTACATAATCCCACGGCTTTCTGCCCATGTACCTATGCTTTATAATCTCCCTTTCATTATAATTTAATGTTTCTAGAGTCCTGTCTATTCTTGTTATATCCCTCTCTAAGCTCCTAATATTGCTTGTAAGAACTTCCCTATTCATAGCATTACTAATCCCTACGTCTTCAACCTTAGATGAGATAGCGTTAGTCTGGCTAGGTGGTGTAGGGCAATACCGTATACCTGTCATACCATCATTAGATTCTATGTACTCAAGTTCCTGTTCTAGTAGATCTAGCTGTGCTAAGAGATGGTTGTATCTATATAGTATCTTCTTTGTCTCTTTGATATAATCAATCTTTTTTTCCATTATTTATTGCCCCTTTCATATTGTTCTAATACGCACCAAAACACTCATGCCTTTTTTGACATAAGTGCTTTGGTGGATATTAGATTAATCATCTATACAAATAAGCGTCCTGACATTTCCATTCATTGCATTTCTTCGTTTTAATCTATTCTGGTAGGCTTGTGTTTTGTAGTATGCTACCGTTGTCTTTTTAATGCCTAGTTCTTTGGCTATTTGAGCTATTGTTCCCATCGCTAAAATGTTATCACCCTTGTATAATGCATATTCCTTATCCATATTTTCACCCTTCCCACTCCTTATGTTATATCTTTACTCCTAATCCCTATATATTTAAGTGTTTCTCTATCCACTTTAATTCCATAAACTTTATTCTTTTCAAATATTTCATCTTCGCCCTTATCATGTACCAACCTGTGCCAGTGCCTACTCAAGGCTATTAGCCTATATTGAGTATGGTCTACCTTATTTCTATCTGCCCCCATACCTATAGCATCAACGTGGTGTATATCTGCATTAGGCTTACCTGATATGGCGCATACTCTATGCTTGATACAAAAGTATAGGTACTTGTCTATATCATCTGTACGGTCAATCCCTTTGTCCCTTAAAGGTATATTCCATCTTAAGGCAAACTCTATAATGTAATTTAGATACTCTCTGGCCATGGCCACACTGCAACTTGATAGAGAGAAGGGCATTACGTCATTTAGTGTACAAAAGTCATATAGCATTATCCCTCTTATATACTCTGGATCATCACATGAGTAAGTGGCTATATCTCTAATTGTTGCAAATATCTTTTTGCGCTGGTCTGGTCTTATAGTCCTATTGTCTGATATTCTTATTTCTGCATTTACATCTTTATCTTGTTTGTACTTAGATAGCTTATGACTTATCTTTTCGTCAGGAATGTGGATGATAAGGTCAGTGCCCTTATCCGTCTCCCTAACTTGCTTAACCTGTGTGTAGTAATGCACTGGCCTTATCCTCCCTTAGCTAAACTTTTATGGCATCATATCAAATAGTGTTGCTTGTCCTTCTTCTAAGTCCTTATATCCCTTCGGTTTTCTGCGTTTTATATATTCATTTATATAATCTTTTAATTCATTAGCTTTTTCTTGTTTCCTAAGATTGCTTCCATGCACAGGTTGGCCACACCCTCCATTGCCCTCACTAAATCCTATACGGACAATATAGTCTCCTTCTTTTGTTTCGCTGTTAAAATCTACTCCAGCCCTACCACTACTTATATCAAAGCGGCAATCTTTGTGTTTTTTATATATCTCAAAATCTTTTTCACCCTTTATACTTTTTGACACCATTTCGATCTCTTTCCGAGTGATAAAATTATATAAATTCATTAGGTCACCCCCTTCTTGCCTTTCATATATCTTTTACATGTTTTCCTCCACATAATAATTAGGTGCATAATCTGTACATAACACTACATCAAATCCGTCTTTGTCTACTTCTA
>JAAYSX010000014.1 GCA_012518255.1 Candidatus Epulonipiscium sp. | reverse complement strand
GGGTACTATTTAGCAAAAGTCTGTACTATTTGACGAAAGTATTTAGTTGAGATGCCGATATATATTATAGGAACTCTATATTTAAAATCGCAAGTTTTAGGTGGGAACCAGGGGGTGTTCTGATGAATATAAGTGGGAGATCCAATACTAACTATTATACTAATATGTTGTCAAATACAATGTCAAAACAGAGTCAGGTCGAAAACAAGAAAAATAAACCTATTGAAACAACTAATTCTCTGAAAAAGGATATGGTCGATACTGTAGAAATTACTAATCTTTCTGATGCGGATAAAAAGGAGATAGAACGTCGCGTAGCTTTGGATAAAATTAGCCCGAAAGAAGTGCTCATGGCTGCCTTAGAGACAGCGCCGAATAATGATGATGTAGAGCGTAGCGAGAAACTAGCTGCCAAATTTGTGCCGATTCAAAATAAGATGTTATCTGGTCAACAATTAACCACAGAAGAGAAGCAATTCTTGCAAAAGTATTATCCCGAATTTGCAGCTACAGCACAACGCATTGAGCAAGAAATGGTACAACTCAGTAATCAAGTTAAGGATGCTAAGTCAAAAGAAGATGCGAGCAGATTGATTATGGATAAGAAAATGCAGCTTATGAGTTCGCCACAAGATAGATTTTCCTTATTTATGATACCTGCAGTTGATAGGAATTTCTAGGTAATTACACTTTACAACTAAGGTAACTATGATATCTGTAGGGTTTAGGTTGAATTTATCCTAAATAAGAGACATACTATAGGTATATAGAAAGGAGAAGGTTTTGTGAATATTAATGTTAATAATTTAGTTTCTATATCCGAAGCAAATCAAAATTTTTCAAAGGTAGCTAGATTAGTGGACGAAAATGAGGCTGCCATCATATTAAAGAATAATAAGCCCCGTTATGTATTAGTAGATTATAGCCAGTTAGAGAAAAAAGAAGTGGCAGAGGATAGAGAAGTGGAGGATATAGCACAGGAAGTATTATCAAAACACATACAGGCATTTCAGGAATTGGCAAAATAAAAAAACTTACGAAAGATCAAGTCATCCGTATGCATATGCTTTTGTTGATGGCAATAAACGAATTGGTTTGTTAGTTATGATGACATTCTTAGAATTGAATGGGATACAAATTGTATGTTCTGATGAGGAGTTAATACGATTAGAACTAGGATTGGCAAGACGCTTAATAGATAATATGGAGTTGCTAAGCTGGATAATTACTCATAGTTAAATACACCTAGTACTTAGGTGTATTTTTTTGCCCAAAAGCAAGGGGGCAAGATGACTAAAGAAATAGCAAAAAGCTACCCAGTGGGCAAGGGTTGAAAAAGCGGCTGTAAAAGGTTTATCTGTTGGTATGCAAGAAGTTTTTATATGGGCAGGTAAGCCTAGCACTAGCCAAGGAGTTAAGAAAGCAAACTTTCATGTATTTAGAGAAACCAAGGCTCCTGCTATTTTAATTGAAATAGGATTTATTGATAACACAAAAGACAATATCATATTTGATACTAAATTTGATGAGATTATAGCAGCTATGACTAAAGCCATTTTAGAACAAGTAGGAATCCAGTATGAAACATCAAAGCCTATAGTAAATGAGAAAATATTGTACAGGGTAATGGCAGGTTCTTATGCTAATAAGGATAATGCCCAAAGGCAAGTGGATAAGTTAAAAATGGCAGGATTTGAGGCAGTGATTATGCCTTATAAGACTTGACTTCTATGCTGTAATAAGTGATTAATAGACTACAACAATGATAGAAGGGAGGACCTAGAGTGCGTGTAAGAGTAATAAAGCCTAAAGATAAAAAGGTATTAAGGAGGAAGGTATGCGCCTATGCCAGGGTTTCTACCTTATCAGATCCACAAGGTGTATCGCTGGGTAGTCAAATCGCTTATTACGAAAACCTTATTAAAAGTAGACCAGACTATGAGTATGTAGGAGTTTTTGCAGATAGGGGTATTAGTGGTACGACAGACGATAGGCCAGAGTTTCAAAAAATGCTAGACATGGCAAGAAAAGAGCAAATAGATTTAATCATCACAAAGTCAATCTTAAGGTTTGCTAGAAACACACCAGTCATGCTAGAAACCATAAGGGAACTTAAGACACTTAATGCAGAGGTAGAATTTCAAAAAGAAAATATTAAAACCTTGTCAGGGGATGGAGAGCTTATGCTAACCATCCTCTCTTCTTTTGCCGAGGAAGAGTCTAGGAACATTAGCGATAATCAAAAATGGGCTTTTAGTAAAAAGTTTAAACGAGGAGAAGTGATGATTAACACAAAAAGGTTCCTAGGTTACGACAAGGATGAATATGGGGAGTTAAAAATAAATCAAAAAGAAGCTAAGATAGTAAGGCGAATATATACCCTCTACCTAGAAGGTAAAGGTGTAGCAGCTATAGCTAAAGAACTTAATAATGATAAAGTACCGACAGTTACAAATGGTAAATGGAACATGAGCACTATTTCGCAGATATTGAAAAATGAGAAATATAAAGGTGACGCTCACCTTCAAAAGTATTTTACGCCAGATGGGAAAATGTATAGTAGTTATAAAAACACGGGGCAAGTTGATAGCTACTATATAGTGGGAAACCATCCACCTATTGTTTCTAATGAGATGTGGGAAAAGGTGCAAGAAGAACTTGTTAGAAGAGGTAGGGAGAAGGGAAATGTTGCTGGCGATAGAAAAAAATATCAAAACAGATATCCATTAAGCGGGATGCTTTACTGTAGTAAGTGTGGTTACTCTTTAATTAGAAGAACCTGGAACAGTAAGTTAAGTTGCAGAAAGATTGTATGGCAGTGTAGCAATTATATCAATAATGGAAAGGCATCATGCACAGGCACTAAAGTTGATAATGAGATCGTAAGTGATCTTAATATAAGTGAAGAAACCATAGTGGAGGAGGTTATAAAAGATGGCAAAAAACATTACATTTATACCAGCAAGAACTAATAATATAAGTCTTGCAGAGAACCTAGAGCCGCAGAAAAAGAAAATGGCTGCTTATTGTAGGGTATCTACAGATCAGGTAGAGCAGTTAACAAGTTATGAAGCCCAGGTTAGTTATTATACTAACTATATAGGAAACCACCCTGATTATGAAATGGCTGGAATTTACGCAGATGAAGGAATATCTGCAACTAACACTAAAAAGCGGGAGCAGTTCCACCTGACCAACATGCAGTAAACCCCTTGCTTTATAAGCAAGGGCAACAGCATGTAGGGTCATGCATTAGCAATTCTAGAATTCAGGTGGAAATGCATTACCTGAATTAAGAATTTGCGTCAATAAGATGATTAGTGACTGCAAGGATGGGAAAATAGATATGATCATCACCAAGTCCATCAGCCGATTTGCTAGGAACACACTAGATTGCCTAAACTATGTAAGGGAACTTAAAGAGTTAGGAGTAGGAGTTATATTTGAAAAGGAATCCATCAACACCTTAGATTCTAAAGGGGAAGTTCTAATAACCATCTTAGCAAGCCTGGCCCAAGATGAGAGTAGGTCCATTAGCGAGAACTGTACCTGGGGTATTAGAAGACAGTTTGAACAAGGCAAGGTTAGGGTTAATCATAAGAAGTTCCTGGGCTACGATAAGGATGAAGAAGGTGAGCTTGTGATAAATAAGAAAGAGGCCCAGATCATTAAAAGGATATATAAAGATTACCTTGATGGTAAAGGGACCAATAGGATAGCTAAAGAACTTGAAAATGAAGGGGTTAAGAACTGGAACGGTAAGGCGAGATGGTATGAAAGCAGTATTCGTAAGATGTTGCAGAATGAAAAGTATAAAGGAGATGCTCTCCTTCAAAAAACCTACACAGTAGATTTTCTAACAAAAGAAAGAGCAGTTAATAATGGGGAGGTTCCTATGTACTATGTAGAGAAAAGCCACCCAGCTATTATAGAAAAAGAAATGTGGGAAGCAGTCCAACTTGAAATGCAAAGAAGAAAAGACTATATGGAAAGGTATGGCATAGGGCAGCTAGACTTTGTAAATGTGGAAGATAACCCTTTTAGGGGGAGGGTAATATGTGGATGCTGTGGCAGCCCCTTTGGCAGAAAGACCTGGAACTCAACGGATGAAGATTTAAAGAGAAGGGTTTGGCAGTGTAATAGAAAGTATGAGGAAAAGGGAAAGGTTAAATGTAAAAATAAACATATAGATGAAGAAATCTTATATGAAGCCTTTGTAAATGGGTTTAATGACATGGTAGATAATAGGGAAGAGTTAGTAAAGAAGTGGGGAGCAGAAGATGGAGACGCACTAGCCAAGTATAGGGCTAAGGAGTTTATAGAATTAACTAAGGAAAAGATAGATGAGTTTGATGTGGATTTGTTCTTTAGGGTGGTGGAGAAGATGATGGTGTTTGAGGGTGGGAAGGTAGTTGTAAGATTTATGTATGGGACAGGGAGAGGGTGTGTTCTTGAATAGTTGAGAGTTTGGATAGAGTCAGTTGGGATGATGAATACTCAGGGTTCATGCTTTGGGTCGTTATATTAATAGTAAACTAGTAATTAATAGTGTATTATATTATTATAGGCTATTAAATTAAACCCTTAAG
>JAAYSX010000090.1 GCA_012518255.1 Candidatus Epulonipiscium sp. | reverse complement strand
TTTCCTCGTCAAAACTTCCTATAAACAATTGACTTTCATTGAAATCCAAATTGTTCTCCTGAATAGCCTTTTTATAGCCTTCTATCCTCTTTTTTGTAACCATAAGATTTGGGTCCGCTGCAATCATTGCAATGTTTTTCTTACCCGTTAAGGCTAAATACATGGTTAATTCGTAGGCAGCCATAAAGTTATCATTATCAACATGATTTATTTTACTATCATCCTTATAAGGTGATCCAATAAGTGAAAATGGAAAATCTACAGAAGATAAATAATCCATACTAGCATCGTCTATTTTACTGGACATCAATACTATACCATCTACCTTTGAACCTCTTATAAAGTTCTTAATGCTGTTTAATTCATCCTCTAGTTCAGTATTAGTAGATAATAATATATCATATCCTGAATTTGCTGCGCTCTTGACGATTCCCCTTAATGCTTCAGGAAAAAATGGATTTAAAAATATATCTTCAGCCCTAGTAGGCATTATAACTCCAATATTACCAGTTTTATTTTTTGCCAAGGATCTAGCAATTGCATTAGGATAGTAACCTAATTCTTCCATATATTTTTCAACCTTTTCCTTTGTTGCAAGACTAATCCTTGGGCTATTAGAAATTACTCTAGATACTGTTGAAGGTGACACTCCTGCTTTTTTAGCTACATCGCTTAATGTCAGTTGATTCTTTCTTGCCAAGTTACTCACCTCTTATATACTACTTAATTTATTCTTATACCTGTATCACTATCAAAAAAGTGTAATGCATCAATATCAAATCCAAAGGAATGCCTTTCTCCTTCAATATATTCATAATGACCTGGCGTTGAAATAACTAATTCATAATCATTATCTAATCTTGCATATATTATTTTTTCCTTGCCTAGCATTTCTACAACATCTATTGTACAGTCGAACTTATCAAGGTGGTGATCTCCACTTTCAAATCTTTCTGGACGAATTCCCACGGATACATTTTTACCTTCATATAAAGATAGGCTTTTCATATCAATGTCTGAGGGTCCTATGGATATTATTCCATCAGTAGATTTAAATCTTCCATTTTCCATACTGCCTTCAATTATATTCATAGTAGGAGAGCCAATAAACTTTGCTACAAATATATTTTCAGGTTTGTTGTAAAGCTCTTCAGGCTTACCAGCTTGTTGGATAATTCCATCATTCATAAGAACTATTAAGCTGGCCATTGTCATAGCCTCTGTTTGATCATGGGTTACATAGATGGTTGTAGTAGCTAGTCTTTTATGAAGTCTAACTAATTCAACTCTCATATGTTCCCTTAGTTTTGCATCTAGATTGGACAATGGTTCATCCATGAGAAACACTCTAGGTTTCCTTACCATAGCCCTACCTAATGCTACCCTTTGCCTTTGCCCTCCTGATATGTCAGAGGGCTTAGAATATAGGTATTCAGTCATTTGTAGGGATTCTGCTGCTTCTTTTACCCTATCGTCTATGACCTTTTTTCTTTCTTTTCTCATGGCAAGGGAAAAAGCCATATTATCGTAAACAGTCATATGGGGGTATAATGCATATGATTGAAATACCATTGCAATATCCCTATCCTTTGGAGACACCGTATTTATCCTACGGTCATTAAATAGTATATCTCCTTCTGTAACGGAGTTTAATCCTGCAATCATCCTTAGTAAGGTTGTCTTGCCACAACCTGAGGGCCCTAATATGACACAAAAATCCTTATCTTGAATTTCTAAATCTATATTTCTAATGGTAAATTCTTCACGTCCCTCATATTTTTTACCAATATTTTTTAATGTTACCTTCATGATATCCACCCCTTTATAGATATAGTTAACCTTTTACCGATCCTTGAGCCAATCCTGAGACTAATTGTTTCCTTAGTGATATAAACAAAATCACTATTGGTATGGCAGTTAATAATCCACCTGCTGCGAAGGCTGGTTGATTAATTGTTCTAAAATCATTAATCAAAGTAAATAACCCAGCGGCCAATGTATAGGATTGTGGGCTTGTAAGCAATACCCTAGGCAGTAGATAATCCATAAAAGGACCAATGAATGACCATAGTGCAATAATAGCAAGCATAGGTCGGGCAATTGGCATGATTATCAACCTATAGATTTGGAGATTGCTACATCCGTCTATCTTAGCTGCATCATCAAGCTCAGGGGATATAGAGTCTATATATCCCTTTAAAATAAATGTATTTGATGCGATACTACCACCTGTATAAATTAATATAAGCATCATCTGTCTTGAAAACATAGGAACAAGATCAGAAACAATAGAGTGTATTGTAAAATATGCTGTGATTCCTGCAAAGGAAGGTATTGTCTGAATTAACATTATTGCCATTAAGGATGCTTTTCTACCTTTGAATCTATATCTGGAATATGCGTATCCTGTAAATGACACAATTATCAATGTTAATACTGCTGTAGTTACTGCAATTATTATAGTGTTTTTAACCCAAGTTAAATATAGGGTTTCACTAAAAAGATAGTGAAAATGTTCTAAGGAAAACTCAAATACATCATTTAACCTTAGATATTGACCTTGTCTACCATTAAATGCTGATACTACCATCTGATAAAGTGGCCAAATTATGACTATTGACCAAGATATCAATACTATATATATTAGACTTAAATTTATTTTGCCTGCAAAGTTTAAAGGCTGCTTATCGGAAAGGTATAGATCGTCTTTGTTTTTTCTTTTAAATAATTTCATTATAGTCTCTCCTCCTTAAAAGCCTTAGAATTTCTGTAACCAAGGAATGCAAAGAACATTAAACCTAAGGAGATTATAGCAGTAATAGCAGCTCCAATTGCCTGGTATTGATTATCCATGGTCAATTTATAGATATAGGATATCAATAAATCTGATGAGCCTGCTAAATTTCCATATTTACTTGTATTAAAAGGTCCTCCTCCATTAAATAGATATATAATTGAAAAGTTATTAAAGTTAAAAGTATATTGTCCTACTAATAAGGGTGCTGTTTGGAATAAGACTATGGGTAATGTAATACGTCTTATTCTTTGCCATGATGTGGCTCCATCAATATCTGCAGCTTCGTATAAGTCTTCTGGGATTGCTTGTAAAACCCCAGTTGATAGTAAAAACACATAGGAGCTACCTAACCAACCTTGAAGTAGTATCAGAACAACTCTAGTCAAAGTTGGATTTGATTTTACTTCAATTGCTTTACCTGTAATGAATTCAATAATCTCTGTTAAAGCTCCTGTTGATGAGAACATTATACTGAAAAACATTATTGAAATAAAGGCTGGTACTGCCCAAGGTAAAATAAATATACTTCTAAAAAATGTCTTACCTCTAATCCTCTCATTATTCACTAATAAGGCAAGGAAGAATCCTAATACTATTGCTAAGCTTGTGGCGACTATTGTCCATATAATAGTCCATAGGAATATATGCCAGAATACTTCCCCAGCTAAACCTTTGCCTAATGCTATTAATTTGTAATTGTCTATGCCCACCCAGCTAAATTTCGATTGATGCTTTGGATCCATTCCAGTTAAGGATAATAAGAGTGTAGTTGTAATTGGAACTAATACTGTAAATATAATTACAAACAGTGCTGGTGATGATACCATATATGGGAAGCCTTCGTCTTTAATTTTTTTATTAGTTTCAAACCAATTATTAGGCCTAATGCCTCTAATCCGATTTTTCTCCACTTTTTTTACATCTTTAAATGAAATGTATATAAAAAGTAAAGCTAATATCAATAAAAACATTGCTATTATACCTTCTATCATAAAAATTAAGGATTTATCTAGTCTCATTCCACCTTCTGCCAAAGTAATTAACCCAGATATTCCATCCCCTTGATAATTTCCATAGCCTAATCCATAAGGTATAGCTATCATATATATAAATAAGGATAATATAAAAAAGAATAATCCTTTAATGTTTTGCTTATTAATTATTTGTCCCAATCCTGGGAGTAAAAATGTTAAATAACCTATTAAGGGCACAGATTGATGGGTTTCAACGGGTGTCTTACTTTTCATATCAGCTATATCTGATTTTAATACCCATATTTTTTGTTTCAATCCTGTTTTTATTTCATACTCTTTATTCTTTATATTCTCCCTATTTGTCCTTGTTTTTGAGTCAAAGGATTTTAGTTTTAAGGCTTGTTTATATTTTATCTTTAACTCTCCTATTTCATTTTTCTCTGCTTTTTTAGAAATTCTATTATTGCGTCTCATTTCTTTTATTCTAGATATTTCATTATCTAAGATTTGCTTTTGCTCAGTCTTATATTTTTCTATTTCAGCCTTTATTTGGTTTTCATTATTTTCATCAATATCTTTCTTATCTTCTTTAAGTTTTTCTAGGTCTGATCGTCCACTTTCAATAAATTCAATAATTTCAGGTATTTGCTCCACTATTAATTTGCTTTTCTTGTATTCAAATTCTGCATCATAGGTTAAATCAGTGTAATCAATGTAAAAATTTTCTTTCTTCTCTGCCTTAAATAGCTGTTTTTTTAAGTCCTTTTCTTTAGGTGATATGGATTTATCTAGGGAGTTGGAAAAATCCTTAATTTCACTTCTTAACTTTTTGTAAAAATCCCTTTCTTCTTCTTTATAAGCCTTAAGCTTTAGATTATAATCATGTTTATCCTTACTTTGTTTATGTTTTTTTATTTCCGCTTTTATTTCACTTTTATTACTAGTATTTTCTAGCTTTGCATATAGTTGTGCTAGTTGTAAAAGATATAGGTCCTTCCTTTCATATTCATTGCCTATCTCATCATATAAAAATTCATCATACTTCATTAACTGTCACCCCTTTACTTTGACTTGTCAATATCACTACTCAATGAGTTAATAGTTATAATTAAGATAATATAAGTTATAATGTTTATGTAAAAAAATACGGAAACAATATTAAATCCTACAATTTCATAAGCCAGTCCACCTAATAATAGGACTGTCCAAATAAATACAAATAATTTATTAATCCTTATGCGTGTATATGCAAAATAGGAGTGTATGCTTAAGGCCATAGGTATAGTCAGTTTTAGAAACATAGTAGTTAGAATAAAGCTTATATATGAATTAAAGGCTTGATCTAATTCATAATCACTTGTAAAAGAAATATTATTTGTCTTGATCCAACTTTCAAAAATACTTATATCCTTAACTCTTATTAATGATTCTATTGATATGGAAAGTATTATTAGACTTGTGAATATTAGTATAAGATAGAACTTTGACTTGTGCATTTTTTCATTTGAAAGCATACTAACACCTCATATTTAATAAGGAGAAGAAAGAATAAATCTTTCTTCTCCACATACTTTATTGGAAATTAACCATCATTGCATCAAAGGATGCCTTTAGTTCTTGATATGCTTCTTCTGGAGAAGTTGGATTAACTGAGTTCCATGAAAGTATAGCATTTTTCCATGTATCCCATACTTGACCCCATTCTGTAAACAATGGACGTGCAGGAGCATTTTCATAGGATTCAAATAAAGCTTCAATTACTTCTTTATCTACTTCTGGTAAACCTGAGTTTAGATAGTCATCTGCTGTAAGATTTTCTAATATCTTTCCTGTTGCTTGGAAGAACTCTACTGCATATTCAGTGTTTACTATCTCTTCTATCATTGCTTGAGCTAGTAACATTTGATCGTCATTGCCTTCAACTCTTGCATTTATTGCTAGACCCCAACCACCTTGCCAGTGGGATAATTCATTACCATTTATAGTAACT
>JAAYSX010000119.1 GCA_012518255.1 Candidatus Epulonipiscium sp. | reverse complement strand
CTGGCCTGTCGGGACAGCTTCAGCGTCAGCGGCCCCGCGCTCTGAAACTCCTGGGCCAGCTCGGTTTTTCCCTTGGCCTCGGCAGTAGCACCCAGGCCACCATCGTAGCGTAAGCTTTGCTCCATGATCAGCGTGGTGTAGACGTTGCCCTTACGGTCGGCGATGCTTATCGTATCACCGGCCCTGAGCGACGGGTCACCTTGCCACGAGAGGGTATAGGGCATGTAGGAAAGCTGGGAGAGTTCGGCGTGCAGCATGTCCAACCGGGCCTGGGTCATCCAGGGGTTCTCAAAAGTTATCTCGTTGCCGGTAAGCCCGGAGGCCAGGACCAGCGGGTTGCCATCTTCATCCTCCCCGGCCTGGCAGGCGAGACGGCCGATGGTAAAATTCTTCTCTGCGATCTCGAAGCTGAAGCAGTTAGCCGGTGAAATGTCCGGTAGTGATGTTCCCTGCCCGGCCCGCCGGGAAAGATAGGTTGAAACTTCAAGCTCCCCGGTCCGGTTAAAGCTGGCAAACCCGCCTATGTAAGAGGCCACGAACCCTATAGCCTCACGCAAGGTAAAGCCCATCAACTCGTCCACGGCCGTGGTGGGGATGGCAGCCAGTGAAGCGGCGTTAAAGCTCACTCCGGCCTTTTGTGCTATCTCCTGGGCTATAGCCCTCAGCGATGCCGGGTAGGTAAGAGAAGACAGTATATAAGCCGTCTCAAGCAGCACCATGCGGTCGAAACAGGTCAACGTAACAGACGTTACTTCACCGTCTTTCCGCCAGCCAATTTCTTCGACGGCAAACACGCCGAGGGGGATCTGCTCCACGACCTGCCCATCTTCTACAAATCCCAGAAAAGGCTTTATCACCGCCCCGTCAAAGACTGTTTCCCGAGGAATATCCAGCAGCGTAATTTCGAGCTTCGCCGATGCCGCTGTACCAATGACAAGACTGTCATCGGGGTTCACGGTTTCATCGAGGGAGATCGCCGCGATGTTCCGATCATCGTATTCGGTGGTTATCCCGCCGATGGTCACCAGCACTTTGGCCCGGAGTTCACGGTCAGGCTCATATGCCGGGGGAACGACCTTCTTGCCGCCGCCGGTGGTTTTAACATAAACGGATGTTTCGCTACCGTCTGCTACCCTCTTGGTACCGCCGCCCTCAGTAGCTATGCCAACAGTAGCCTCGCTTCCGCCGGAAGCATATACCCCGCCCCCGCCCTCGGTAGCTACCCCCACAACCGCCTCGCTGCCACCCTCGGCAGTCTTGACGCCTGCACCTTCCGCTCCTATCTTTACACCCGGCTCGGCCCCGCCGACAGCCTTCTTTATACCTCCGCCCTCGGTGCCTACAACGATGCCGGTCTCAGCCCCGCTAACGGCCCTCTTTGCGCCGCCGCCCTCAGTGCTTACCCCTATGGCGGTTTCGCTGCCGCCGGAGCTGATCTTTTCCCCTGTGGTTTCTGTGGTGACAGCTACGGTGGCCTCGGCCCCGCCTATGCCGGTCTTTGTGCCTGCGCCCTCAGTGCCAATGTAGACGTAAGCCGAATAGTCGGCCTTAATGCCGCCGCCCTCGGTGCTTACCTCTATGGCGGTTTCGCTGCCGCCTTCTGCTACCTTTATCCCGCCGCCGTCTGTGGCGATAGATACCTCGGTCTCAGTTGGAGGCGACCGGGCCAGTTTCATCCCGCCCGCTTCGGTGACGATATAGATGGCAGTCTCAGAGCCGCCCAGGGTGACGATCTTTGTGCCGCCGCCCTCAGTGCCGATGGACAAAGACACTTCGGACCCGCCGACAGCGATCTTTGTGCCTGCGCCCTCAGTCGCAATGCCCACAGCAACCTCGCTGCCGCCTTCTGCAATTTTTATCGTCTGCACACCTCGCCCGAACGGGGCGCGAAATGGTGATCTGAGCATCTGTTCACCGCCTTAAAAACCATATAAAAAAACACTCAAGGTGGGCGCTCTATTACGCTTAATTTATCTTATCTTCATTAACTGGGTAGGGATTTGCACCCTACATGAGCCATTTACTGCTGGCTTTTTCAGGCTCGGGCTACCGCAGCCCATGTCTACCTTTTCCAACACCAGTAACAGTTTGTATTAT
>JAAYSX010000089.1 GCA_012518255.1 Candidatus Epulonipiscium sp. | reverse complement strand
TGCTGCTTCTAGTACAAGGTGTACTTCTGATCCTGTCCCTATCATTATAATATCAGCATCCTGGGCTGTTATATCTCCAGCAATATATGCTCCCTTTAAGGCTTCCTTTCCTGATTTGTCTAACACAGGTAAGTTTTGCCTTGTTAAAGCTAAAGAGGTTGGCTTGTCCTTGCTCGTAAGCGCATAGTACCAGGCTGCTGCTGTCTCTTTTGAGTCTGCAGGTCGGAATGTTATCATATTAGGCATACTTCTTAACATAGCTAAATGTTCTACAGGTTGGTGCGTTGGCCCGTCTTCTCCTACCCCTATACTATCATGGGTTAGTACATAGGTTACTGGTAGATTCATTAAGGCTGATAGTCTCATTGAGTTCTTCATATAGTCACTAAATACAAAGAAGGTTGCACAGTAAACATGTAATCCACCGTATACTTTCATACCATTAGCTATGGCTGCCATGGCATGCTCTCTTACTCCAAAATGAATATTGGATCCTGAATAGTCCCTATGACTAAATGATGCCCTATCATCCATATTAGTTTTATTTGAAGGTGCAAGGTCTGCTGATCCTCCTATGAAGTTAGGGAGTTTTTTTGCAATATAATTGATCATATTATGTGATGATTCCCTTGTGGCCTGGTCTTTTTCTAGGTTCCAGAAGTCATCATCATTTAAGAAGTCTGGCATTTCATTATTATGCCAAGCCTCCCATTCCTTTGCAAGTTCTGGGTATGCCTTTTTATATTCCTGGAATAATTTATTCCATTCTTCTTCTTTTTTATTACCTTCTTCTATTAGTTGCTTCATGTGTGCTAATACATCATCAGCTATTGTAAATTCATCTTCTGTATATCCTAAGAACTCTCTGGCTTCTTTAAGGTTATCAATTCCAAGTGGCTCCCCATGGGCACTTGCCTTGCCTTGTTTTGCAGGAGATCCATATCCAATCTCTGTTTTTATTTCAATTAATGTTGGCTGGGTTTTATTGGCCTTTGCCTCTTTAATGGCCTTATCAATCTCTTCTATATCATTACCATCCTTTACAAATATTGATTGCCATCCATAAGATTCAAATCTTTCTCTAACATTCTCGGTGAATGCAATATCTGTATCGCCTTCTATTGTTATATTATTTGAGTCATATAATACAATTAGTTTATCTAGCTTTAATGTTCCTGCTAGGGAAGCTGCTTCCGATGCTATTCCCTCCATCATACATCCATCTCCAGCTAGGGCATAAGTATAGTTATCCACAATCTTCATATCATCTTTATTAAAGTGGGCAGCCATATACTCTTGTGCCATTACCATTCCTACTGCATTAGCAATCCCTTGTCCTAGTGGACCTGTTGTAGTCTCTATACCTAATGTATGTCCATATTCAGGATGTCCTGGTGTAAGGCTACCCTCCTGCCTAAATTCCTTTAGATCATCCATAGTAAGCCCATAATCAAATAAATGTAATAAGGAATATATAAGCATGGACCCATGGCCTGCTGATAAAACAAACCTGTCCCTATTAGGCCAGTTTGGATTTTTAGGACTATGTGTCATGTTTTTAGCCCATAAGGTGTATGCCATTGGTGCTGCTCCCATTGGAAGCCCTGGATGTCCTGAATTAGCCTTCTGTATTGCTTCTGCTGACAATATACGAATAGTATCTATTGTCGATTGTTCTACGTTTTTCATTAAAATCCCCCTCTTAGGTAATAGTTTACAATCCTCTTTTGATTATACCATATTTAGCTATTTAATGTTTGCTCTAGGTCCTCCCAGCTATCAGCCTTGAAAGTATATAGTTGCCTTGCGCTATCGTATGTCTTTCCTTTAAAGGAATACATATTGGATCCTTGTTTTTCAAGCATATTTTTCATGCTTCTTGCCCCTGAATTGGCAGATTCTTTTTCTAGATATGAAAATACCACACCTTCAAATTCAGCAGAATATAAGGGCAGTCCTAATATAATTCTTATCAAATGATCATATTGTGATATACCGCATCCTTCCTCGGTGTATATGGCACTAGCTAGTGCAAAGGGCTGTACGTCTCTAACAATAAGTTCTCCTTCCTGACTAAGAACTATATTAACTGCGAATGTGCCTGTGGCATCAAGACGCCTTATGGTTCTCCTTGCAAGGGCTATTGCTTGCCTTTGCAGTGTCTTAGTTATTCTAGCTGGGACATGCCCCTGAATCCAAGTATCGCCATCGTACAGATCCTCACAAACACTATAGTCATACATTTTATTTTTTCTATCCCGGCTTATACCTACTGAAAGTTCTATGGAATCTAAAGGAATCTCTTCAACTAGCCAGTAGTTTACTTTTCTATCCTTATCTACTAATAAATCCACCATATCTTCATCAGACGTAAGAACAAATTCATCATATTTATCTTTATAATATTTTGTGATGCTTACTGGCAATTCTACCTCCCTTAATAAATCTAGGAGCCCTATTTCATCTTCTAATATCTTATACTTGATTGTAGGGATTTCGAGCTGCTCCATCTTCCAAAGGAATCTTCTCCTTGAAGATAGGGTTTCCAGTATCTCAATCTGCGGGTATACCTTAGCCTTTTCTTTTAGCAAAGGACTATAATCGCTAATACTCTTTAATTTATTAGCAAATACTATAACATCTGTTCTTTGAATAAGTTTTAGTAGTATAGTTTTATTAAGCGGGGAAACTAGGTGCTCATCTGCTATACTTGAGGCTGGGCAATGTAGGTCCTGGTCTACTATTGTTGTTTTAATTCCTTTTTTATGTGCCTCTAAACAAAGTAAGGCAGCATTTATCCCGCCTCCCATAATCCCTACTTTTTCTACAGATTCTAAAATCATTTATTATTTCCTCTTTCCTATTATTTATATAGCCACTTTATAACATTAAATGCATTTTCTTTCTTATCTGATGTTACAGGCACTGATACTACATAATCATCGGACAAACCAATATCTTGTAATTTCTTAACATCTTTAACATATAAACCGTAAGTCTTATCTTCCTTATCGTCGCCCATTTTTCTTTTAACTAGCTTGTCCTTATTTTTTTCTAATATACTTGATAGATCTTCTGCATCTTCTAAGGACTCATAAACCCTATCTTGAACCATTTCCACATAGGAATCGAATTTGCTTTCTTCTACTATCATAATATCAATCTCTTGTGTTTTAAACATAAGCATTAATTTTTGGTTTAGGGCAACCTCCATAGATGAAGGAGAATCCCAGTCTACATTATGCATAGTAACATTTACTTTCCCACTTTTTCCTTCATCAATAATGTTCTCGATTTCGCTTTCGAATAACTCAACCTTATCAGCATCATTATAATACTTACCCATTATAACTACATCAACTGCTGTTTCCGGCTCCCCAGGCCCAAAAACACCAATTAGTATGCTTAGGATTATAAAAAAAGCAAAGGCAAATCCTATTATATGATATCTGTAGTACTCCCATATATGTTCGTATTTTTCCTTGGTTGACATGTTTTTTAGTTTGCTCATTTTTTTACCTCCTTTTCCATTATAGCATAATATGTTATACTGATTAAAACATTGTTAAACTTTTTGGAAAGGCGTGTATTGTTATGAATTGGTTAGATAAACTAGAACGAAAATTTGGCAGGTATGCCATAGACAACTTAATGTCATATATTGTAGCTGCTAATGCTGCTATTCTTCTTATATATACTATGGTGCCATATGTGGGGATATCTATAATGGATAGGCTTTCATTTGTCCCCCACTTTGTTTTAAGGGGGGAAGTATGGAGATTTATAACCTTTATATTTATTCCACCTAATACTGGCTTCTGGGGTGTTATTGCCCTTGTTTTCTATTATAGTATAAGTAGGGCCCTTGAAAGCCAGTGGGGGGCCTTCAGGTTTAATATCTATTATTTATTAGGGATGATTGGAACAGCTGTATTCTCTTTAATATTCGGAATAACTGGTACTCCTATTTACCTTAACTTATCACTTTTCCTAGCTTATGCTAAGATTTTTTCTGAAAACAGGGTATACTTATTTTTTATCTTACCTGTTAAAGTAAAGTATTTAGCCTGGGCATATTGGGGAATATTAGCACTTAGTGCTATACAAGGTGGTTGGAAAGCTCTTATCCTTATTCTTGTATCCTTAATTAACTATTTTATATTCTTTGGTGTATCTAATGTAAAGTCTGTAAAAACACAAAGAAAAGTTAGCCATAATCATAGGAAGTTTAAGAAGGATAGCCCTAAAGTTATTCACATACACAGATGCTCTATCTGTGGTATTACAGATAGGGATAATCCTGATATGGAGTTTAGATACTGTTCTAAGTGTGATGGACATTACGAATATTGCGCCGAGCATATCTTTAATCATGAACATAGATAATTGACTTATTACTTTAAAAAGTGGAAGATGTATCTAGGATACATCTTCCACTTTTTTATTCTATTTCACTTTTAAGAACTTCTATAGCTTTTTGTAGTTGTAAGTCTTCTTCGTCTTCTAGTTTAGGTTTAAGTAAAAGTTCTACTGGTAGCTGGACTTCATAGTCTGGTTCAATGCCAACTCCATCAATGCACACATCATTAGGTGTGTAATACTTTGAGGTAGTTACCTTAATACCTGAACCATCTGGTATAGGCAAGATAACCTGAACTACACCCTTACCATAAGTTGTCATCCCAACTAATTTAGCACGATTATGATCCTTTAATGCTCCTGCTAATATTTCTGATGCACTTGCGCTATTTTCATTAATTAATAGCGTTATTGGTATGTCTATATGTTCTTCCTTTGATTTTAGCATTTGGATTTTGTTATCTTTATCTTTGGTATATACAATAGTCCCCTCAGGTAGTAACTCATCGCTTATTTCTGCAACTATATTCATAAGTCCACCTAGATTATCTCTTACATCTAGTACAATTCCTTTTGGATTGTTTTGATTAACCTTTTCTAGTGCATCCATAAACTGATCATAGGTCACTTCATCAAATTGTTTAATCTGGATATAACCTATATCATCTTCTACCATCCTATGTTCGACTGTAGGATAGTTTATGTTTTCTCTAGTGATTTCTAAATCTATCATCCTATTTTCTGATGGCCTAAATATAGTTATGTTTACACTTGTGCCTGGCTCTCCCTTAATTATCTTAGGTGCTTCTTCAAAATTCTCTGCTCCAAGTTCTATGCCTTCTGCCTTTATAAGTTTATCCTTTGGAAGTAGCCCCGCTTTTTCGGCAGGTGAGTTTTCAAAAACCTGTACAGCGGTAATTAATTTATCTGTCTGATCAACTTGCATCATTATACCTATACCCGCATATGTACCACTGGTTTTTTCTTTAAATTGGTCAAATTCCTCTTTTGTAAAATAGTTAGTATAGGGGTCGCCTATTGCGGCCACAAAACCTTTGTATATTCCTTCTTCTAGTTGCTTATCTTCAATATCACCTACATAGTTCTTCTCCAGTAGTCCCTGAATATATTGTAGTTTATGGGTTGTTGAGGCTTCTTTAGCAAATATATTAGGTACCAACACTATTACTAAAGCAAGTATAATAGCTCCCAGAGCACCTGCAAACATACCGCCTATAAAATTTTTTTTGTTTTTCATATCCTGCGCCCCTTTTATTGTATATACTTTAATTGTATTATCTAAAACTCCATATTATACTATCTTAAGTAATTAAGAGGATTTTTATGCGTTCCATTTTGACGTACTTCATAGTGACAGTGATTTCCTGTTGAGTAACCTGTGCTACCTATTTTAGCTATTTCATCACCTTTTTGTACAGTAGCTCCATTAGATACTGTTAAAGATGAGTTATGAGCATATAGGGTTGTAAGCCCACCTCCATGATCAATCATAACTGTATTACCATAGCCATTCATCCAACCTGCACTTATAACCCTGCCACTTGCAGAGGCCACAACAGACCTTCCAAATGGTGCCGGAATATCAATACCTGTATGGAACTTAGATGTCCCTGCTATGGGATGAATCCTGTTTCCATAGTTGGAACTTATCCTAGTGTTACCTGGTACAGGCCATAGGAGTTGCCCCCCTGTATATTCAAATGTTCCACCCTGCGCATTAGCCTGTTCACGTGCTCTTTGCTGGGCTAATTCGTTTTTACGAATAAGCTCTTGTATTTCTCCTTCAAGATCTTCAGTTAGCCTATCCATATCCTCTATTTCACTTTTTAAACTTGCTTCAGTTGCATTAAGTTTGTTAAGTAGCGCATCTTTCTCCTGCTTGTTTGCATCTAGACGGGATTTAACCCCTACTTGCTCTTTATAAAGTAAGGCTATTTCCTGTTCTTCTGTTTCTATTTGCCTTGTACGCTCTTCAACTTTTTCCTGATTTTCTTTCATTGTATCTAGTAAAATCTGATCATATTCTGCTATTTT
>JAAYSX010000088.1 GCA_012518255.1 Candidatus Epulonipiscium sp. | reverse complement strand
TAAAGGATACTATTTCAATACCCATTTTCTCCATATCGGGGACTGCATTTTCTTCAACTCTAATGGCAAATTCCTTCCTATTGGAAATCATATTTTCTAGGGTCATTGTTCCAATTATTTCCCTTATATTCCCTTCCAGGACTTCTTTAACCATATTTTCTATATAGTCTGTGTTTTTATTTAGGAAGTTTTCTGCTGCAATTTTTAGCAATTCTTTCTTTGATGATACCTTAACTGTGACTACTGCATCTACATTTACATTAATAAACTCCTGTGTAGGCACTGCTTCTTGTGTCTTAACATCAATTTTAATTATGTTAAGTGGTAATCTATCTTTACGCTCTAGAAAGGGAATTTTTATTGCAGCTTTGCCTATTACAATCTTTGCTTCTCTTTTTAGGCCCGATATTATAATAGCCTCGTCTGGACTAGCTTTAACATATCCTGATAATATTATAATTAATATTATCACACCAACAACAATTCCTATAATCATTCCTGTACTCATATTACTCCCCCTTAAATTTTTAATATGGTTTTACACTATTCTATAATAGCACAATATTTCTAAAAATAACAACTAAATCAATACATCCGTCTTTTTGCAAAAAAATCCTGCTTTACTTATATGTAGAAAGCAGGATTTTTTTACTTTGTAGTTTTGTTCCCAAAATATTATATTATAGATCAAATCTTGTATAGGGATTATAACAATCAAGGCATAGGCTTTTACCATCTTCTAGCCTAATCATATTCTCAGATGTTCTTTCATGGCATAACTCACAGTCAATTGATCTAAAAATCTGTGCCTTTTCGGGTAACTTGATTGCCGTATCTTTAACATCAAACATATCCCTTGGCTTGCAAGATTGGTAATAATCAAAGGATTCCTCCCTTGTCATGCCTTTAGGTGCTGACTTAAGAACTAAACGCACTGATTGATTAGTATCCCTATTATAAAAGGAGAATGCCTGTTTACCAGTCATATGAAATAGTAGGTTCCCCTTTCCTATAGTGCATCCTAATATAACCTGAATTGCATCCACACCGCAGGCATCATTTTCGCAGATGCACACAATTTCTTCATCACTTGAAATGCTGGAGCTCCCTAGTTCTTTATCTAATTTAAGATCCATTAGTTCAATAGCATATAAGGCCGCCTTATAGCCTATTGTCAATCCTCCGCATACATGACCATGAAAATCTGCACATTTTTCCCACATAAGCTTTTCCATTTATCTTCCCCTATCCTACTAAAGACTATTATCTATTCTCCTATTGTTACTTTCCTAAATTCATATCCATTTTCTTTTAATACATGATAAAAATCTGTTCCTAATAACTCATTAAATATTTCATCTGCTTTTTGGACTGGATCTATATCCTGGAAACTTTCTGGATATAATATCTTCCCTGCATAATAAGTATTAATTAAGGCCATATCTAGATTAGCCGCGAAAGAACGGAAGGAAATTTGTGAGTACACTTCCCCTTCTTGCACTGCCTTTAGATTTTCATAGTAATCCCTATCTTTCTCATAACTTTCATTAATTAATTCAAGGCCATTATAATCTATAAATAGCACATCTGGATCCCATTCTAGTATTTGCTCTAGGTCTGCATTAAAAGGTCCATTTTGATCTGTTTCATTAGCTAGGTTTTTGGCATTTATCCAGTGTAGAGGGCCATAAAAGGCTTCCGTGCCATCTAGTCCATGTGCACCTTTAAAGCTAACTCCTCCTACATATACAGTTGGTTTATCCTCTTCCGCTATATCACCTGTACGGCTTTCTAAATCTTCCTTAATACTGTCTAAATAATTCATTAGCTCCGTAGCCCTATCTTCTTTTTTATAAACCTCTCCCATAATTCTGAAAGTCTCATAAGCATTTTCATCCATCATCTTATCACTTCCTGGTACGAGTACAACTGGAATACCTGTAGCCTCCTCAATAGCATCAGCATCTCCCTTATCTAAGGCCGACATAATAATAATATCAGGGCCTACTGCAATGGCTTCTTCTAGGTAGTGCTCCCCATTAGATCCTACAATTGGAAGGTCTTTAAACAATTCAAAATTCACATAGTTGTAAGGCCTTGTAAAGGCTTGTTCTTTTTCATAATCTTCAACACCTACAACCAGATCCTGGGCTTGCATGTAGCTAGTATAGCGTAATGCACCTACATTCCAGCAAATAATACTTTCAACATCTTCCGGAATCTCTACCTCACGCCCTGCCCCGTCTACAACAATTCGCTTCCCATCTTGGTTAGAAACTTCATTAATATCCTCACTACTTTCATTAATGTCCTCTGTGTTCACATCAGCTTCATTAATTTTCTTATTGCTACACCCTGTTACCGCTATAAGTAGCAGGAGCATGATAGCAATAGCCCATTTTTTGTTTGTTTTTATCATTTTGTATCTCCTTATTTTATATTTTATATGGGCCTATTACCCATATGATAGTCCCATTATAATGGGCAATGTGGCTCCATACAAGCCACTGGGGGGGATACAAATTAAGAAAAACTATTTAACAAGGTAATTTATTGTTTTTAAAAACTTATCAATTGTTTCATTATCTCCAGTCTCAACTGCATGGGCAATGCAATGTTCCATGTGGTCTTTTAGTATAATTTTACCTGCACTATTAAGAGCCCCTGTTACAGCTGAAAGCTGAATTAATACCTCCCCGCAGTCTTCTCCATTTTCAATCATTCTTTTAACCGACTCTAAATGCCCACTTGCCCTTGATAGGCGATTTAGTACTGCTTTTGTATGTTTATGCTCATGGTCATGCCCATGGCTATGAGTACTTTCTTTCTTTTCACACATCTTAATTTGCTCCTTCCATTAAGTTGTAACTATTATATTTGTATATCTATTGGTTTGTTTATATGTATGCTATTCTCACCTACAATTGAATCATAGGCAAGTATCTCCACACCACTTTTACTAGCAAGTTTAATAGCACTTGCAAATTCCATATCCATTTTATTGTTTGTCCTAAACTCCTTAGGCCCTTCCATCTGAATTAGAAAAAATATAGCCCCTCTATAGCCTTCCTTAACAGCCTCTATCATTTCTAACACATGCTTACTCCCTCTTTTAGTTGGGGCATCTGGGAACATAGATATTCCATCTTTTTCTAGGGTAACCCCTTTAACTTCTATAAAGCCCTTCACATCTTCCTTTTCATAATATATATCAAACCTAGAATTTCTATAGGTAACCTCTCTTTTCAGCTCTTTAATATTTTGTAATTCCTTAATTCTGCCATCCTCTATACCTTCATATACTACTGCATTGGGAATCTGGGAATCCATATTGACTAACATATCTCCCTTCCATACAGCTATTAAAGAATACTTAGTTTTTCTCTTTGGCCTATGGGAACAATCCTCTAGTATTAGCCTTGCCCCTGGTACAAGCAGCTCCCTGCATCTTCCTGTATTTTTTACATGAACAGTTTCTTCTTCGTTATTTATAAGCACCTTGGCTATAAATCTATTGGGCCTTGATAAAAAAACTCCTTCTACAACCTTATTATATCTCATATTATACTCCTTTCTTCTTATTTTTCTTACTTTTACTTATCCTTATAATTGCTATTTTAATTATTATCTGTTAAAATTTCACTACACAAAGGAGATGATCTACTTGCACAAATTAAAGGATTTATACAGGAGGGCTAAGGTAACCTTTATATTCCTGGTAATCATAGTTTTTTATTTTATATTTATTGCTTTAAATGGTGGAACCACTAATACTGATGCACTTATTAAATATGGCGCTATGTTTCCTCCATATGTTCTTTTTTATAAGGAATATTATAGATTTATAAGCTCTATTTTTATCCATATCGGACTTATGCATATAATTTTTAATAGCTATGCTCTATATATATTTGGCCCTCAGATTGAGGGGCTTATGGGTAGCAAAAAATACCTCCTTTTCTTCCTACTTACTGGAATAGGCGGTAATTTAACAACCTTTATATTTAACTTTAAATCTGTATCTGCAGGTGCTTCTGGTAGCTTATTTGGCCTTCTAGGTGCATTTTTATACCTTCTACACCGCCGCCCTTATATGATAACACCCGAGGGCAGGAGAAGTCTCCTATCCTTACTTGGTATAAACCTTGCCATAACAGTGGTATCACCAAGTATTAGTACTACAGCCCACCTTGGAGGGCTTATAATTGGATATCTCCTTTCTTATATTTTTCTAAAGGAGAAAAATTACTAACCAGTAGCTTGTTCACTATAACATAATTTGTTATAATAAGGTAAATAATTTTAGGAGGATATTATGCAATATTCACTCATAGGATACTTATGGATTTTTGTTATCTACGCTTTTCTAGGTTGGTGTGTAGAGGTTGCCTTTCATACAGTTACATCAGGTAAGTTTGTTAATAGGGGGTTTTTAAATGGCCCCATATGTCCTATTTATGGTGTTGGTATGGCTATACTAATTTTTGTACTTGGCCCTCTTGTGGACAACCTTATTTTATTATTTATAGGCTCTATTATTCTTACATCTATTTTAGAACTTATAACAGGTTATGTGCTTGAAAAGGTATTTGATACCAAATGGTGGGACTACTCTAACCTACCTTTTAATATAGGAGGGTATATATCCCTATCATTCTCTATTGCATGGGGCCTTGGTGCCGTATTTGTACTAAATATTATTCATGCCCCCATTCACAAGCTTATATCTTACCTTGATAACACGGTAGGCTATGTTCTTCTCCTTATTTTCTTTTCCTATTTTACTATTGATTTTATTATAACTATTTTAGGAATAAAAGAAATAAACAACCGCCTACGTATTCTTAATGAAGTTGAAGAAAAACTAAATATATATTCCGGTCATATAGGCGAAAATATATATAAGGGTATGTCAACTGCTATTAAGGCCTTTGGTGATTCAAAGTCTGAAATTGAAGCTATGAAATTAAAGGCCAAATATGATAAGCTATCCAAGAAAAAAGGCTTTGTTCATAGGCGTCTTGAAAAGTCCTTCCCTAATATTAAGGATAAGATAGCACATTTAGAAGAGCACAAAAAACCTAAATCCCAGTAGGTGTTTTTATACCCTGATAGCTATCCCTGGCTTTCAATTCCTGATCAATAGCTGATAGTACCCTACGTTTTCCTAGGCTCCACTTAGGTTCTATCAGTAGGGATCTTTTACCATCACCTGTTAAACGGTGTATTACCATATGCTGGGGTAGTATCTCAATACTATCTGCTACTAAGGATACATACTCTTCTTTAGTTAAGAGTTTAAAGGGGCTCTTTATATAATAATCAGCAAGGTCTGTAGCTTCCTGTATATATAGGGAGTGTATCTTTATGCCCCATGTATTAGTCCTTGCTACGTAGCTTACAGATGATAGAATATCCTCCCTTGTCTCTCCGGGAAGGCCAAATATTAAATGGCTAACTACCTTAATATCCCTTTTATCCAGCTCTTTAATGGCCCTATCATAGCATTCTAATTCATATCCTCTCCTAATAAAATCACTACTATCATCATGTATAGTCTGAAGACCCAACTCTACCCATAGGAAGGTCTTTTTATTTATCTCTTCTAATAAATCAAGCACATCCTTTGATAAACAGTCTGGCCTTGTGGCTATAGCAAGTCCAACTATATCTTTTTCTGATATGGCCTGATTATATTTGTTTTTCAAATCCTCATATGTTGAATAGGTATTTGTGAAGTTTTGAAAGAATGATATATACTTGCCGTTGCCCCATTTCTTAGACATCCACTCTTTTTGGCTATTTATTTGCTCCTTAATGGTCAGATCCCTTGATGCTGCAAACTCTCCCGCTCCCTCTTCTCCGCAGAAAATGCAACCCCTTCTAGCTATGCTTCCGTCCCTATTCGGGCAGGTAAATCCCCCATCTAGGGATAGTTTTATAATCTTTGATTCAAATATCTTTTTCATTTCATAGGAAAAAGACCTATATCTCTTATTTTCCCACTTCATACTTTTCTCCTTCTAAATTCATATTATAACTTGTTTTATCATAAATATATCTATAGCTTAATAGTAAAGGATGATTTAATGATTAATAATGCCCTATTTAAGAGGTTTCTTTCATCTACAACTGATACTATTATTTATGATCTGAAAACAAATCCCCAAAAAGGACTTAAAAAATTATCTGGCCTAATTAACAGGTTTGCCAAGCATTCTATTAGAGATGATTTATTAAATGCCTTGGAGTCTAATAGTGATCTTATTGTTGACCTAGCTAATAGTATAGACCATGATACCATTAAGACTTTTATTTTTAATATGGTTTATAATCCACCCTTTGATTAATTTACTTATTACATCCTAAAAAAACAGATAGCAGTACTAGGATTATAGTCCTAATACTGCTATTCTACAAGTTTTTATATTCATTATTACTTATTAAAAGGTGTAATATTACCTAGCAGGACTCTTTCCTTAGCTCCTGTTGCTCCTAGAACATTACCTTCCCTCTTATTCATAGTTTCATAGGCAAGTAGGGCAAAGGCAATGGCTTCCTTAGCCGAAGACATAAGGCCTAAATCTTCTTGAATCATTACCTTAGACTGTGGTAGCTCTTTCCCTAACATCCCTACAAGTGTTTTGTTGTAACTGCCACCACCTACAATTACTTCATCAATATTATGGCTAGGCTCTACAAATCGCTTATAATTATATGCTATACTTTTTGCTGTATACATAGTTACTGTTGCTATAATATCCTCGTCTTTTAGATGCTTATTCTCTTCTAATATATTAAGAGCAAATGGCCTTCCAAACTTTTCCCTACCAGTTGTTTTTGGTGGTGGCTCCTTAATATATTCAATATCCATTAATTTATTAAGTAGTTTTTCATTAATCTGACCCTTTGATGCAAAGTACCCATCCTTGTCATAGGGTATAGATTTTAATTCTTCTACTACTTCATTAATTATCATATTTCCAGGGCCTGTATCAAAGGCAAATACATCATCCAGACTCCCATTTGCCGGAATAACGGTTACATTACCTATACCACCTATGTTTTGTAAACACCTGTTTTTATCAGACTTATAAAGAAGATATTCTGTATAGGGGACTAAGGGTGCACCCTGCCCCCCAGCTGCCATATCCATTACTCTAAAGTCAGATATGACTGGTGTTTTGGTTTCATATGCAATAATAGCAGGCTCTCCTATTTGCAATGTAGATCTTATAAGCTTATCTCTTTCACTTGGGATATGATAAATAGTTTGTCCATGGGACCCTATATAATCAACTTTACTTATGGGAAATCCTACTTTTTCACATACTGTATGAGCTGCATTAGCGAATGCATATCCAAGTTGAAAGTTTAAGCTACAGATTGTTTCTACGTCTGAGCTTTCTGGAGAGCAGGACTTTTTTATTTTTTCCTTTAAGTTTTCGTCTAACGGTTCCTCTATAAAACTAAGTAGCTCAATATTCCTACCTTGCCCATCTTCATCGATACTAACAAGAGCTGCATCAATCCCATCTAAAGATGTTCCTGACATAAGTCCAATTACATATTTTTTACTCATAAAGTAATCTTCACCTGCCTAATCTTCTTTGAAGAACTGTGGTAAATATTCTTTATGTGCCTCGAGTAATTCATCTAGTACTGTTATACTGTATCTTTGTGATGCTACTAATGGGTTAATAATCATAGCAGCTAGCGCCTTATCATAATCTCCTGTTATGGCAGCTTCACAGGCAGCTATTTCGAAGGACTTTATTTGCTGAACTAAGCCTTTGGCATGCTTTGGAAGTTTTCCAACTGCTATAGGAACTGGACCACTTTTTGTAATCATACAGCTAAGTTCTGCTACTTCATCATATTCTAACTCCTGAACAACACCTTTATTAACTGTATTGACTACCTGTACATCTCCCTTATCATTGTATATGGAACTAATTAAGTTGCAGGCAGCATCGCTATAATATGCCCCACCACGTTTCTCGAGTTGTTCAGGTTTTACATCTAGACTTTCATCCTTATAGAGTTCAAATAATTCACTTTCTAGCTTTTGTACTGTTTCAGCACGTGTTCCATTTTCTTCATATTTTTCTATAGCTTCTTCTAGATATTCCTTTTCCATGTAATAATATCTATGGTAAGGTGATGGTACAGCCCCAAGTTCTCTTATAAAGGCATTGCTCCACTCTGTTCCTTTTATATTATTGACACTTTGTGTACCCCATTTGCTAAGTACATATTCAGTCATATCTTTACCATCTGCATATACACCTGTTACATAGCTCATATGATTTAAGCCTGCTATTGTTATCCTAACTTTTTCAGGCGGCATATCTACAATTTTTGCAAGTGCCATATGCATATCAAAGGGTACATTACAAAGGCCAATAACACGCTTTACATTGGTATACCTATTTACTGCCTCTGTTACAATCCCAGCTGGATTTGTAAAGTTGATTAACCATGCATCGGGGCAAAGTTCTTCTATATCTTTGCAAATTTCCATCATTACTGGAATAGTACGAAGTGCCTTAAAGAGTCCTCCAGCCCCATTTGTTTCCTGGCCGAACATACCGTGACTAAGTGGTATCCTTTCATCTTTAATACGGGCATCAAGTAATCCCACACGCATTTGGGTTGTTACAAAGTCTGCATCCTTTAGTGCTTCCCTCCTATCAAGTGTTGTATGTATAGTTATAGGAACTCCTGCTTTTTTAACCATCCTCCTGGCTAGTGACCCCACTATTTCTAATTTTTCTTTACCGTCCTCACAATCAACAAGCCATATTTCTCTTACTGGTAATTCATCTATTCTTTTTATAAATCCTTCAATAAGTTCTGGTGTATAGCTAGATCCTCCACCTATTGTTACTATCTTAATTCCTTCACTCATTATTAAGCTCCTTCCTTAATTAGCAAGACTTAATTTATCATTTTAAAAGGCTAGGAGTAGATTAACTACTCCTAGCTTATTAAAATTGATTAACCCTTAATATATTCCCAAGCTTCTTTTCCTTCATCTAATATTTCTTGTAATCCTACTGGTTTAAGTTTCTCATATTCTTCAAAGAATTTATCTACACTAATACTTCCAGTTACACACTCTGCTAATAATTGTTCGATTTTCGGGAATACAACTGCTTGTTTTTCCGCAAATGCCTGTGTGTTAAGAAGTGGTGTTGGTACAAAGAAGTAATCTTCTCCAACTAATAATGCATCATAGAACATTTTTGTTGTTTCTTCTAATTCTTCTTCTGTTTTACCTGCAAATGTTAATTGTGTATAAGCATCTCCATCAAACACATGTGGTACTGGAGTGAAGTTTAATCCAGCTTGACGTGCTTCTTCGAACCCATCATTGTAAGGTGCTTTAAGTACTGGCTTTCCATCTATTTTTTCGTGGTGTTCTCCTTCAATACCATATGACATTAACTCTATACCTTCGTCACTGAATAGGTAGTTAAAGAATTTAACAATATCTTCTGCCTTATCTTCTCCTGCAACAGTAATTGCTGCTGACCCTGATACACGCTTCCTTTGTGGAATTCCTTGGTGTCCTCCAGGTCCTTTAATTGGTTTTACTCCAATAAGTTTTGCATTCTCATCAATTTCCCTTAATATATCTGTTGTTGTTCTTGTGTTTGCTGCCCATGTCATACTTGATCCTGCTATGTTTGCATGGAATGCTTTTTCAAGCTCAACATTATCTACAAATGTACCCCTTGTTGAGAATTCTGTATCTAAAATACCTTCACTGTAAAGTTCTCTCATCTCTTCTAGGAACACCCTAAATTCTGGAAGTTCGTATGCCAATGTGTAGTTACCATCTTCATCTTCCATAAATCCAAATTTATCTGCTACGTTTAGGCCAAAAGCTGGCATAAGTGAATATATGTCACCTGAAAATGGCACGTCGTTAGTTGGATCCCCATCATTGTTTGCATCTTGCTCTTTAAATGCCTTCCAAGCTGCCTTCCATTCATCCCAGTCTTCTGGAACTTCATCTATTCCAACATTATCTAACCAGTCTTCACGGATTTGCATTGAATATGCTGGTGGATAGTCAAGTATAGTTGGTATAAAGTAAATACGACCATCTCCCGCATGCCTCATATACTTTAAGTCTTCCTCACCAATAGCTTTTAAAATGTTTTGTCCATGTTCTTCTAGTAAATCATCAAGTGGGATAATAGCTGCCTCATCCACTAAAGTTGCAATATCCCCGCCATAAATCATATCTGGCAATTTACCTGATGCTAGTGTCACCCCTACTTTCTCAGCATAGTTTGCTGCTGGGAACCATTGGAAGTCTATATCTGTATTAGTTCTTTCCATCATTTCATCAAAGATAGCATTCCCATCTTGTGGGTGGTCTCCCCATATGTTACCCATATAGCTAAATTCTAATGTTTCATCAAATAGCTTACCATCTTCATTTGTTTCATCATCTACCTCTACTACTTCACTTGATCCTTCTTCTGGTGTTGGTTCTGGCTTATCACTTGATGAACAGCCTGTTAGCATTCCTGCAGCTAACGTCACTGTTAGTGCACCGTAGATAAGATTTCTAAATTTTTTAGTCATTATAAAATCCTCCCTTTTTTAGCTTTATTTTTATATGTTTTGTTAACTTTAGCCCTTTACAGAGCCAAGCATAACTCCTTTTACAAAGTACTTTTGTACAAATGGATATATTATAAGCATTGGAACCATGGATGCAAATATAACTGCATTTTGCACCTGCTGTGGTATAGTCATACTGCCATCCCCAGCTTGTACGGCATCACTCATTTCGTACATTGCTCCTGAAGCTTGTAATACAATATCATTTAATAAAACTTGTAGTGTGTAAAGACTACGTTTATTTAAATACATTAAAGGCCCAATGAAATCATTCCAGTGGGCAACGATAATCCATAATGCGATCGTTGCAAGAGCTGGTTTAGATAGTGGTAATACAATCTTAATCATACAAACAAAATCATTAGCCCCATCTAGCTTAGCAGATTCAATTAAAGAATCCGGAATTGACTGGAAAAAACTTTTAAGTACAATAACATAATATGGCGCACACAAGAAGTTTAAAATTAGTGCCCAATGTGAATCTATAAGGTTTAGTTTAGTCATTACTAAATAAGTTGGTATAAGCCCACCACTAAACCACATAGTAAATAAAATCATGTAGCTATATAATTTCTTACCATAGAAGTCTCCAAAGGCCATTGGATATGCCGCAAGACAGGTCATTGCCAGACTTAGGACACATCCTACTCCAGCTACAAAGATAGTATTGGCATAGGATCTCCAAATATGTGAATTTCCAAGAACATTTTTATAACCACTAAAATCTAAATCCTTAGGATAAAATGTCACTTCACCACGTAAAATTGGTGCACTTCCACTTAATGATATTGCAAGTACATTAAGTACTGGATAAATAAAGGCTATACATAGCAATATCATAAATATGACATTAAATATATCAAATGCTTTTTCAGTCTTACTATTTTCATTAACTATTGCCAATTTAACCCCTCCTTTTAAATTAGACCTGAATCTGAATATTTCTTACTCATATGGTTGGCAAATAATACAAGTGCAAAGCTTATAATCGAGTTAAACAGTCCTACTGCTGTTGCCAAGCTATAGTTAGAATTTTGCATTCCCATTTTATAAACATAGGTGGATAATACTTCAGATACTCCCATGTTCTGTGCATTTTGTAAGAGATATACCTTTTCAAATCCTACAGATAATAGGTTACCTATTTGCAAAATTAACATAATCACTATGGTACCCTGCATACCCGGAAATGTAATATGTCTTATTTGCTGGAAACGCGAAGCACCATCTACTACTGCTGCTTCATACTGTTCTTGGTCTATACCCGATAAGGCTGACAGATAAATAATAGAACCCCAGCCTACTCCCTGCCAAATACCTGAGATTGTCATTATGGATCTAAAGTATTTTGGTTGGCCTAGAAAATGTATTGTTTCTCCTCCCATGGATTTAATAATTCCATTCAAAACCCCTAGGGACGGTGAAAGGAAAGTCGTTATCATACTTGTTACAACTACCATAGATAAAAAGTGAGGCAAGTAACTAATTGTTTGAACAGTTTTCTTAAATCGCCTATGTGAAAGTTCGTTAAGTAACAGTGCAAATAATATGGGTGCTGTAAATACAAATGCTAGGTTTAATATATTCAGCCATAATGTATTCCATAATATTTGAAGGAAGTCTGGATTACTTAGAAAAACTCTAAAGTTATCTAAACCTACAAATTTACTCCCCGAAAATCCTTTTAATATCTTATAGTCATAAAAAGCAATCCTCAACCACCACATAGGTAGGTATTTAAAAATAATAAAATAAGTAAGTACTGGTAAAACCATAAGGTACATATATCTATCTCGCCAAATTCTTCTTTTAACTATTTGAAAATCTATAGGCTCTTTAGCTTGTTTGTTTTTTCTCCTTTTCATCTTTGTGTTCTCCTTTCTACCTAACCCCTTTTTATAAATCTAGTGCATGTGCAATGTAACCATTTGCACTATCTAAAAGTTCTTTTGCTTCTTCTATATTACATTCTTTTTGAATCATTACAATAGCTAACTTAACATGAAAGTCACATTCCTTAAGTACTTCTAAAGCTTTGTCATAACTTACTTTTGTTGTTTCCATAACAAGTCTAATTGCCCTATCAAATAGTTTATTATTGGTAGCTTTCATGTCAACCATATAGTTCTTATAAACTTTTCCTATCTTTATCATAGAGCCTGTTGTTAGCATATTTAAAACAAGTTTTTGTGAGGTACCAGCCTTCATCCTTGTTGATCCTTGTATTACTTCCGGACCTACAAGGGGAGCAATTGTTACTCTACATGCATCATGTAATTTGGTGTCAGGGTTATTAGTGACCCCTATTGTTGTACATCCTATATTATTAGCTTTTTCAATGGCTCCTAAAACATAAGGTGTATTTCCACTTGCTGTTATACCAACAACAATATCTTTTTCATTTATATTAAGCTCTTCTACCATATCTGCACCAGACTGATAGTCGTCTTCTGCTCCTTCTATGGCATTTCTAAGGGCGTAATCTCCACCTGCTATATACCCTTGAACCATTTCTTCATTTACACCAAAAGTCGGCATGCACTCCGAGGCATCTAACACCCCTAATCTTCCACTTGTTCCTGCGCCAAAGTAAAGTAGCCTTCCACCTTTTTGGAATCCTTCTGATATGTAATCAATGGCTTCTGCTATGTATGGTAGCTCTTTTTCTACTGCTTCTGCTACTAAGTGGTCTTGCATATTCATTAATTTTACCATCTCTAATGTGGTTACCGAATCAATATCTGTAGTATCTTTATTGTTACTTTCTGTAATCATACACCCCGTCTTTTTTATTTTAGTATCCATATCTATCACCTTTCAATAATGATTAGTCTTTATAACAAGACACTCATCTCTCTTATAATCCGCTTCTTTACTTCCTCGTCTACTGGTCTTCTGTGGGCTAGTTCTAAGGCCCATAAAACAGCACCTATACCTGGCGGTACTTGTAAAATAATATATTCACATTGATAGCTTGTAAATTCCTCTACATATTCCTTGTATGCATCAATGAGTATTGTTGTATCAGGCTTTACCCATACTGATCCTGCAAGGATTATTTCCACCTTTTTGTCTTTATGGAAATTCAGGTTATTAATACATCCTGCTGTAGATCTAGCAAGCGCCTCGGCCACCTTATCAATAATTTCTAGTGCTAACTCATCACCATTATCCGCATGTTCAAATACTAGTTTTACATAAGGTGTGTGTGAAAAACGAGCCCTATATAATTCACTAATAGCTTGAATATAGTAAATCTTATCCTCTACTCCTAGAAGTTTAAGTGTAGGTTCTACAAGACTTGAGTCTTTACCGCATCTGTAAAGCGCATTATGTACCTGCCTCAAAAGCTCCCTTGTTATAAAGGCACCACCTGCATCATCACCTGCTATATAGCCTACCCCACCTATCTGTAGCCTGTTTCCATTTTGATCTATTCCTGTTGTAACTGTGCCTGTACCATTGATAGAGCAAATCCCTGCTCCTGTCTTACTCCCCGCTTTTAAACCCAGGTAACCATCATTTTCTGCTACGAAATTTGTAAAACCTATCTTTCTAATTACCTCATCTAATTTTTCTTTTTGCTTAGGTACATCCAGACCTGCGAGCCCAAAGACCCCAAGTTCTATATCATCTAATGTAAGGTTTTCCTTAGAAAGTAATTGATTAATACGTTTTTTCATTTCATTATATGTACCTTCATAACTATCTGGTAAAGATTCATGACTACAAGTTCCTGCCCTTATACTTGAAATAAAATTTCCTTCTAAATCAAATAAAAAGTAGTCGGTTTTTGTATTTCCTCCATCAACACCTATTATATATGGCTTGCACATAGTTAATCTCTCCTTATTAATTTTCCATTCTTGCTTCAGCTTATATTTACAAAAAATATATTTTGTATAATTTATACATATTTATTTACTTAATTACATTATATATATTGATTATGTATCTAGTATACACCATAAGAAATAATATTTCAATACTTTTTAATAATTTTAGGAAAAAATTATCTTTTATCAGAAAAGAAAGGCACACTTTACCATAAAGCATAGGTAAAATGTGCCTGAAACTTAATTTCATCATTTTTCCTTTAGTTTTTCTATTAATTGCTGAGTTTTCACTAAATATCCTTCAGTAACTTCAAAGTTTTCTTTTGCAATACCTGCAAACAAAATATCAACTACCAATAACTGTGCATACCTTGACTGGACGGCACCTATACGTATACCCTGTTCTATGTTAGGCAGTCCTATAAGAATATCAACTAAATCGTGGATAGGATTAGTAAGGCATCTGGTTATTCCAATGCAGGTTGCCCCATTAATTTTTGCTTGCCTAATCGCTTCATGTACCTCTTTGGTTTGTCCTTGGTATGAAAAAGCAACAACTACATCCTCTGGTTTAATATGGGTGGATGAGGCAAGTCCAAGATGATAATCAGTATGAAAAACGCATCTTTTATTAATACGAACAAGTTTTTGCTGCATATCTTGGGCAACTACAGCTGAAGCTCCCACGCCAAAAAGGTATATGGTATCGGCAGCCCTTAAAGCTTCAACAGCTTTTACAATATTATCAAAATCCATAAGGCCCAGTGTTTCCTCTAGTGTTAATCCTATATTATTAACAATCTTTTTTGAGATAATTTCTAGGCTATCATCAGATTTAAGCAGTGTATTAATCTCTGGTGTACTCTCCGCTTCAATATTTCTTGCTAGTTCAATTTTCATATCCCCATAACTGTCAAAACCTATCCTTTTTGCGAACCTAGCAACTGAAGCTGGTGATGTATCACTGTATTTTGCAAGTTCATGTATTGTCAGGCCTATCACATGCTCTGGTTCATTAGATATAACATTTGCTATTTTCTTTTCTGTCTTTGTTAGTTCCTCATAAAGCTGCCTAATTGATATCAAACAATTCATATACTCCCCCTTATTCTTGTTACTTGTCCCTACACATTAAATATTTATAGTAACTGGCAATTTGCTATTTCCTTCTACGCTTCCCATTAGCACTCCAACTAAGCTATCCATGGAATTCATAGTATATTCATAAGGTAGCAAACAGTTTTCTACTCCTTGTAACTTTTCTACGTCATATGGTATCCTCATTGGTATAAGAATAAGGTTCTTGTTAACCGATAATAACCCTTCCCCTAATTCAATTTGCCTAGGATCTAGGGTAGCATTATGGGTACAATAAATAACCAACTCTTTATTTGCTGCTTCCGATGTGATGTCCTTTATTTCCTTATCTGTTAAACTATCACCAAGTTCTATAACATTTATTTTCTTATTTATAACCTTATCAGCAAAGTAGCTAGCAAAGTTTGGTGCAAGCTTAACCCCATCGGCGCCTGTAAGAACCCTTCCACTTGGGGCAATAATCATTATTTCTTCCGCTTTAATTGGGATAAGTCCATTGTTCTTTAATACTGTAATACTTTGATTACTAATCTTTCTAGCAAGGTCTTGATGCTCTTTCCTATAAAGTTTATCTTCAACGTCAGCGTACGACGTATTAATAATACTATCTACATCATAAGTATTTTTTATTTCCATAATACGACTTAGTGATTGTTCTATTCTATCTTGTGTAAGTGTCCCCACTTCAAGTGCATGGTAGATCTCTGATATTGCCTTAGCCTGTTTTTCCTCACTTGAAGATATGCATACAAGGTCTGCACCTGCTGCTATGGCCATAGGAGTGGCTTTGCTTGTACCATAGTAAGTATCAATAGCTTCCATCTCCATACAATCCGTAATAACAATACCTTCATATCCTAGTTCTTCCCTTAAAAGATTAGTAAGTATAGGGTATGATAGGGTTCCTGGAAGATCCTTAGGTTCATAGGCAGGGAATTTTATATGGGCACTCATTATTGCCTTAACACCATGTTTTATAGCTTCCTTAAAAGGATATAGCTCTACTTTCTCTAATCTTTCTTTACTATGGGATATTACTGGCAAATCTAAATGAGAATCTACATTAGTATCTCCGTGGCCTGGGAAATGTTTTGCAGTTGCTATAACCCCTGTTTCTTGCATACCTTCAATATATGCATTAGACCTTTCTGCTACTTGCTCTGCGGTCTCACCAAAACTCCTTACACCTATCACCGGGTTACTTGGATTATTATTTATATCTACACTTGGGGCCAGATTGAAATTCACTCCCAATGCCCTGAGTCCTTCTCCTGTATATTGAGCTACTTTTCTACTTTCTTCTATCGTAGCCCCAGCACTTTGAGCCATGCTACCTGGAAAAACCGTTATACCATCATGTATACGAGTTACAATCCCATTTTCCTGATCAATAGTAACAAAAAGTGGGTAACCATTACTTTCTATAGCAATCTTTTGAAGATCTTGAACAAGTGTAAAAAGTTGCTTTGGAGATTCATAATTTCTTTCGAATAAAATAATATTCCCTACGTGATAGGTAGTAATCATATTTTTTATATGGTCATTTACTTCTGTTCCGTCAAATCCTACAACTAATAATTGCCCTATTTTTTGTGCTAAGTTCATCTAGTGCCTCCTACTTATAAATGTGATAAGCTTGTTTTTGTTTTTCAAAGATATCTGCTTCTTCTTGCCATTGCTTGTAAGTTTCCCCTGGCTTAAAATCATTGCTTCTAATATAGTCTGAGCCTGTATTATAATCTATCATGTGTTTGCCACTTTCTGTGTATGGCTCAGTGTATTCAAACTTCCCTGGGTTTTGCCTCTTAACTGCGCTTAGCAGATGTAACGATGTCTCTGTTGCATTAAAAGATTCCCTATCAAGTATATGGAGCTGTACTCCCTTGCAAAGTTCTTCCCTGTGTTTAGAAAAAGTGGGTGTAAAATATGCTGGCCTAAATGCAACACCACTTAAACCCTTACTATTCATAGTCTTAGTTAGTTTTTCCGCATCTAGCCATGGCGCCCCCACAAATTCAAAAGGTTTAGTCGTTCCCCTGCCTTCCGATATATTAGTTCCCTCAAAAATACAAGTTGCATTATAGGCGAATGCTGTATCTACAGTAGGCATATTAGGTGATGGCAGGACCCACTCTAAGCCAGTATCCTCATAATGCATGTCTCTTGTCCATCCTTCCATGGGTATAACAGTTAGATCACAGTTTATTTCATATTCTTCATTAAAGAAATTAGCCAATTCTCCTATGGTAAGTCCGTAACGGTAAGGAATAGGGTAAAGTCCTATAAAGGAAGTAAATCCTTCTTTAACAAGATTCCCTTCTACAACCTCTCCTCCTAAAGGATTAGGCCTATCTAGTACAACAATTTTTTTCCCATATTCCTTAGCACTTTGCATGCAATATGCCATAGTATAGAGATAGGTATAAAGCCTAGATCCAACATCTTGAATATCTATTACCAATATATCAATTCCGTTTAATACCTCTTTAGTTGGCTTTTTATTTTTACCATATAGAGTAAACACCTTAATTCCTGTGCTTTCATCTATATAATCTTCTACTTTTTCTCCTGCCTGAATATCCCCCCTTACTCCATGTTCTGGTGAATATAGCGCTGTTAAATTTGTCTTTTCAAATAGTATATCTATTGTGCTAACTAGCCCACTATCAACCCCTGTTGGGTTTGTAACAAGACCTACCTTTTTTCCTTGAAAAATATGGTCATATTCATCTATACAATCAATTCCTAACTTAATGTTTGGCATTATAGCTCCCTCCACCACTTGTTTTATCAATATTTTCTATTGCCATAATTGCAGCCCCATAGGCTGCATCATGTATCATTGTAGTTACTTCAATAAGCGGGTAATTATCTTTCATTTTATCTCTAAAGCCCTTATTAATATATGTATTTTTAACAAGAACTCCGCCGTTAATAATAACTTTTATACTCTTATCTGCAAAATTTAATTTCCTTATACAGGCCTCTGCGCACTCATAAAGTTCATCTACTGTTTGACTCACAATTTCCAGTGCAACCTCATCACCTAACTGGCATGCACCATCTATTAGAATAGCTATACTGGCTATATGTTGCTTAGTAATACTATCCTTATATATTAGATTGATTATTTCTTCCTCTGATTTAATATCCAAATAATCTAATAAGTTTTTAGTTAGAATTGTTTGCCTTCCTCTTCCATCATAGGCTTTCATTACTGCATTCAGCACCTTAACCCCTACACTATATGCGCTTCCCTCATCACCAATAATATGACCCCAACCACTTACCCGGTGCACTCTACCTTCTTTCGTCTTACCAAAGCATATAGCCCCTGTGCCCGCAATAATAAGTACCCCTTCATCCCCACCGGTTCCGCCTACAAGTGCAGTCTCTGCATCATGGGTAATTATTAGTTTTCCTTTATATCCTGTATCTCTTACAATCTGGTGTATTTGTTTTTTTATCTCTTCCCTTGCAGCTCCTGCTACACCGATACACAAAGAAACACAATTATCCATCCCGTATTTACTTTCTATCATACCCTCCTTAATTACCTGGCTAATAGATTCTTTAGCTATATCAAAACCGCTAGAGAGAATATTACTTGGTCCTGACACTGTAGAATATATGATATTTCCATCTAGATCGCATATTGTTAATTTAGTTTTTGTTCCTCCACCATCAATACCTACTACATAATCCATCTTCCTCTCCTTTCTTTACATGGTTCATATATTACTATTATATACTACTGAAATATATTTTCAATAGTTTGTTGTAAAGTTGGGCAATTTTTTCAAACAAAAAAGGATACAAATTAATGTATCCTTCTTTTTCTACTTTTTAGTATGTTTCGTAAAATACCTCGAAGTGTCCTTGTGCATGAGCGCAAGCCGGGCACTCTTCTGGTGCTGCTTTACCCTTGTGTATATACCCACAGTTATTGCATTTCCATTCTACTTCTACATCTTTTTCAAAAACTGTGTTGTTCTCTATGTTTTCTAATAGTTTTCTATATCTTAATTCATGGCGTTCTTCTGCTTCTGCAATTTCTCTCCATACATAAGCAATTTCTGGGAACCCTTCTTCATCTGCTATATCTGCAAATGTTGGGTATAGGTCTTCCCACTCTTCTTTTTCACCTTCTGCCGCTGCTAAAAGGTTTGATTTGGTATCACCTAGGGCTACTGGATATTCAGCATTAATCTCTACGCCTTCGCCTTCTAAGTCTGCGCTTAAGAATTTAAAAAATCTTTTAGCATGTTCTTTCTCATTCTCAGCTGTTTCTAAGAATATGTTGGACATTTGAACGTATCCTTCTTTTTTAGCTTGAGATGCATAATATGTGTATCTTGTTCTTGCCTGTGATTCACCTGCAAATGATTTCATTAAGTTTTCTGCTGTTCTTGTTCCTTTTAAAGATTTCATTAATATGCCTCCTTAGTTTAATGTAATATACTATATAATCTATATCATATCATATTATATACTATTTTAAAAACAATTCCTGCAGCAACGCATAATTTATTTTAGTATTTATATCTCCTTAAATCTACGAACATATTTGTCCCTTTTTGTTTCCGGTACAATAGTATATAATATTTATTATAAGGACAGAATAAGAAGGTATTAATTACAAGGAGGATTTTAAATGAAACACGAAAATTTATTACAAACTTATCTTGCTAATCTAGCAGTATTTAATGTTAAACTACACAATATCCACTGGAATGTTGTAGGTAAACAATTTATGAAGATTCATAACTATACCGAAGAACTTTATGATGCTTTGTTCGAATCCTATGATGCTGTTGCTGAACTACTAAAAACTAAGGATGTTTTCCCACTATCTACAATGTCAGAGTATTTAGAAGTAGCAACCATTAAAGAGGTTAAGGCTACGGACTTTAGTACAGAAGATTCTCTTAAAATGCTTAGGGAAGACCTTTTTACTATGAGAGCTTTAGCTACTGATATTAGAAATACTGCAGATAAGGAAGGTGACTTTGAAACAGTTGCTATGTTTGAGGACTATGTTGCAGAGTATAGTAAGAACATTTGGTTCGTAGATGCAATGCTTAAGTAATCTACAACTTTTAATATTTAACAAAAAGTCTTGCCCTCATTTCTATGTGGGCAAGACTTTTTTATATATACATTCTTGGTCTTGATTAAATAAATTATTCTTTTGTTACTAAATCATCAACATTATCTTGTGTTACAAGATTATTGTCAAGTATAACATATTTATCAATTATTTCTCCATTGATATGTTCGTAAGCTGCATTTAGGATTGCCTTACCTAAGAAAAATGGTGGCTCTGCTATTGTTGCTTCAACTCTTCCAGCCTTTAGCGCTTCAATTGTATCATCAATTGCGTCACAACCAATTTTAACGATTTCTTCTGATCTACCTGCTGCCTCAATAGCCTCAAGTGCACCTAATAGCATCTCATCATTAGCTGCATATAGGCCATCTATTTCTGGATTTGCTTGTAGGATATTCTCCATAACACTCATTGCTTTAGCCCTATCAAAATCTGCTACCTGGCTAGCAACTATCTCCATATCAGGATTATCATCAATAATTTCATTAAATCCTTCTGAACGATCTTGTGCTACGTTAGTTCCCATGATTCCTTGAAGCTCTACAATCTTACCAGAACCTTCTAGTGAATCTACTAAATATTGAGCAGCCATATTTCCTGATTTAATAGCATCATATCCAATATGGGCAACTACTTCACCACCGTTTGATTCACGGTCCATTGTAAATACAGGTATACCAGCATCATTACATGCTTCTACTGATGCTACAATTGCATCTGAATCACAAGGGTCAATAATTATTGCATCTGGGTTTTTGGTAATTAAGTTCTCAATATCTTTCATTTGCACTGCTGGGTCATCCTGTGCATCTGTTACAAAAAGTTCAATTCCATGCTCATCTGCTGCTTTTTGAACTCCATCTTTAACATCAACAAAGAATGGGTTTGTTTGTGTGTTCATTGAAAGACCTATTACTAATTGCTTATCTCCACCTGTGTCTACATCTGCATCAGCATCTTCATCTGGTGTATCCACAGTTTCATCTGGTGTTTCTACTGGTTTCTCATCATCCATTTTACAACCTGTTAGTGCTAGTGAAAATAGTAATACAAAGCTTAGTAGAAGTGATAGTCTTTTAAATTTTTTCATATTTCATCTTCCTTCCTAGTTCTTTTGATTTTATATTGTTGATTTATTATTCTTCTGCCTTAGCAGATAAATCCTTAACTTTTTTGTCTACTAGTACGGCAATTAGGATAACAATACCTTTTACTATATTAGTTGCATGTGGGTTAACATTCATTAGTGTTAGTATGTTATCTATAATACCCATGATCATTGCACCAATAACTGTCGGTAAAACGAATCCTGTGCCCCCTGATAAACTTGTACCACCTAGAATAACCGCTGCTATAGCATCCATCTCTATCCCTTGTCCACTTGTTGATTGGGCTGAACCAAGCCTAGCTGTTAGTATAACAGCTGCTACACCACAAAGCAATCCATTAATTGCATAAACTGCCCACTCACTTGTCTTTGTAGATATACCCGATAACCTTGCCGCTTCCCTGTTGCCTCCTATGGCATATACGCTTCGGCCGAAGGTAGTTTGGGTAAGGATATAGTGTCCAATTACATAAACAACTACTAGTATTATAATAGGAATAGGTATCCCAATTATACTTCCTTTACCAATTATTTTATATGAATCTTCCTTAATAGAAATAGGTGACCCTTTTGTATATACTAGTACACAACCTCTTAATAAGGTCATCATACCTAAGGTAGCAATAAATGGTGGTATTTCATACCTTGCTACTAAAACACCATTTACCATACCACATAAAAGTCCTACGCCTATAGCTACTAAAATTGCTAACAATGTATTACCTGTAGCTGCTAAAGTTCCTGCTGATAATACACTTGCTAAACCTAAGATAGATCCAACAGATAAGTCTATACCACCTGTTAAAATAACAAAGGTCATTCCGCAGCCAATAATCCCCGCAACTGTAATCTGCCTAATTACATTAAAAAAGTTATTTGCACTTAAGAAACTAGGCGATAAAATAGATGCAACAATACTAATAGCCAATAAGATTATTACTGATCTAAATATATTGACCTGAGATATTAGTTTTTTCTTCCTATTTGTCTCCATTATTCTACCCCCCCTGAAGCATACGCTAATATTTCTTCTTCGTCTGTGTCAACTTTCATAGCCGTCATAACAATTTCTCCATCTTTCATGGTTATTATCCTATCACTCATGCCAATTAATTCTGGTAAGTCTGATGTAATAATAATTATGCTCTTACCTTCATTAGTTAATTCATTCATGATTGAATATATTTCTGCCTTAGCACCTACATCAACTCCTCTTGTAGGTTCTGCTAATATTAGTATATCTGGATTAGTTTCTAGTACCTTTGCAAATACAACCTTTTGCTGGTTACCACCACTTAGGTTCTTAACCTCCTGCTGTACATTACTAATTTTAATATTTAATTGGTCAACCTGCTTGTTGACTCTTTCCATCTCTAGCTTCTTATCTAGCCTAATGCCTTTACTTAATGACCTTAGGGAACTTAGAGAGACATTCTCCTTTACATCCCTTACAAGTACAAGCCCTTCTTGCTTCCTATCATCTGTAACAAAGCCTATACCTCCCCTTGAAGCCTTTATCGGGGTTGAACAATCTGTTAAGTTGCCATTTATATAGACTTCCCCTTCTTTCATTGGTAAGGCTCCTGATAGAACCTTTGCTAGTTCTATATTTCCAGAACCAAGTAGGCCTGCTATACCAAGAATTTCACCTTGATGCAAATCAAAACTTAAATTATTAACTGTCCTACTTGTAAGATTTTTAACTTGTAATGCTATGTCTTTCTGCTTGTATTCTCGCTCAGGATATAAGTCTGTGATACTTTGCCCTACCATCATAGATACAACATCATCATAATTTGTATCCTCTATATTCTTAGTTGCAATATATTTACCATCCCTAAAGACTGTTAGTCTATCTGATATCTCAAAAATTTCATCCATTCTATGGGAAATATATAATATAGCTATACCCTGTTCTTTTAAATCCTCTATAATCTCAAAAAGCACTCTTATTTCTTCATCTGTTAATGCTGCTGTTGGTTCATCCATAATTATTACCTTGGCGCCAATTGTTAGGCACTTAGCAATTTCAACCATCTGGCATTCAGCTACAGATAAATTTTTAACCTTAGTCCTGGAGCTAAACTTTAGGCCTAGTTTTTCTAAATCTTCCTGGGCATCTTTATACATCTTGTCCCAATCTACCTTGCCAAAGTTGCTTTTTGGCCATCTTCCTAGATATATATTCTCAGCAACAGTTAAATCACTAACCAGGTTAAACTCCTGGTAGATCATTGCTATACCTTTTTGCTCAGCATCCTTTGTAGAGTGAAATACTACCTCTTCCCCTTCTACAAGCATCTTTCCTGATGTATATGACTGCGCACCTGATATTATCTTCATTAGGGTAGATTTACCAGCACCATTCTCTCCGCAAAGCGCATGTATCTCTCCAGGTATAACATCTAATCTTACACCATCTAATGCTCTAACACCTGGAAATACCTTGACAATCGATTCCAATTGTAACACTAAATCTTGACCCATTATCTCCACCTCCTTGCTAAAATATTAAAATTAATATGCGCATCCTGCAACTAAAATTACATTTGTATAAGGAGTGAATTCCCCTGTCAATATAATTGCCTTGGCATCCTTACTCTTTTCTTTTAACTCGGTATGTTCCACATAGTCTACTGGTATATCTGATGGTAATAAATTCAAGGCTTCCTTATGAAAATTAGGACTGACTTCTTTTGCTTCAGTTGCAAATGTAGCTTTTTCTACTATTAAATACTTTAATATTTCTTCTAAAACTTCAAGATATCCTGGGCTAGCTTCTTTCCAGCCTAAATCTATTCTTTCTACACCTTTTGGAATTGGTAACCCTGCATCTCCTATAATTAAAGTGTCCATATGTCTAATCTCCGCTAACACCCTAGCTAGTTGTGGATGTAATATTCCAGTTCTTAACATAGCAATCACCCTTCACTAATTATTATTTTTTATAAATTCTTCTACTTCTTCAGCTGTTGGCATTGCTGGTGTTGTTCCTAATCTTTGAACCGATACAGCTGCAAGTGCATTGGCGTATCTTGCTGCCTCCCAGATATCCTTTCCTTCTGCTAGTGCCGCTAAGACTCCACCATTAAATGCATCCCCTGCACCAGTAGTATCAATTGCATCTACTTTATAGGCTGGTATCATATCTTCTTTTTGACCGTCTGATACAAATACTCCTCTTGATCCAAGTGTTATCATTACATTCTTAACACCTTTATCTAAGAACCACCTAGATGCCTTCCTGGCATTTTCTAATCCATCTACCTCGATCCCTGTAAGGATTTCTGCTTCTATTTCATTGGGCGTTATTAGATACATTTTACTTAAAAGTTCCGTATCAATTTGCTGTATTGGTGCTGGATTTAGAACAATCTTTACGTCATTTTCGTCTGCTATCTTTATTACTCTTTCAACTGCAGATATATTAGTTTCTAATTGGGTTAATAGGTAAGATGATTCCTTAATAGTATCTGTAATTGAATCTACCTCTTCATCTGTTATGCTATCGCATGCGGATAAGATAACAACTATTTTGTTTTGACTTGTCTCTTCGTCAACCATAATTATTGCAGTACCTGTTTCTCTTTCATCTGTAATGAACACTTTACTTGAATCCATATCTAGCTCTTTCATTGCATCAAGAGCTATATTGGAAAATAGGTCATTTCCTAATTTAGTAACCATTGTTACATCTGCTCCAACCTTATGGGCTGCAACTCCCTGATTAAAGCCTTTCCCACCTGGACCCATTTTAAACATACTTCCTTTAACTGTTTCTCCTGGCACTGGAAGATGAGGAGTTCTACCCATTAAATCTACAACAAAACTACCGAAAACAGTTACTTTTTCCTTCATATTCCTAGCCTCCTTATTTCCCTACTATATCTAAACCATTACTTGTACCTATTCTATCTGCTCCTGCTTCTATCATTGCTTTGGCATCTTCTAAGGTTCTAACACCACCACTTGCCTTTACTAAGGCCTTATCCCCAACTGTTTTTTTCATTAGAGCAACATCTTCTAGTGTTGCACCACCTGTACTAAATCCTGTTGATGTTTTTACAAAGTCTGCCCCAGCCTTTACAGCTAATTCACACACCTTTACTTTCTCATCATCTGTTAATAGGCACGCTTCTATAATAACCTTAACTACAGCATCTCCAGCTGCATCTACAACCGCCTTAATATCTTCATATACATAGTCATAATCTTTATCTTTTAGGGCACTTATATTGATAACCATATCAACTTCTTCTGCTCCTAATCTTACCGCTTCTTCTGTCTCAAATGCTTTAGCTTTTGTTAGCATAGACCCTAGTGGGAATCCTACCACGCAACATACCTTGGAGTTACTTCCAGATAATTCTTCTTTAACTAGTGGTACATACCATGAGTTTACACAAACTGATGCAAATTCATTTTCCCTTGCCTCTTTACATAATTGAATTACCATATCTTTAGTTGCATCTGCCTTTAATACCGTGTGATCAATTTTACCTGCTAGATTCATAATTATCTCTCCTTATTTGTTTTATATTGAATAGTTGTGTTTTCTTATATATTGTTAGTTGTTCTTATTTTCTCTGACCCTCTTAAAATTATTCTGTGTGGTAGTATTTTTTTAATATATTTATCTGTTCTTTCTGTTTCTTCCAGCCTTGCTAATAATATATTCATTGCCTCTCTACCTTGCAATATAGCATCTCTTTCTATAACGGATAATTTATAGTCAATATCCTTTAAAATCTGAATCTCGTCAAATCCTATTACAGAAATATCTTTACCTATTGTTAAATCTAATTCTGTTAATGCCTTTAAACATCCAATTGTAGTAAAGTTATTAGATGTAAATATTGCTGTTGGGGGATCATCCAGGCTTAGTAATTCTTTTGTTCTTTCGTATGCCATATCTATTTTAAAATTTCCCTTGGCTATATACTCATCCCTGACCATTAGTTCCCCATCTTCCATTGCCTTTAAATATCCTAAAAATCTGTCCCTACCTGGCTTGGATCTAGATGGGCCTTTTATAATTCCTATCTTCCTATGACCTTCATCTATTAAGGCATTTACACCCTGGTAGGCACCTGCCTTGTTGTCAATAAACACCCCATCAATTTCTACATCGCTAATATCACGGTCTACTAGAACCACTGGAACTCCTGCTTGTTTTAGCCTTATTAGCATATCCCTAGTATGTTTATCATTCTCAGATATGGGGGTAATTATTACCCCTTTTAATCTTTCAGCTAGGGCAATCTGTAAATATGAATGTTCAATTGATGGTGTCTCATTAGTCCCAAAAAACATTATATTGTATTTGTTTTGTTCAGCTACCTCGCTAATCCCTCTTATCACACCCGAGAAAAAGGGGTTTTCAATATCTGGTATTATAACTCCTATAATTGAAGTATCATTAGTACTTAAGCTTCTAGCTACCTGACTTGGTACATAATTATATTTTTCAATTGCTGCTAGTACCTTTTGCCTCGTTTCTTCCTTTACGCTACCTGAATTATTGATAACTCTAGATACTGTTGCTGAGGAAACTCCTACAATCTCCGCTATTTCCTTAATATTCATATCATTCCCCCAGTAATATTGCATAGTGCTTATCTTTTGTAACCGCTTACAATTGTAAGTATATCACATAGTTTTTTTATATGTAAACAGTTTTCTGCAAAAATAACCAAAAAAATGCTATGTTTTAATTTTAATTTGTCTTTGATAGCTAGCTGAATGGGTAATTAATTATATTAAGCTAAAGGCCCATAAGTTTTTTATCTGTCCCTCTAGTCTTTCATATTCCCATAATCTACTACTCCTTTCCTTACTATTAGAATCGTAAACCTGTATTTTTCCACCTTTTATTTTATTAAGTACTATAATATGACCAGTTGTTGTAAAATCACCTGGTCTCACACTGCATATTATAGGTCTACCTGAATCTAAAACATTAAATATTAATTCTTTTGAAAGAGGTATTTCTTCACCTTCAATCCCAAAACACCTAGATCCTTCAGTAAATAGATCCCAGCTAGTACCTTTACCCGCCACATAGTATCCATTTTCTTCCGCATATTTTGCTACTTGGTATGGTGTTACTTCATTACTTCCTACTAGCTTAGCAATAACCATAGATAAAGATGTAGGTCCACATCCTGTAATTGCCAAAACCTTATCACCATAGATCCCATAGCCCCACCCCTTATCATACTGTAGCAATAGGGGCATCTCCCCCTTTTTTACATTGTCTATCGTGTCAGCATAAACTTCTCCCTTTTTATTTGGATAATCTAATACATAGTCAATCATTTCCTCATTTCTAGATAGCATATCTAATAGTTCCTCCGGATAGCCATAATCATCTAGGCTTTTTTCTTCAATGTAATTTTTATTTACAGATAAGATACTAGGAATTATATCCGTCTTTTTTATAAAAAATACTAGCATTATAATAATCAATAATTCAATTCTATTAGCATTGATTCTCTTTTTCCTTTGTTTTTTTCTTCCCATAATATATAATCTCCTTCTGTAAAATTTATAAACAGTATAATAAACATATATTTCTTTAAATCTTAGCAGTAATTAATGTGCATTTTCTTATTAATCTCTTACAACTTTCTTACAAAAAATAAGATATTAATTCCACTATACTTAATATTCTTTTATTAATTTTTTAATACACTAACCCTATGTTGATAGACGACATATGGCGTGTTACGATATATCATACAGTGTTATAGGTGTAAGGAAGAATTAAATGGGCAAAACGAAAGATCCATTAACAGAAAGTTATTTTTATATTTTACTCTCCCTTTACAAAGATAAAAATCACGGCTATGGCATAATGCAAGACTTGGAGTTATATTAAAATTAAAATACCTGCAAGGGTTTTTACTCCTGCAGGTATTTCCATCATATACATCTATTTTTTATAACTCCCTAACTCTTCAATTATTTCGCCTATCTCATTAAAACTACTAACAATCTTCTCGATTTCCTCATCTTGCCTTCTGGCATCTGCTGCAACTTCAATAACTGAAGCATTGATTTCTTCTGTCGTGCTTGCCATCGTCATAGTTTCATTAACAATATTGCCTGAGCTGTTTTGAAGGCTTGCAATCTTATCTTCTATATCAAGTGCCTGTGAATTAATATTTACCATATTCTGATCTATATTTTTAAACAGCTTTTCCACATTATTTGTTACTACTTTACTTGAATTAAAAGATTCTTCAACTTGCCCTACCTTATTGCTAGCAAATTCAACCTTTTCCTTAATTTCATTTAATATAAGGGTAATTTCTTCTGCAGACTGAGCAGAAACATGTGCTAATTTACTAATTTCATTAGCAACAATAGCAAATCCTTTTCCCTCTTCTCCAGCTCTAGCAGCTTCAATTGAAGCATTTAATGATAGAAGGCTAGTCTGATTAGCTGTATCAGATATTGCGTCTAAAATTGATTCAATTTGATTTGTTTGTGCTTTTAAATCTTCAACTAATTTAACTGTATCAATAATATTAGTTCCTACTACACTAAATTCTTCGTTTAATAACATTATATCGTTATTTCCAGCAGTCGTATGTTCTACACTGATACTGGAAAACTTACTCATATCTTTTGATCCTCTTGAAATTGCTAAAATCTCATCATTAATATGATTAATTGATATGTTGATTTCTGATTCGCTATCAGCCTGTGCTTCCATTTGATTGGAAATTTCATTAAATGTATTAGTAATATTAACTGAACTTGTTTCTATCTCTTGAATATTCCCGATTAGGTTCTTATTAACTCTAGTTAAAACTTCTAAGGTTCTGTTTATATTATCAAGCATTCCTTCTAGTTTTCTATTATTTTCTTGGGACTCATAATTAGATGCTTCTAGGTCTTTGTTCATATCATCTCCTATTTTACTTTGGAAAGCAAAAATAAGAGATGTTATAACCAGGTAAAGATTAAAACTACCTAGCACTTCACTTCCTAACCCATGGAACATAGTATCTGGGAACGCAAAATAAAAATAGTTTGTAAATACTAAGTTAACTATTCCGGCTAAAATTATTAGCTTATAGTCATGGTAAAGGCTAATAAATGCCAAGCTAAAATATAGTATTATATAGTCTCCTATACTTTGGCTGCTTGATATTAGGAAGTATGTCAGAACATAAATCCCAATCAATATTACATACCTTACATAGGCTTCTGTTTTTTCCCTTTTATTCATAAGTAAAGATAAAGCTATACAGGTTAGTCCTATGACTAATAATATAACAATTTGCTGAATAGGAGTTTTATTAAGTATATCTGAGATAATTGCAAAAAGAAGCGAAACACTTAATAGGCGTGTTGCAAGTTTATTTCTTTTACTTATATTGTCGTTCATGTATAATCCCCCTCTAGATGATTAAATTACATAATATGGTAACACAAAGTAATCACTTTTTCTATAATTACTTTTGATTCACTTCTAATTCCATGATCCTAGAAAGGTATTTATCTTCCTTCGCCCTCAGATGCTTCTCCCCACATTTATCAAACCCTTCTATCTAGCACCATAGTAGTTATAGCCCCTGTACTATTATCCCCTAGAAAATAGTATATTTCAACTCCTATATCTTCTGAAATTTTAAATAACCCGGGTATCTTTTACCCAGGTTATCTTATAGTTTCATCTTAATACCCTCTATTATTATTTCTCCTCATCATTCCGTGGTGACCTCTACCCCTTCCACATCTACCATGTCTCCTATCCATAAATCCACCATTTTTACTATGGAATTCATCCATATAATCATGATGTTCCTTCCAGTATTCATATTCCTCATTATAATTAGCTGAATCTATTGGAATTGGACCTGGCGCACTTGCTTGAATCATAACTGATCCTACTCCTACTATTCCTAGTAAAATTAGTAATCCTAACATTTTTTTCATTATATAATCTCTCCTTTTTATTGTTTTCTTATCTCTTGTCTTCACTATACACATTAATTGTGGAGGAATTATGAAGATAAGTGGTATAATGTATTTATAAAACATTTTAGGGGTGAAAATATGAGTCTGTCCAAAAAGCTTGCCTTAAGTTCTATCTTATCTATCTTAGTTTCTATCATAATAATTAGTTCAATTTCTAATTATATGATTAATGATAGGTTTGATATCTATTTACTAGAAGAGCAGAAAACAAGATTTGACCAAATAAATTATGAAATCAATAATCTATATTCTCAAAATGAATACAAATTATATCAGCAAGAAATTGATTCTTATGCCTCTTTAGAAGATATAGATATTGATGTTAGGGATTTAAATAATAATATATTGTATTCCTCAAGTAGAAGCTCTCATATGAGGGGAATGCATAATCATATGGATAAAATGCATAGACGTAAGATGGGAAATTCTAAAAAGCCCAATGGTAACTATATAGAGAAATCCTTTCCCTTATATGAGGGAGAAGAAATTGTTGCTAATATTGTCATAGGCTATATAGATAATTTATATTTAACAGAAAGTGCTCTGGTTTTTAAGGAAACCTTAGGTAAGTCCTTTATAATTTCAAGTATCCTTGCCATACTTTCTGGTACACTAATTAGTATATATTTATCAAAATCCCTTACTAATCCTTTAATATCAATTAGGAATGTTGCAGCCCAGATGCAAAAAGGCAATTTGTCTGCACGTTCAAATATAAAGACTAATACGCTTGAAATCGTAGATTTATCAGATTCTATTAACTATCTTTCTGAGACCCTATCCAAACAGGAAGACATTAGAAAGAAATATGCCTCAGATATTTCCCATGAACTTAGAACACCTATTACTACTTTAAAGACCCATATAGAAGCTATTATAGACGGTGTTTGGGAGGCTGACCAAGAGCATTTAAATATCTTAATGCTGGAAATAGATAGACTATCAGCTTTAGTTGATAATCTAAAAAACTCCTTTACATCAGAGGAGTATATGCTTAATCTAAATAGGACTAAATTTAATTTATCAGTGGAAATGCATGATATAGTTACTACCTTTCTCCCCATATATAATAAGGAAAATTATGATTTGGAGTTTTCCATAGTAGAAAACATCCAGGTATGTATGGACAAAGATAAGATAAAGCAGGTTATGTATAATTTATTATCTAATTCTATTAAATATTTAGACCACGATGGCAGAGTATCTGTAGGACTTAAAGAAGGTAATGATAAAGCTATTATAAAGGTTAAAGATAATGGAATAGGCATAAAGGATAAGGATTTAGAATATATCTTTGATAGATTTTTTAGAGCTGATTCTTCAAGAAATAGAAATACAGGTGGCACCGGGCTCGGCCTATCTATTGTAAAAAATATAGTTGATGCACATAGCGGTGATATTACTATTGATAGCATATATGGAAAAGGAACTACAGTTACAATAGCACTACCTTTGGAAGCTTAGATAGGAGTGATTTTATGAACTATAAAAATATATTAGTTGTAGAAGATGAAAAAAATATTTCCAATGTTATTGAAGCCTATTTGACTAAAGAGGGTTTTAATGTATTTTTGGCATATGATGGTGAGGAAGCCTTAAGGCTGTTTAATGATGAGGATATTCATCTACTAATACTAGATTTAATGATCCCTAAAATATCTGGTGAAGAGGTATGTAAAAATATTAGGTCTAGGTCAGACCTTCCTATTATTATGCTAACTGCTAAAACAGATGAGGAAAATAGAATTGAAGGACTATCTATAGGTGCAGATGATTATGTCCTTAAGCCTTTTAGCCCTAGGGAACTGGTCGGCAGGGTTAAGGCTTTACTAAGAAGATCTTACAGAGATTTTAGTCCTATGGCTGAAATTTTATCTTTTAATAATGGGGATTTGGAGATTGATGCTAATAAAATGATTGTAAAAAAAGCTGGTAACATTGTAAAGCTTACCACTAATGAATTTAAAGTTTTGCTAGCTTTAGTATCTAATCCTGGCCATGTCCTATCTAGAAATCAACTCATAGATTTGGCTCTAGGCCATGAATATGAGGGTTATGACAGAACTATAGATACTTATATTAAAAATATTAGGCAGAAAATCGAAAGTGACCATAAGAATCCTGAGTATATTCATACAGTTTATAGGGCTGGATATAAATTTGAGGTATTGTAGAATCTCATATTAGTTACTCATAGATTTATTTGGGGTCTAATCATTGCATAAATTGTATTTAAATTATTCTGTGTAATATCCCTCGTATTCATATGAGCGTTGAATTCCCTTCATATAAACTTGTCTATCATTAATTTTCTTTGTTAAAGCACCTTTTAATAAAACTTTAACCTATAAAGAATTTACTGCTGATCTTCCCATAGCTGATAAATATTTTTCTTTATCTATTTTGCTCCAATCTATGCACATACACATATTTGATTTGAGAATTAAGTCTAACCAAAGCAATAAGCATTAAGACATGTAGAATAACAGGTGTTTTCCAAATCGTTCTTTGAAGATAAACAAAAGTAATGGGATTAAAAAGGGATACCATTATCTCTGCATGATCGAGTAACAAGATAAAGTTCCCTAAAATATATAAGGCTTAAACCAACACGCGGGCTATCGCAACATTTTTAATATTTATCCTCGTCGCTGTGCTTAGCTTGCTGATATTAATAGTGCGCAATATCAACAAGCACGCGGGCTATCGCAACATTTTTAATATTTATCCTCGTCGCTGTGCTTAGCTTGCTGATATTGATAGTGCGCAATATCAACAAGCACGCGGGCTATCGCCCTATAAAACCAAAAACAGGAAGCAAGATTTGTGAGTGAACTCACACCTTGCTTCCTGTTTTTGGTTTTGCACTGCGACGAGGTTACGCGATCATTCCCACTCTTCATTTACATATATCCTTTGAGTGCAAAATGCTTCAATTTAGACATTATTCAACAGTTCATTTTTGTTCTATTTATATAATTTAGGTAAATTTCCAACTTATTTTACCCGTTCCAG
>JAAYSX010000087.1 GCA_012518255.1 Candidatus Epulonipiscium sp. | reverse complement strand
TGTGCCAGACCTTCCACTAACGCTGGCTCGCTGTGACATGCTTATAAAAGTACTCTTTTCAATCATAGATTATTTATTAATTTATCTTAGTATATATTATATTCAAAATTTTGTAAAGGGTTAATTTGAAATAAGGGTGCAATATTCTATTTATCTTGTTCCTTCTTTTAATTCTTTAATGAATTCTACTAGCTCCTTAGGATTGTCCTGTTTTGTTAAAACAGCACTTCCAACAAATGCGGCATCCCCACCTGCTTTTGAAACCATTTCCATATCTTCTTTGGTTGAAACTCCTACTCCACAGTACATTGGTCTATCAATTCCCTGCTCCCTTAAATATGCAATGCATTTATCTAGTGTTTCATAACCTTCTTTAACTTTACCAGCTGGTTTAGCTTGAAGATAAACAAATCCATTTGATTTTTTTGCTTCCTCAACTTCTAAGTCTGGTAAGTGGAATGGTACATAGCTTGATACCTTAAGTCCTCCTGCCATTAACTGCTTAGTAACAACATCATTTTCAATTCCAACTAAAATAAGATCTTTTGTGTCATTTTCTAAGCATTTTGAAATAAACTTATCTACACCTATATCCTTAACTGTTTTTTCATATAGAAGTACAATAATTCCAGCTTCAGGATGATTTGTACTAATTGTTTTTATTGTATTGAAGTATTCATCATAATCCTGGCTTTTTTCCCATGAACTCCTCATGCGTCCTGCTATTAAATCACTATCCATATATGCATCATCATTTGGGATGTCTATTTCAATAATATCACAACCACCTTCAACATAATAAGCAGCTGTCTCTATAGTTTTTTCTGCTGTTGGGTATCCATTTGATAAATAACAAATTAATTTTGCACTCATATATTTAACCTACCTTCCATAATAAACTTTTCTGTATAATTCTTCTACTTGTTCTATTTCTGGGATAATTGGATTTGTTTTTGTACATCCATCATTCTTAGCTAGTATAGATAATTCCTTAAGACTTGCTTCGAATTCATCATCATTTTTTATAACTTCTTGTAAAGTTTCTGGAATATCCATAATCTTATTTAATTCCTTGATCTTCCCTAGTAAAGAAGGAACCCCCAAGATTTCTGCTAACTTCTCATATTTACGTTTAGCTACATCGTCTTGCATATTAAATTCAATTAGGTAGGGTAGGGTAATGGCATTTGCAAGTCCGTGTGGCACACCAAATTTACCACCAACTGCATGGGATATACCATGAACAAGCCCTAAAGAAACGTTAGTAAATGCCATTCCGGATACACATGAATATAGTAGCATTTTTTCGCGATATTCTAAATTGTCACCTTCATTATATGCCAGAGGAAGGTATTTACAAATTTCAATTATAGATTTTTCAGCAAGTATATCTGATATCTCGTTAGCGCGCAGTGATGTATATGCCTCTATCGCATGGGTTAATGCGTCCATTCCTGTAGCTGCTGTAAATCCTTTTGGCATGGATGCTGTAATTCCTGGCTCTAATAATACAATATCTGGCATCATTTCCATATCTCCTACCCCATACTTAATATGAGTTTTTGAATCAGATATAACAATAGAACGGCTTACTTCACTTCCTGTACCACTTGATGTTGGAATACATAACATCCTTGCTTTTTTTCTTAATTTTGGAACCACATTTGGCGGTATAATATCTTCCATTGATTTTAGTTCTGGATGCTCATAGAAAATCCACATTGCCTTAGCAGCATCCATAGCAGAACCACCACCTACACCTAGTATCCAATCTGGTGTAAAATCAAGCATTAGCTTAGTACCTTCCATTACAGTATCAAACGTTGGATCTGGCTCAACCTTGTCATAGCTCATTGTTTCCATACCCGCTTCTTCTAACAAAGAAACTATCTTTGCTAGGTATCCATTTTTCTCTATTGCATCTCCACTTAATACAATGAAAGCTTTTTTACCTTCCATTGTTTTCAAATAATCTAGGGAATTTTCTCCAAATAATAAAACATCCCCACCTAATTTCATTGGTCTCATTTGCATATTAAATCCTCCTTTTATATTAAACCATCTATTAAAGTAAATATATTACATGCTTTCTATTAGTTTCTTTACCTTATTTACATCTACTGGGTTTGTTATTTTATCTTCCATTTTCAAACTAGAACCTACAATTGCACCATCAGCAACTTTCATTTGTTTTTTGATATTAGATTCATTTGCACCACTACCTATTATTACTGGACATCCAACTACAGCTTTTACCCTTTCTAGTGATTCCATTGGTGTTTCAACCCCAGTATGAGTTCCTGTAACAATAATTGCATCTGCTCCAGATACCTCAGCTACTTGTGCTGATTCTTCTAAAGTAATACTTGGAATTGTCATATGAGTATACTTAACCTGTATATCCGCAAAAATAATAAGTTCTTCCGCCTGAATTGCTTTTCTATACTTCATAGCTTGTGCACAGCATGGTTCTAAGATCCCTGCAAAACAGGCTACTGTATCTACAAATACAGCTAATCTTACAAAATCTGCTCTTGCAGCTTTTGCACATGCTATAGCTGCTTTATAATCACAAAAAGTAGCAACTATTCCTATTGGAATATTAACATGAGCTTTAACATAACTTGCCACCGCAGCAAGTGCTGTAGATTGACTTAAACTAAGTTCTTTTCCAAATGGAGCATCCCCAGCATTTTCAACAACTAATGCTGTAACCCCTCCCTCTTCCAAAGCTTTTGCATCTGCAAGTGCACTTGCATATACTTTTTCCATATCACCATCAAATCCTGCTGAACCTGGTAGTGGTGGTAAATGTACCATTCCTAAAATCACTTTTTCATCTTTAAAAACCTCTTGAAATTTAGTCATTATTAGCTCTCCTTTTGCTTTTGATCATAAATTACAATACCGTCTAATACTATTCTAGCTAAAAGTTCTTCTGCATTCGCTCTTTCTTCAGCTTCCATAAATTTAACTAGGTTTTCCAAAACAGTTGTTAGGGTTACCACACACCCCTTAATTCCCATTAAGTTAGCCAGGGTTAATATTACTCCTGATTCCATATCAAGACCAACTATATTATATTTATGATAAGAAGCTATTTTACCTAGTACATCCGTTCCCATTTGCTTAGAAAGTCTCGATTCTTTCATGTCGGAATAGTATCCATCTAAGGTACACATAATTCCATTGTCATATTCAGCCTTATTTTTAACAACACTTTCATTCATGCATTGTAATAATTCAAAGTCTGCAACAGCTGGATATGATGCATCTACATAAACTTTACTAGTAGATTCTTCTCTCATTACGGCCTTAGGAATTATGTATTTTCCTAGGTTATCCTTGAGCCCCATTACTGTTCCTAAACGAATTGCTACTTCCATACCACAATCATACATCTCTTCCATTGCTATAGCTGCTGAAGGTCCACCTATTCCTGTTGAACTAATTGTAACCTTTACCCCCTTATACATTCCTGTATAAGTGTGATATTCGCGACTTACTGCTATTTGCTCCACATCCTCAAGTAGTGTAATAATCTTTCCTACCCTTAGTGGATCTCCAGAAAAAACTACATACTTACTTATTTCTTCCTTTGAGGCCCTCAAATATAATGATTTCGTATTCATTCTATAGCTCCCCTCCATAATTTGTTTTATATCTTTGGTTTACTTGTTCCTTTGTAGGGATATTACTTAAACATCCCATTTCCTCAATAATAAATGATGAAAATACTGATCCTACTTGGGCTGATTTTATAAACCCTTTATTTTGAAAATATCCATACATAAATCCTGCAATATATGCATCTCCAACTCCAGCTGTATCTACTATCCTATTAGGCTTTACTACCTTGATATCGACTGCTTTTATCTCATCACCTTCAAGATAAAGCACCTGACTTCCTTTTGAACCTTTGGTAACTACAATACATTTAGCATTTGCATCACAAAATAAATCTTTTATATTTCCATAGCCTAGACGTTTTTCTATATCTTTTCTCTCTCCATCATTCATGAAGATAATTTCACTGTTTTCCAGCATAAATTTTAGAATATGATCTGGAAAAGCATTAGAATCACATTTCATCCCAAATACAATAGGTACATTATATTTGATACATAGTTCTGCAAATTCCATGTTATATTCTGGATTTCCAACTGTAATAATTCCATATGTGGCTTTTCTAACTAAATTTTCATCTATCTCAACTTTATATTCCCTATGTGTTAGCATAGTTGTCGTATAGAAAGAATAATGTATAATATAATTACGACACATAACCTAAGGAGACACGCCATGCCTAATAATAAAAAAGGAAGACGATATAGTAAAGAATTTAAAGAT
>JAAYSX010000086.1 GCA_012518255.1 Candidatus Epulonipiscium sp. | reverse complement strand
CTTGATTTTACAAACGATGACTTCCACGAGCTTCATATGTGGGGAAGCAAATACGACATAACCTTTGAAGCCGCAGACACATACCTAGAACTTATAGAAAAGTTAACAGGCCTATTAGGCAGGCAGCCCCTACTTCCAGAATGGTTCTATGAAGGAGCAATCCTAGGAATCCAAGATGGTACAGATGTATGTATAGACAAGGTTACCCGCCTCCAAGAAGCAGGAGCAGTAATTAAGGGAATATGGTGCCAGGACTGGCAAGGAGTAAGGCATACATCCTTTGGTAAACGCCTATTTTGGGACTGGAAATGGAATCAGGAATTATACCCAGGACTAGATAAGCAAATCAAAGAATGGGACAAGGAAGGAATTAACTTCCTAGCATACTTTAACCCCTACCTTTGTAATGACGGAACCCAGTTCGTAGAAGCCAAGGAAAAAGGCTACCTAGCCTTTAACCAAGAAGGAGAAGTTTACGAAGTTGACTTTGGCGAATACCTATGCGGTATCGTAGACTTTACTAACCCGGAGGCCTATGAATGGTACAGGGACATGATTATAAAAAATGCAATAGACATGGGAATCAAAGGCTGGATGGCAGACTTTGGAGAGTACCTACCTATAGATACAGTACTATATAACGGCTGGGATGGTATGATAGCCCACAACAAATGGCCAGCCTTATGGGCCAAGGTAAACTACGATGCATTAGTAGAATCAGACACCCTAGGAGAAATTGTTTACTTTATGAGAGCAGGAGGGACAGGTTCCCAGAAATACTGCACCATGATCTGGGCAGGAGACCAAAACGTAGATTTTAGCCTAGACGATGGACTAGCCTCAGTTGTAACAGCAGCACTTTCCCTAGGAATGAGCGGTTACGGACTCCACCATAGTGATACAGGTGGCTACACAACTCTTTACGGAATGAAGAGAACCAAGGAACTCTTTATGAAATGGACAGACTTTAACACCTTTACCCCAGTTCTTAGAACCCATGAAGGTAATAGGCCCGGTGATAACTGGCAATTTGATTCAGACGAAGAAACAATTTCCCACTTTGCATGGGCCAGCCAAGTACACTCCATGCTAAAGGACTATATAAGCCATCTAGTTGCTAAGAATACAGACAAGGGAATACCAGTTATGAGACCACTTTTTATGCACTATGAAGATGACGATAGAACATACCAGCTTAAATACCAATACATGCTAGGCCGGGACATGGTAGTTGCACCAGTTTATGAAGAAGGTGCTAGCACAGTAGACATCTACCTACCAGATGATAAGTGGATCAATATCTGGGACGGCAAGGAATGGACTGGAGGCGATTACACAGTAGATGCACCTATAGGAGCCCCGGCAGTATTTTATAGAAAAGACTCTAAATTTAAAGAAGTCTTTGAAGAAATCACAAGGAAAGGAAGCTGGAAAAATGATTAAGGCCCTTAATGAAAAAAATAAGATAGACATACTAGAACTTACAAATCAAAGCTTTAATCAGTACGGCCGCCTAGTAGATGAATACGACTTTGAAGAGTTAAAAGATTTATTTGATAAAAAAACCAGCATACCAGAAGAAGGGAATATATACATCCCGGACTTAGAAGAAGCTCATAAGCTAGAAATTTCCACAACACTATCCCAGGAATTTTATGGTGAAATGCCAATAGAAATCGGCTACTGCAACGGACACAATGTTAAACTTAATGCCCTTGAATACCACAAGGGCAGCGAAATAAACATTGCCCTTACAGACAGCATATTACTAGTAGGAAGGCTACAGGATATAAAGGACAATCAAATAGACTCCTCCAGGATTGAGGCCTTCTATATATCTAAAGGACAGGCTGTGGAACTATACGCTACTACCCTTCATTTCTCACCATGTGCAGTAAATGAAGAAGGATTTAAAATGATAGTAATCCTACCTAAGGGAACCAACCTAGCCTTAGAAAATAAAAAAGCTAAGGATCCAACCCTATGGATGAAGAATAAATGGCTAATTGCCCATGAAGATGCAAATATTCTAATGGAAAAAGGAGCCTACAAGGGAATTAAAGGCGAAAATATAACAATTAATTTTTAAAGGGTGATTAGATGGATCTTATAACATGGCTCCTATTTGGGATTATAGCAACACTTACAAATGTAATTGAAGGAGTAACAGGATTTGGAGCAACGGTTTTAGGAATGCCCTTTGTAATCCTCCTGCTAGGTGTGGAAGTTGCAAAACCAGTGTTAACCCTATACGCCTTGCTACTATGTTTATACTTTGTTATTAAAGATGTAAAGCTTATTGAATGGAAACACTACCTTAGGATGATGGCCTTATTATTACTAGGACTACCTATAGGTATACTAGTTTACAACTATTTACCCCAGGAAGCCCTGCTTAAGATTTTAGGAGTTTTCATGGTTTTAGTAGCAATAAGAGGATTATTAATTACCTATAATAAGATAAGCAAGGACAGGCAGATCAAGGACTGGATAGCACTAACACTTGTTTTTCTAGGAGGAATTATCCACGGAGCATACGCCTCTGGAGGGCCACTAGTCATAATTTATGCAACAGAAAAGATCAAGGACAAGTCGAAGTTTAGAGCTACACTTTGTCTAATATGG
>JAAYSX010000085.1 GCA_012518255.1 Candidatus Epulonipiscium sp. | reverse complement strand
TTTAAGAGATTATTTGTATGATTATTTTTACCTTTTTCCCTTCCTCAGACTCAACCTTGGATAAGATAGGAATCATTGTAGTATTAAGGGACTGTATTATTATGGATGTAAATAAGCTGATTGCAGTAAGGGCAACAAAAAAAATATCTGTTTCGACTCCTGCACCAAATTTATGCGCAATCAAAACCTCTCTAAAAAAACCAAGCACTTTGCTCCCTAATGAAAAAACAATTATAATAAAAACTGATTTAGCTGCCTTTTTTGATTGCAACATAAATTTCCTCCATAGCTAGTGCTTATATGTACTTCATAAATAATATGACTCATCTATTGCTGCTAATTCTTCGCATGTATCTATTTCAATAATCTGCTTCCTTGTTACTGGTTTAATTCCCACATAGATATTTTCTATTTCCTTATCTACAATCTCATCCCAAAAAAGTTCTTCGTGTCCTGCTTGTTTATACGAATCTATTATTGATTCTCTTAGGACTATAGCATCTTCTTTCTTCCAGTAAGATACTCCTACCATATTATATAGGTCTGTTCCACCCTTACATACCCTGGTAATACGGTCTCCCTTCATTTCAAATATCCAGTCATCTGAGTATCCTTCTACCATTCTTCCAAAGTAGCAGGTCCTACTATAGCTACCCTGAAAAATTGAGTAGTCACTTATTAATAGATCAGCTTCGCAAATAAAGCAATCCTCACTTCCTAAGATATCATCTACAGCCTTTAATGATGAAATATTATTCTTCTCCAAATATTCCTTGTTTTCAATTAAGACAACATTACTATACTTTTCTTCTAAGTAAGAAAACTGTTCTTTTTTATATCCTACTACAACATATATCCTATCTACCCCCCGTTTTCTTAATCCATTGATAGTTGTTTCAATCATTGGAGTTCCGTGCACCTTAACAAGGGGTTTGGGTGTCTTATCTGTTATGGGCCTCATTCTTGTACCTAAGCCTGCAGCCATTAATATTGCAATTTCTTTATTCATTATCCTATCCTCCAACTTAATCAATTAGTGTTATTATATCTTTTATGGACATTAAGTTATCGTCCACTTCTTTAGCCCTATGGCATTCAAGAATTTTTGTTGCAGTTTCTTGCATCGCCGGGAATGCACTTCTTGTAAGCTGGTTTGCATATATTACTATATTAACTCCATGCTCTGCAAATTCTGCTTCTGTAACAGAATTAAAGGAAGTTGGTACAACTACAATTGGTGTTGTTTGATTAGTTTTTCTGAAACTGTCACAAAATTCAAATATCTCGCCAGGATCTTCTTTACGGCTATGAATCATTATACCATCAGCCCCTGCCTCTACATAAGCATAGGCTCTTTCTAAGGCATCTTCCATACCTTGTTCGAGAATTAAACTCTCAATTCTTGCAATTATCATAAAGTCATCTGTTCTTAGAGCATTTTTACCTTCACTAATCTTATGGCAGAAATTTTCTATGCTATCTTGAGTCTGCTTAACTTCTGTTCCAAATAAAGAATTCTTCTTTAATCCTGTCTTATCCTCAATAATAACTGCAGATACTCCCATTCTTTCAAGAGTTCTTACATTATAGACAAAGTGTTCAACTAGGCCTCCTGTATCACCATCTAAAATAATAGGTTTAGTTGTAACTTCCATAACATCATTAACAGTGTCAAGTCTAGAAGACATATCAACTAACTCTATATCTGGCTTCCCTTTTGCAGTTGAATCACATAGGCTTGATATCCACATTGCATCGAACTGATCTAATTCACCATCACGCTCTACAACTGTTTTTTCTGCTATTAATCCTGTAAGCCCGCTATGTACTTCTATTGCCTTTACAGTTGGGCGCAGCTCTAATAATTGTCTCAATCTTTTTCTGCGGTATTCAGGCATGGCTAATTTTTCCCTTGCTATATCATCAACTTTTTTTACATTTTCACTTCTAGTATAGGGGATTTCAATTAGCTGGCCATCCCATGATTTTAGCTGTTCAATAACATTCTGCCTTATAACTGACTGGGGACCTTTAGCCCAGTTATCACCATGAATTACATAATTAGGCTGTATTGTATTTAAAATATCTGTATAGGAGGTTTCCTCTTGGATAACAACCTCACTAACTTCAGCTAGTTCCTCAAACATTTTAACCCTATCATCCACATGAAGTGATGGGAATCTATCAAATTTAACACAAGCCTCATCACTTAGTACGCCAACAATAAGCCTTCCGTATTTATTTGCCTCATTAATTATGTTCATATGGCCTTCATGGATAACATCAGTACTAAAACTTGCATATATCGTTTTTTCATTTTTATTATTCATTATATTCTCTCCCTTAATTAGCTTCTAGCCCATGATACTTCATAAAGGCTTTCTTGTTTTCCTGTGCAGATTCCTTGGGTCTTATCAAATCTTCCCTAGAGTAAAGCCCTACCTTAACTTCAATAAGTGATAATCTATTAGAAGCTTTGGCTTCTTTAAGTGCTGCTGATAATTCTTCTATATTAGCTGCACTATATACCTTAGGATATCCAGATGCTAATGCAAGATCTGCAATCTTAAGCCCTACTGCTCCCGTTGGCATTCCCCCAACTGATTCATGGGCATCATTATTTAACACTATGTGAATTAGATTTTCTGGGTTTTGCTTTGCAATAAAGGCCAGTGTTCCCATATGCATAAGAACCGCACCATCTCCGTCAATGCAGTATACCCTTTTATCCTTGCATTCCTTAGAAAGAGCTAGAGCAATGGAGCTGGCATGTCCCATTGCTCCTACTGTAAGGAAATTCTGCTGATGGCTTCCAAGGATAAGATCACTTTGCTCATATACTTCCCTAGATATCTTTCCTGTTGTAGAAACAATCATATCATCTGGCTCTACTTGCTTTAGGATTTCCTTAATTGCATCCTCCCTGATAAGCTTATAGTCATTGGTAATATTCCTAGATTCACCTTTTTCAAAGGTATTTTTCTTAACTATAATAGTAAATTGCTTATTATTATTTAGTTCGTTCTTAGCTTTTATAAAAATAGACTCTAATTCTTTAGGATTTGTATCTGCATCTATAATTTCATGCTTAATACCCAGTAATTTAAATAAATCCTCTGTAATGATTCCCTGAAATTTATGTTGGGGCTCATCTGCTATACCTGGTTCTCCCCTCCAGCCTACTACAAATAAAGCCGGAATATCATA